>JAJCXQ010000522.1 GCA_029263355.1 Acidobacteriota bacterium | reverse complement strand
TCAGCTGAAAGTTGTGAAACAGCTCTTCGTCGAAGCGGCGACCGGGGGCCTGTTCGAGGGAGATCCCGAGCATCATCCGCACCGCGGTGCGGCTCTGTTTGCGGTCCGGAAAGGCGAGATCGACGTCTACTTCGAAGGTTGCCGCGCCCCGCGGCACGTCGGTGGCGCTGGACGCTAAATTCGCCAGCCACTCCGGGGAGGGCAACAGCGGAGACAGCGCGTCCCGTAACACTTGATCGTAGTCCGTGATACGCGAGATTTCGTTGAGCACATAACGCAACTCTTCGTCGGCACACAGCTCCTGAATATTGCTCGAAGGCAAGCCCCCGGAACGCTGAATCGGCCGTAATGGTCCGCCGGGCAAATAAACTTCGTAAGCGGATTCGGCGCCGCGCCGCAGGAGAATCACCGCGAACTTCTTCGAGACCCGCTCGCTGGCGCCGTAGAACCAAATCTCGAGCTCTTTGGAACGCGAGAAGCAACGCGCCACCGGCCGACCGTCCCGTAAGGACCAACCGCCCGGGGGCCCGTTGTAGAGCAACAGCAGGAACCGCGGATCACCGTAGGGCACACCGTCCGGAGCGTCTTTGAACCGCTCCCAACGAACTTTGAGCTCGTTGACGGTGGTCTTCGGATCAGGATCACGGGGATCCCAGAACACCCGCAGGAAAACATCGCGCCGGAAGTCTTCCTGCAATCGCAAGAAATAATCCAGCTCACCTTGGGTCATCAGACCGCGGACGCTCTGCAGCCACTTCACATAACGCTGGTCGAGCGCAGCCAATGCTTCCGAGCGGGCCTGCTCGTTCAATGGCTGCTCGGCGCCGGTGGGCACAGTCACGGTCTGCGCTGGCGACGGGCTGGGTTGCGCTGGAGGGTTGGTTAGCGCTGGTGGGCTGGGTTGCGTTGGCGGACTCTGCTGCGCCCACAAAGCCCCGGAAGAGCCGATGGCGACCATGCCAGCGATCGACAGGGACAAGACCCAACCGAAAAAAGCGTAGGGTCTTGTGGGCGCGTGCAACGACATCTCACCACATTCTACGTCGGGTAGCGCGCAACGGACGCTAAGGTGCTAAACAAACCACAGTGCATTGGAATCTGAGTATGTGAGATGCACCTGCGTGACTGGCCTTCGTTGGGGAGATTGGAATGACGGCGGAAAAGAAGATCATCCGGACCCGACTATCGCCGGGGCCCAAGCTGGTGCTGGGGTGGATCGCGATCCTATTCGTGGTTCCCGCGATCCTCTACGTCGCCTACGTCGTCGACCAGGTGCGAGAGATCGAACGGTACAACGTCCGCTTGCTGAAGAGCGCCACCGAGCGGATGGAAGGGCTCCTGGGCGGCTCCGAGACAACGATCGAGAGCCTGACGAAAGACTTCCGCTTCGCCGGCAGCCTGCCCGATCGCCAGCCCTTCCTGGGACCGGCCAAGATCTCCGGTGTGCTCGACGAACTGATGGCGTGGGAGCAGGAGCTGCGCGAGAAGCTCGAGGAGCTCGAGGAGCAGTCCTCGGGCCCGGCGCCGGAGCCGGCGCTCCGCCGGCCCGAGCTGAATCTCGCAACCGGCTTCTTCGTTGACGAGTTCGACCTCCTCCTGGGAGCGCTGGTGGAGTTTCAGCCGCCGCCGTCCGAGTACCTGCCGACGCCTCCGGAGCAAAGCGGCCGGTTCGCTTTTCGGGTCCTGATCGAAGAGATCTTCGACCGCCTCTACTTCGGTGACGTCTTCGACACCATTGTCCTCGCCGACGCCAGCGGGAAGGTGGTGTCCGAGGCCTCGAACCAGTTGCCGGGAGAAGATCACGGAGGCCATGCGACTGACCCGCATCGACCGGCTGGTCGCCGAAGGGTTCGCGATCGCGACGGAGCGTGACGAGGTCGAGATCGCCTACGACCGCCTGGTCCCGACCAGCCTGGCTTTCGACGTCGAGCTGGTCGAGGAGGACTTCCGGCTCCTGTGCCAGCCCGTGGGCCTCAACCACTTCGAAGACCGCAAAGCCTTCGAAGCCGCGTCCCTGCAGGACGCGGCGGCCGGCCCGCAAGCCGTCACCTGGGCGCTGTGCGGCCTGGTAGCTTCCGATCAGGTGCTGCAGCGCGCCTTGGGGGTGGCGCCGAACCTGGCGCTCGGCCTTTTCCTGCTGCTGATCCTGGGCGTTCTGACCTGGCCGTTGATCAAGCTCTTCCTAATCGATCGCCGCGAGCGGTTCAAGCTGATCGACGCCTACCTGCTGTGGCTGAGCACCTTCGTCCTGCTAGTGCTCACGCCGGTCCTGCTCTACGATGCCGACAGCTATCTGGAGCTGAGCTCGCGTTTCGAGACCAGCCTCGAGGACCTGGCAGCGGACGTCGAAGGCAACTTCCTGGGCGAGCTTTCCTGTCTTCACCGTCAGCTCCGGGCCTACGATCAGAAGCTGTGCCGAGAGCCCTCGCGGCCGACCCGAGGCAGCGAGGCCATCGACCTGCTGGCGCCGACGGCAGCGGCAGCGCCAGGCGCTGGCGGCACCCCGGCGACGGGCGACGGCGGCACGCCGAAGCTCCAGCTGCCAAAAGCCAAGTACCCCTACTTCACTTCCGTCTTCTGGATGGACGACGAAGGGTGGCAGCTCGCCAAGGGCGCGATCCGCAAGCACAACACGCCGCCGGTTCGCGTCGCCCAACGGGAATACTTCCAGGCAGTCCGGGAGGGCCGTCTGTGGAACTTCGACGGCGCCTCGGAGGCCCTCGAAAGCAAACTGGCCTGCCCGTATCTGCCGCCTCCGGACAGCGGCGAGCCGCGGGATTTCTTCTTTCAGACTTACGACTCGATGACCACCGGCAAGCGGTCGTCGTCCTTGTCGATCCGCTCCTGTCTGAGCGAGCCCGAGCCCCGCAGACTGGTGGCGGCGGCGATCACCAGTGAGCCGATCTCGGTAATGCACCCGGTGCTGCCTCCGGGCTACGGTTTCGCCATCGTCGACGCCGAGGGACTGAGCCTCTTCCATTCCAATCCCAAGCTCGCCCTGGAGGAGAACCTCTTCGAACGAATCGCGGACCACCAGCGGCTGCGCTCGGCGATGGGGTCGCGCTCGCCACAGACCTTCACCTCGTGGTACCACACGCGGCCGCACCTGCTCCACGTCCGGCCGCTCGAGGTAGTTCCCTGGTGGATCGTGACCTTCTACGAGAAGGAGATCCTCGGCACCGTCAACCTGGAGGCGGTGGCCCATACCCTGATCGTCGCTTTCAGCTACGTCTTCCTGTTCAGCCTGCCGCTGTTCGTCTACGGCGTCCTCTGCGTGCGCCATACCCGCTGGCTGTGGCCGGAGGAGTCCAAACTCAGCCTGTACCGCCGGCTGACGTGGCAGTACGCCTTGCTGATCGCCGTCTTCGCGTCATTCCTACGCTGGCTGCCCGCGGAGGAGCTCGGTTGGCTTTCGATCGCCTGCGGCTTCGTCACCGGCGCGATGACGGTGGTCCATTACGGCTACTGGAGGCTGCGCGACAAGGACCCGGCGAACTCCGGTCCGGCGCGGCGCGACAGCCAACGCTGGCACGTCGCCGCTGTGGTGCTGATGTGGCTCCTGCTCGCCATCGGCCCGGCGGTCGGCCTGTTCCGAGCCGCCTGGAGAGAACAGGTCGAGACCCTGGTCAAGTACGAAGGGCGCCACCTGCTGGAGGCCCTGGAGACCCGCGAAGGGCCCCTGAGCATCCTCTACGACGACAAGATCCAGCTGCCGGCCGGTTTTCTCGACCAGCGGCGGCGGCTTCTGGAGGACGTCTACCTGCGGCGTGAGGGGGGCGAACGGCCACTGCTCCACTCCAGGCTGAGCTTCCGCCCCGTGGCCGGCGCGAACGACGAGCCGGCGGATGGGCGTTGGACCCTGTCGCGGCAGATGGCGCGGTTCAAGCCGATCTACAACCGGAGCTCGAGAGCGCTGCGCTACCTCGTGGAGCGGGAAGCCGAAGGCCGCCTGAGCTCGTGGCTGCGCGGGCACGAGCTCACGATCCGGGACGCGGCGCCGACGGTCGGGCGGCCAGCGCACGTCACCACGTCGCTCGAGGACTCCGGACCCTGGGCGGGCTGGTTGCTGCTCCTCGGAGGCCCGGCGTTGTTGTGCCTGATCGTGGTCTGGGTCCGCTACACCGACCGCACCATCTTCCTCATCCGCATCGGCCGCCAGGCCGACCCGCTGGACGTCTCGAAGCTCACCCGCATCCGGGCCCACATGATCGCGCTGGTCGCCGACCCCGACGATTACCGGCAGATCCTCGCCTCGGCCGGAAACCTGGTGGATCTCGGGGGCGAAGACCGCGACGCGACCGCCGAGCAGATCCGCTCGATCGCGGCGGACGACGCCCGGCCGGTAATCTGCAGCGACTTCGACAGCGGTCTCGCCGATCCAGAGATCCGGGCCTGGAAGCTGCGGACCCTGGAGCGCCTGCTCGTTTCCCGCGGCTCGCGTCCGGTCATCCTCCCCACCGTCACCGACCCCCTCGAGCGTCTCCTGCGCTCGGGGTCCACCCAGGACCAGGGTACCGATGCCTGGAACCGCGCGCTACGCTGGGGCCGCCTGCTGAGCGAATTCGAGCTGGTCTCCGTCGGCCGGGCGCGCAAGCATCCGCACGAAAACGGCAACTCGGAGGCCGGGGAACGGGCGCTCGAGCGGTGGGAGAGCTACTACTGGGCGCTGTGGAACGCCTGCTCGCCAGACGAGCAGCTGGTCCTGGTGCATCTCACCAAGGAGCGGTTCGTCAACCCGAAGCAATGGCGCACGGTGCGGCGGCTGCTGCAGCGCGGCCTGGTCACCCGCGACCCGATGCTGCGGCCGAGCGACGAGAGCTTCGCCCGTTTCGTCCTCCGGGTCTACGAGCCGCAGGAGGTGGCGCACTGGGAGAGCCAGGTGCGGGGCCTCGGCTGGCAGCAGCTGCGCTGGGCGCTGCTCAGCATGCTGGCGGTCATCGCCCTCTTCCTGTTCGCCACCCAGCGGGCCTTCATGGACACCACCCTCGGCTTCCTGTCGGCCCTGACGCTCGGGGTGCCGGGGGTGGTCAAGACAGTCAGCGCGCTTTCCCGCGGCGGGCGCGACGGGTCGAGCTGAGCTGGAGGGGCGTAACATGGCTCGCCTCCAGGCCGACGTTTCGCTCCTACAGCGGCGATATCGGGCCCCTAAATCGCATGTCCAGCCGCCGAAGAACAAATTGGGGGTTGCAAATCACCTTTTCGGCCACCGCGGAAGGGGTGTTGATCCACTCAATTGGATTTTCGGCCACCGAGGAAGAGGTCCGATCTGCCCAATCCGATGTTCACCCGCCACAAGAGGGGGTCAACTCTGCCCAATCCGATGTTCACCCGGTGTTGACCTATCTTGCCTTCGCAAAATGACCTCCACACCGGCTACAGCAGGTATGTCGATTCCCCCAATTGGATTTTTGGCCACCGCGGAAGGAGTCGGATCTGCCCTATCGGATCCTCACCCGCCACAAGAGGGGGTCGAGTTTGTCCAATCGGATTTTCAGCTGGTGAAAACGCGATTTGAAATCCCCATTCGCGCTCACGGCGCCCGAGCAGGTCTTCGGACAGCCATCGGTCGCGAATTTGGCGGCGAGAAGAGGCCGCGGTTTCCGGGCAAGCGCGTTCTGTTGTACGAACAGATTTTGGTAGCTCGCGGACGGCCGAGTCTACGACTGGCGCTCAAGAACCCGGACAGAACTTGGGGGACGCTGTACTAGCCTCTGGCCAAGAAGACTGCGACCACCGCCAAAGCCAGCGCGGCGAGCGACGTCCACGGCGCGAGCCAGACGGCGTAGTGCCGAACTTTCTCCGCCAAGCCGGGACTATCGGGCGGTTCCAGGCGCTCTAACCTGCCCGCCACATCCTCGACGAGAGGTCGCCGGACTCGAAGCCATCGGCGAAGAACGGCGCGGCGGTCATCTCGAAAAACTCCCCAGCTGCCGGTGGTGGCCGCTTAGCTCTCCGAGAATCGAAAAACGAAAGCGGCAAAACGCCCG
This sequence comes from Acidobacteriota bacterium, assembly GCA_029263355.1. Lineage (GTDB taxonomy): Bacteria > Acidobacteriota > Thermoanaerobaculia > Multivoradales > J023 > JAAELT01. The sequence goes on along the minus strand of JAJCXQ010000522.1, from coordinate 3,888 downwards.
ATCCGTTACTTCAGGGGATAGGAGGTGAGGACGTAGTCCTGGCCAGCGCCGTGACAGCCAAAGCATAGGCCGCCGCCGCTTCGGGCATCTTTCCGGGCTCGCGCCGAGGGCATCGAGTAGCTGAGTTCCTCATGTAAGATAGTCGGGTGATCACTTCCGTCGAAGTCGAGAACCTCCGGGGAATTCGTGAAGGCAGGCTTGAGGGCCTGTCTCGTTTGACGGTTCTCGTCGGCCGTAATGGCTCCGGCAAGAGTTCCCTGCTGGAAGCGTCTCTCATCGCCGCCTCCCAAATACCGGCGTTTTGGGCCGGACACGTCGTGCATTCTCGTCAGCAGTACAACGGCGCCAAGTGGCTGATCCATGGGGGAGGCGGGCGAGGCCGGCCGCCAGCACGGCTCGCAGCGTCTCTCTCTGGTGGTGAACGTATCGAGCGAGAGCTTTTCTGGGACAGCCATCTCGGAGTCGATGTCATGTCGAGGGCGTTGGCCAACCGTGGGGCACCGAGACCCTACAGCGCGTTCAGGATTTATCGTCGGCAGCCGCCCCTCGACGACTCCTCGAACCCAAACCAGACAGAGGAGCGCTTCTCCGTCACGGGAATGGCAGCCGACAACCAATTCGAGCCTGGGGACGCAGAAGGCAACGATCCCAAAGGGCTTGCTTTTCGCCTGGTTCGACCGCATTCATCGCAGGCGCTCCACGACCTCTTTTCAATGGCTCTCGAGCAAGGCCGCAAGCGCGACGTGCTCGAGCATGCGAAAGCTCTGGTGCCCGAGCTCGTGGACCTCGACATCCTGACCGAGGCCGGAGTGCCCTGGCTCGCCCTCGACTTGCCAGGCGGCCCGGTACCGGCAACTCTCAGCGGCGACGGCGTGTTGGCGGCTCTGCGGATCGTCTTTCAACTCGCGGCAGCGGAGGGAGTTGCCCTGATCGAGGAACCAGAGGTCCACCAGCATCCAGCGGGCCTGGCTCGTGTGACTCTTGCGATCGTCACCGCCGTGCGGCTTGGGCTGCAGGTGATTCTGACAACCCACAGTCTGGAGCTCATCGATCATCTGATCGCTCACCTGAGCGACGAGGAATTGAGTCAAGAGGACTTTCTCACCGTGACTCGTGTGCGCCTCGAAAACGGACGACTCAACACAACCAAGAGCGCCGCAAGCGAGGTCGCCCATGCACGGGTAGAAATCGAAGAGGATCTGCGTTGAATTGGGCGGAACTCCATTGCGAGGGCTTCCACGACCGCTCCTTCCTCGCCGGCTGGCTCGAAGCACGGGGCTGGACCAACCTTTGGCGGCCGGAGAAAACTCCTGCGCGGATCAAGAACCCGATGACCCAGAAGTTCGTTGGAAAGGGCAACTTCGCATTTCAATTCCAAGAATCGACGTTCCTCGAGATCAAACCAGCTTACGGCAAGGTGAAAGCCGTCGAGAACGCATGCCGTACTCTAAAGAACTCGCCGACGGAAACAGCTCCGCCAACGCAGGTGGTCGTCGTTTGCGATTTGGACGAGGAGGACCCCGATGCTTGCCTTCAGCGGCTGCGGACGCGACTTTCGGACTCGCGGCCGCCGTCGGCACAAATCCAGACCGCTGCGATCATCTGGCATGCCGACGGCGATTTCGGTCCGGGAGTCCCGGCCAAGCAAACGCTCGAGCGGCTCGTGTGCGGCGCACTGTCTCGTGCTTATAAGAACCGAGGACAGACGGTCCAGGAATGGCTTGTAGCCACTGGCGGAAATCCAATGCCGAAGAGCTACTCATGGTCCCATATGGCGGGTTGGTACGCCAAACATGGCTGCGATGATTTCTATCGCCTGGTGTGGCGAGAAGAGCTTGTCCGCCAAGAGCTTCAGGCGCTACTCGACGATCGCTGGAAGAAAGAACTGACGTCCCTGGAGTCCGGTTCCTCTGGCCGCTAATCGTCGCTTCTCAGATCTTCCCTTGAGTGTTGGCGACCGTGGCGCACGGCAGCAGAGTTCTGTTTCGCCGTTACCGTGCTTCGAATGACGACACAGTGAACGGTGTCAGTGGCCGATTAGCCGGGTCGAGCTCATCGTCACTCCACTGGGGTGACTCGTCGAGGGTCCAGCGATAGCCGGATAGGAGTTTGATACAGAACAATTTGATCACCCATTCGGCGACATCTTTACCCGCGCACATTTTGTTCTTGGGCTGCGGAGAGCTGGTGTCCGGGCCGTGGGACCATAAGACGCATTCCGCGGCCGTGGAGCCGTTGCTGTATCGGTCCATATCGAAAACGTCAGGGTCGGCGAAGACGGCAGGGTCACGATGAATGAACGGCATGACGCCGCACATCAGCTCGCCACGGCGAATCTGATGCGAGCCGGTACGGGCATGGACCACTAAATCGTCCCGGGCTTCGGCGTAGAACAGGGAAACCGGCTGATGCAGCCGAAGGACCTCGCGGACGAAGTTAGCGAGCTCGGGCAAGGCGGCAACTTGCATCAGATCGAGCTCTCCCTCACCGAGAGCTTGCTGGATCTCGGTAGAGACGCCATCCCGCGCAGCTGGGTTCAAGGTCAATTCGACAATGACCGAATGGCGGCTGACGAAGAAATTCTTCCAGCAGCGCTAGAACTCGATCGTCTGAGACAGAAGCCCATGTGAGGGGGTCGTAGCTACCCGGGATATCGCGGAGATTGCCGTGTTCACCCGTCATGACATCCTCTCTTTCCTCGATTGACCCGGCACGCAAAGTGACCCAGCCCGCAGTGCGCAACCCGACTTGACAACCTAATGGTTCCTTGGGACAAACTTTTAACATAGCGCCGCTACCATGACCCGTTCGCTACCATTGCCGCGATGCCTGGTCCACAACACAGCCGCGCGCCGCGCGCTTCGACGATCACCTTGCCGCGGCTAGAGGACCCGCCAGCCACTCTGCTCGCTTACCTCGTAGAGCGTTTCCCACAGGTCGGCCGCGAGGTCTGGCAACGGCGATTGACCGACGGCAAAGTCACCGACAGCGACGACCGAAAGCTCGACCTCATGACACCGTATCGGGCTGGGCTACGGGTACGCTACTTCCGCGAGGTTGAACAGGAACGTCCGATTCCTTTTACCGAAACCATGCTGTTCCGCAACGACCATCTGCTAGTGGTGGACAAGCCACACTTTCTGCCGGTTGTCCCGTCCGGTCCATGGGTCAACGAGTGCCTGCTCTATCGTCTGCAACGGTCCACCGGTCTGGCGGAGTTGACACCGGTGCATCGCCTCGACCGTCTCACCGCCGGCCTGGTGATGTTCTCGGTCGACCCCGCCAGCCGGGCCGACTACCACTTGCTGTTCGGCAACCAGAACATCGACAAAGAATACCTCGCCATCGCCCATGCCCCAACTCAACCGAGTCGCAGCGAGTGGCGGATCGAAAGCCGCCTCGACCGCGGTGAGCCTTGGTTTCGTATGGCGACTGTCCCTGGGCGGGCCAACTCCGTAACCCACGTCGAGCTCAACGAGTGGCGGGACGGTTTCGCCCACTTCCGGCTAAGACCGGAAACCGGCAAACAACACCAGCTGCGGGTGCATCTCAGCGATCTCGGTTATCCAATCGTCGACGATCCACTGTATCCAACACTCCAACCCAAAGGTCCTCCCGACTTCGAACGCCCGTTGCGGTTGCTCGCCCACCGGCTACGATTCCGAGACCCGGTGACCCACGCCGATATGGACTTCACCAGTCCCACGAAACTCGCGAGTCCGATCGCTGACAGGTCTGACACCAACACCGCCTGACGGAAACACCGCCTGACGGAACCGCCGTTTCAGGGTGGATCAGAACTTCAAATGCACCCCGAAGCTGCGCAGGCACCCCTGGTTTTTGCCGCGTCCGTAGTCTCGCACCTCTAGGGTCCAGGTGCCCTCGGGA
>JAJCXQ010000521.1 GCA_029263355.1 Acidobacteriota bacterium | reverse complement strand
CCACCAGGGGGCGGCGGCGACCGATTCAACCGCGAGCTCAGCATGGCGCGCCAGCGGTTGTTGCCGGCTCTTGGCGCGAGTCTGCTCCAGTAATCTCTCGGTCTCGAGAGTGGCGCCCCGTTGGTAACGTTCGTCGTGTATGGGATCGTCGGGCAGCGATAAGGAAATCGTGAGAAGGGCGACAAGGGCTACCCATAGCAACGATCGGCGCCGATCCTGCTGGATCCGCGAGGCAGCGACGACGGCGAAGTAGAGCAGCGCTGGAAACAGCACCAAACGTTGTCGAGCCGAGACGTAAAAAACCAGCATCACCGCCAACTGGCTCAGTCCCAGAGCATAAAACAGCAAATTGGTGCGCCAGCGACGAACGTCGAGGAGAGCGCCTACCAGAGCGAAGGCGGAGAGCAGGGCGAACGGCACCGCCGGGACCCAGGCCAACCGTCCGTCGAGTTTCCAAGCCAGCGATACATCATGCCAGCGGAAGCTGTGGAGAGCCCGCGCCAGCTTTTCACCGAGGAGTGCGACAAACCGACCGGGTTCGGCACGGATGAAGCTCAAAGCCCTTGACGACCAGTAGGTATTGACCTCGGAGATCGACAATTCGCGTCCAGTGTCGGCGCGAGCCACGGTGCGATAGTACTCGTGTGCCGAGTCCGGAATCTCGCCGCTGTGGCGGAGATAGGCTAGTACCACCGGCGGGTAGATCGCGCTGGTGCCGTGAGACAGCGGGTTGTTCCCTTCGAAAAAGACCGTACCCGGGTTCATCACCGGAGTCCTAGGGTCTCCGGTGATCCAGTCGGCGCGCCAGGCCAGTAGCAGCAGCGTCACGACGACGGGGCTCAGAAAAACGACCGACCGCCGTCCCCAGCGTTTGCCGCGATCACCATCGATCCAAAAAACCAAGGGCACCAGCAAGAATGCTGGTAGGAACGTCGGCCGGGTGGCCAGGCAGAGGCCGGCACAGAGGCCAGCGAGCCAGGGTCGTCGGTGCAGCGACACGAGACAGACCAGCAAACAGAACAACAGGACAACTTCCGGCTCCAGGATCCGGGAATAGATCAACAGATGCCGATCAAAAGTCATCACCACGGCAGCTGTCAGGGCCAGAGCGACGGAGACCCGCCGCCGCAGCAGCTCGAAGACCAGGCCGACCGAGGCCGCTGCCAGGACAATCTGGAGCCAGAGCAAGGTGGTGTCGGGCTGGGGGAGCCACCGCTCCATCAACACACTGAGGTGGAAATAGAGGGGTGAAAAATCCACCAGCCGTTCGAGCGGCAGCTCACCGCTCAGATACTGCTCAGCCGCCAGTCCATACTTGCGGAAAGTGCCTGGGAGGGGGAAAACTAGAGCGAAGATCGAGTGCAGAACCAAGACACCGAGAGCGATGGCAGACGGGTGCCAGCTCGGACCTTGCTGTGTCTCGTTTTGTGCTGTGTCGGCGTGCTCGTCACCCTTCATCGGAAGCTCCGGTTGTCGCGTCTTCGCCGCGTCGGTGTCGCGCTTCGCCGCGTCGGCGTCGTCCAACAACAACCAGCCCAATCACTCCCACCAGCGCCGCCAGCCATGCCAGGCGGGTGGGGCGTCGATCAGCCCAAATCCTGACCCGATGTTTTCCTGGTGGTATCTCGATTGCCAAGCGCTCGAGATTGCCCACCACCAAAGGCGCAGGCTGGCCGTCAATGGTGGCGCGGTAAATGTCTAGGAACGCCCGCTGGGTCAGTAGGACCCCCGCATTCTTGCTGGAGGTTTCGACCTCGAGCACTTCGTGGCCATCGGTCACGATGTCAACGTGTCCCAGTTCGCCGCGCAGCTCGGGTCCGTCGCCCGGTAAGACCACCATGGTGCGTGGATCGAAGGTTTCTGCGGTCAAGATCCGCAGCGCGCTACTCATTTCCGGCGCCCGCAGGACGGTGCCAGCAAGCAGAACCTGCGGCGCGGCCTGTGGCAGTCGGTAGACGAAGGTGTCCCGAGGCGGCCCGGGAGCCACAGCCTGCAAGTCGACCAGATCCGCTGCTTCCGGCGCGATTCTTCGCCCGAGAATCAATCGGTCGACCCCGATGGCAGCCAATAGACGCAACCGTCCCTCGTCGTCTTGCTGTTGGATCGCACGTGAGACGGAGATGCTGAAGAACGAGTCGAGTCCTTCCGGCGAATGGTTGAGCTCGTAGCGTTGTCCTCGTGCGGCGCCAGCGAAGGGGTGTAGCTCGTCATACTGCAGGCGCGACAGCCAGAAGAAGCGTGGGTCGGGAAATAGCCTCAGGGGTTGAATCGCAACTTTGCCGAACAGGTCACGGAAGTCGCCATGGACGAACGTTGAACCCTGGTGCGCCGAACCGGGTGGCGTCGAACCGTTTGGCGCCGAACCGTTTGGCGCCGAACCGGATGGCACTGCCAAAAGCACTCGAGGTGGTCTTTGGTAAAACTCGCTGGCATCGCCGTCATAGAGGGGTTGCAGGAAGAAGCCCTGAGCCAAGAGATGCGTCACCAGCAGCAAAGCTCCCCCCGCCGCTGGCCGGTTGCGGGAGAGTCGCACGATCAGCGCCAGGAGTCCGAGCGTTATCAATGAAAACAGGCTGAGGGCGCTCCAGCGGGAGACCTCCCGCATCAAAGTGGCATGGTTGAGGCGCTCAGGGTCGAGTTGTTGCAAGAAAGAGATCAGTGCCGGAGGCTGCCGTAAGAGGAGTCCCCAGGCGACGAGATAAACCACCGTCATGCCGCCGAAGATTCTGGACAAGCGCCGTCCGCCATCGTCCAGCAGGCGTTCAAAGCCAATCGCACAGAGCAGCGAACATCCCAAAGCGACGATCAGCCAGAGCTTGACCGGATAACGCAGGGCCGAGGCTCCCGGCAGTGCATAGAGCGCCCGTACGACCGGATTCCAGGCGCCAGCGGCCATGAAGAGCCCAGCGAGAGTCGCTCCCCAGGCCCACCAGGCGCCACGGCTGCGAGGGCGACCGCTCGAGATCACCAACCCCAGGCTCAGCAAACCGGGGTAAAGCGAGTACAGCAGCGGTGGATTGCCACCATAGAAGCTCATGCCCCAGAACGTGAAGTCCGGTCGACCGAAGAAGAACGGCAAGAACCACTCCAAGACGCTGCGTGGGTCCCAGCTTTGGGAGAGGGCGGCGCGGATCGAGAATTGCCAATACCCACGGTAAGACAAGGGCAGGATCCGCAAGAATTCGATCAGCATCGGAGCAGCGAGGAGAGTGCCACAAAGCACCACCAGGGCCGAAGGTAAGCCGTGCGCTCGCCAGGGCGCGTTGGCCGACGGGCCCCGGGCTGCGTTGGCGGCCGACTGGCCGCGTGCCATCACCGCCGCAAAAGCGAGTCCCAGGGCGAGGGCCGCGAACATCGGATCTCCGGCGAGAATCAACAGCCCCCAAAGAACTCCTGCAACCGCCAGCCTGCGTCTCGAAGACGAAGGCAGACGGTCCCGATTCCAGGCGTCGAGACAGGCGGCGATGAACGCTGGCGCCAGGGCCGCCCCGGCCACCAGGTTGTAGAGGTTGAGCAGCGAGAGGAAGAAGCCGCTACTGGCGTAACACACCCCACCCGCCCAGGCCGCGGAGCGTCGGATCCCCCAGGCACGTCCCAACCAGTAAAACGAAACAGGCGCCAACAAGAGGTGGAGCCAGAAGTGGGCATTGAGCGCCCACAACGGTGACGCGACAAGATAGAGCAGGTTGCTGGGGTAGAGCGGCAGGGCGTTGGGGTTGCCCAGCAGGGGTTGTCCGCCGGCACGGTAGGGATCGATCAGCGGTATTTTGCCCTGCCGAAGGGTCTCCGCTTGTGCGCTTTTCAGTGGGTAGTGACTGGTCAGGACGTCCCGCGTGTAGAGGGTCTCAGCACCACGGATCAGGGGCCAGACGGCCAGCGTCAGCAGCAGGATCGTCGGGGCGACATAGAATAGGCGAAGTTTCGGCATGTTTTTCGGCGTCATCACGTGTTCGACATCAAAGTGTTCGACCGATGGCCGACCTTTGTCCAACACGGTGTCCAACACGGTGTCCGACCCTATAGTATTCGCCTCATGATACGCGCTCTGATCCAGGCCCTTCGTCCCGTTCAGTGGGTCAAGAACGTCTTTGTACTGGCCCCGATTGTCTTTGCCGAGCAGCTCGGGCAAGCCGAGGTGGTCACTCGGGCCGCGATGGCTTTCGGCACCTTCTGTCTCGCTGCCAGTGCAATTTACCTGATCAACGACCTGCGCGATCGCGACGAAGACCGTCGCCATCCCTTGAAGCAGCATCGGCCGATCGCCTCCGGGGCGCTGCCGGTGCCGGCCGCGATCATTGCGGCGGTAGTTTTGGCGGCTGCAGCGTTGGGGTCGGCGTTGTTCTTCGGCACCTTCTTCACCCTCCTGCTGGCAACCTATCTGACGATCAACGTCTTGTACTCCAGCTGGCTCAAGCGTGTTGTCATTCTCGATGTGATGGCGGTCGCCAGCGGCTACGTCATTCGTGTGCTCGCCGGGGCCGAGGCGATCGACGTCCAGGTCTCGAGGTGGCTGCTGCTATGCACCATCTTCCTGGCGCTCTTCCTGATCCTCTCCAAGCGTCGCCATGAGCTTGTCTTGTTGGCCGGCGACGCCGCTGAGCACCGGGCGGTCCTCAGCCATTACAGCCCGGCGTTCCTCGATCAGATGATCAACGTTGTCACCGCGTCCACGGTGGTTTCCTATGCCGTCTACACGGTTGACGCCGACACCGTCAGTCGCTTCGGCTCAGATCGTCTGGTGTACACCATGCCAATGGTCCTTTTCGGTATCTTTCGTTACCTCTACCTGATTTATCAGCGCCAAGAGAAGCGCAATCCCACCGAGGCCATCCTGCGAGACCTGCCGTCACTGGTCAACGTCATGTTGTGGGGCGTGCTTGTGTTGTGGATCGTCTATGGCGGTATGTAACGGTAGATCGCCAACACCGGTTCCCCGTTCAACACCCATTCGACTTCGGGCTCCAGATGCTCGAGGCAGTCGCGCATCAGTTCATTCATCCAGTCCCGTCGTTCGACGAACATGACGTAAACGGGGCGTTGGCGGGCGGCTTCTCGGGTGAGCTGTAAACGTTCAGGATGGATCTGGGGCGAGAAGGGAGTCGTCACCGGCAGCAGGACAAGATCGGGCCGTAGACGGTCGGGCGCCACCAGGCGGACGGCGTGCTCGATCACCGGCACCGCAACCCACGCGTCCTGTGGTGCGTTGTCGTTGAGCCAGCGCATACCTAAACGGTAACTGGTGCCCCAATAGTCACCAGCCTGCGGCAGGTCCCGGGCGCGGGCTCCGGCGTAGCCACCGGTGAACACGTTCCAGTACGCTAGCTGGAAGGGGTGCGTAACGAGCATCGACCAAACCCCCGGCGCCAAGGCCAGCGCTAGGGCGCCAACGCGAATCCAGCGCGCCGCAGATTCCGAGACCTCGTTGTGCCTCGTGCCAGGCCAACGACGAAGGCCGGCCAGCACGGCACGCCCCAGCCAGGCGACGCCGAGGCCGGCGATCGCGGCCATGGCGGGGAAGAGCTCCAGGAAGTGGCGTACGCCGTCGTAATTCACCGCTTGCGGCACAAGATACCGACTGAGGACGGCGGGGATCCATACCAGCAACAAGAGCGCGTCTCGACGTCGATCTCGCCAGGCCATCCGCAGGCACGGGATGAGGCCGATGGCGAAGCAGGCCAAGAATGCTGGCGGGGTGGTCAAGAGGATTGCCTGCACCACTGGCGCGAAGCTGTCGGGGTGAGTGGTGTCTTTGCGCAGCAAGACGAACTCGAGATTCTCGACCAGGCGTCCCAGGGGGTCGGCCCATAGGTAGGGCCATACCATCACCATCACGATCACTCCGGCAAACCCAGCGCCGACGAGGGTCCAGAACAGTTGTTGTCGTCGCTGTCGCCAGGTTTCGGGTAGGCCGCCGAGAACGATCAGAGCGAGAGGGATCAGCGGCAGAAACAGGGCATTGGCTTTGGTGCCGAGGGCTAATCCCCACAACGCCCCCGCGGCCAGGATGCCGCGACGGGAGCCCGACTCATAGGCACGGAAGAAGACGATGATGGTGAGGGTGAAGAACACCATCAAGGGAAAGTCTTTGACGTTCGCCATCAGGTGGCTGAAGATCCGCGGCGAGCTGAATAGGAAGACGACGGCGGCGGTGGCAGCGATGGTGCCGAACCGTGGGTCGAGAAAACGGACCCACGTCCACAGCAGGAGTGCTGCCAGCACGATGTTGACGGCATGAAAGCCATCAAAAGCGTCAACCAGGCCGAGCCAGCCCGACAGCACCTTCGAGCTCAGGGCCGCTAGGGTACTGGCTACTGGATAGTGCTCCCAGGGCCGATTTCGGAAGGGGGATCGACGCAGGTCCGGGTGGCGATCTTCAGGATAAGGATCAGCGGCGAAATCGAGGTAAACCGGATCGAAACTAGTGAAGAACGAGAGGTAACGATCGCCGAAGAAAAAGTCGCCGAGGGCTTCATCCCAGGTGACGTTGTATTGATCGAGGGCAGGGGCGCACCAGGCGATGAGCACGACGACGAGCACGATCGGCACCGCTCGACGCAGTTGATCTTCGCCCAAGGGCTGGTCGAATCGCGGGCGCATGTTTTATCGCAGCTCGAAGACGGAGAACCGGCCGTCCTCGGAGTGATAGAGCCGCGTGGCTCGACTCGGGTTCTGTAGCAGCTCACCCAAAGCGCGAGGGTAGGCGATGGGTCGCGGGCGATGCTCGATCAGGATGTGGGTGACGCCTCGCTCGGCCAGCAGATCCCGCAGCTCGTTGGGGTTGCTGGCTGGCGTGAGCCAATCAGCGATCTGGGAGGCTTCGAAGAAACTGTCGGCGATGACCTCTCGCTCACAGAAAAACGCCTGATTGGTATTGAGGAAAAGGAGTCGGGCGTCCTGGGCCAGGTTCTGGTTGATGAACCTGTACACCGGAGGAACCGCGGAGGCAATCAGATCGCTGTCGGAGCGCAGATAGACCGTGAAGGTCCGAACGCCAGCGGAGAGGATGCGTGCCTGGGTTGCAACAAAGAAGGACAGCGCGGCTGCAAAAGCCAGCCCCTTGCCGACCCGTTGCCAGCTCGCTGTCGGAAGACGGTCCAGTAATTCGACGATGGTGATGCCGCCAGCCATCGCTAGGAGGGGCAGGATCGGAATCAAAAAGCGCATCTGCTGGGACGAGACGGCCCAGAATACAAAACTCAGCCCAGCAACACCCAAACAGCGGCGAGTCAGCCGATTGTGTCTCGCATTCCACATTGCCAGTGGTAGCAGTACGATCCAGAAACTGCCGATGGCGCCGTCGAAGCGGCCGTAGCCGAGCTCACCCAGGAGGATGACCCGCAACGGTAACAACAGGTAATCGACCGGTGTTCGTCCCATGCCGATCGAGCTCTGCCAGGCACTGAGCTGTTCACCGAGGGTTGCGCTCCAGTCGGGGCCGCCGAAGGTTTCGTAGAAAAAGGGATAAGCCGGGTTGCCGGTGGTCCAGGCCAGCCGGATGATCCACGGGCTCCACAACACCAGCACCGGCATGACGAAGCGCACCAGGAACAGGCGCCACGGGAGTCTGTGTCCTGCACCGGACCGGAGATTGGCGGCCAAGAACAGCGTTCCGATCACCATCGCGCTGACAATGCCGGTGATCTTGACGCCTGCGGCGATGCCACAGCAGATACCGGAAAGCCACAGCGCGGAGGGCCGATGTTGGTCCAGCGTGTCGATCATGAAGAGGAAGCCGGCGAGAAAAAAGAAGGCGTGCGCCAGATCGACGTAGGCTACCCGCAGCTCGAAGGCGAAGACTCCGTTGGCCAATAGCAGGGGTATCGCCAGCCAACCGCTCGCCGAGCGGTGGAAGGCTTTGCAGCCGAAGTATAGGGAGACGAGGGTCAAGATCCCAAAACCGAAGTGGGCAAGCTTGGCGACGACAAAATCGCCGAAGGCCATCGCCAGGGCGTATATCAGCTGGATATCGAGAGGCCAGGTTGAGTACACGTTGAGTGGTACAACTTGCAATCCTCCCTGCGCCAAGAAGAGCTTGGGAAGGGTCAGGTGGTATGCGCCCGCGTCCGCCGACACCACCGGGCTCGAGGCCAACAAGTAAATCGGCGCCAGCACCGCGACGACGGCAATCCCCGCCAGGATCGAGGTGATCGACGGCCAACGAATGTTTGCTGTCGCTGAACGGTCGTCCTGTGGCGAAGGCAGCCGGAGCCGCGCCCATAGAGCCATGCCGGTAGCTAAAGCAGACACCACCAGCAGCGCCGGGCGAATGAGCAGTCCACAGCATGCGAGGACAAACAGGGCGACGATCCAGGCGCCGACGCCGAGCCCGAAACGTGCGATCCCTCGCAGCTCGGGGGCAAACGCCAGCCATCCACGCTCGACCGCGAGTCGCTCGAGGGCATAACCCGGCAGCCACAGAACAACGGCGAGGATTCCGAAAGCGGCGGTGTGCTCGGCGAGATAAATCACGGCAGGGTTGGGGTACTACAAGCTTGGGGCATCCTAGCATTCCGGCGCTCGAACGGATGCCACGGCCTGCTAACATTCGGCGCCGAATGAAGGCTCGATCCCACTCGCCCAGTGAGACCGCCGCCAGCTTCCTGGCCTCGGCTCTGACCATCGAGAGCCGCTTCCAGACCTTGGGGGATGTCCGGTCTTGGTTGACGGAATGTTCGGAACACCAACAATTCTCGGTGCGACGGATCCCGTTCGCCGAGCTCGATCAGTGGCATTTTGCCGACCATCCAAACCGCCTAGTCCATGACTCGGGACGATTCTTCTCGATCGAGGGTTTGCGGGTTCAAACCCGTCACGGGCCGGTGAAAGAGTGGCAACAGCCGATCATCCACCAACCGGAGATCGGCATTTTGGGAATCCTCACCAAGGTCTTCGATGGGCTGCGCTATTTTTTGATGCAGGCCAAAATGGAGCCCGGCAACATCAATCTGCTTCAGCTCTCGCCGACGGTTCAGGCCACCTGGAGCAACTACACTCGGGTTCACGCTGGCAAGCGGCCGCTGTACCTCGACTATTTTCTCGATCCCAGACGGTCGCGACGGCTCGTCGACCAGCTGCAGTCCGAACAGGGGTCGCGCTTCTTCCGTAAGCGCAACCGCAACATGATTGTCGAGGTCAAGGGTGAGGTTCCTCTCGCCGACGGGTTTGTCTGGTTGACTCTCGGCCAGATCAAACGCCTGCTGGCCTTTGACAATCTGGTCAATATGGACGCTCGCACGGTGCTCGCCTGCATTCCCCTCGCAAGTCCCGAATGGCGATTCATCCCGCCGCCACAGTTGGTGATCGGCGGCGATCAGGTTGAGGCTTTCGGCCGCCCGGTGGGCGGGTTTCAGCGAGACCTTTTGCTGTCGGCGATCAGCGGCGTGTCTCCATGGCGTTCGAGTGACGAGATACTGAGTTGGCTGACCGAGCTCAAAACGGGATGTGAGCTGTCGGTGGAGCGGATACCCCTCGATCAAGTGACAGGCTGGGAACGCGACGAGGAGCAGATTCGCCACCGATCAGGCCAGCACTTTGCAGTCATTGCGGTGGACGTCGAGGCTGGCAACCGTGAAGTCGTCCACTGGACCCAGCCGCTGCTCGAGCATTTTGGATACGGCTGCGTCGGATTTCTGACCCAGAAGCTAGGAGGCCAGTTGCACTTTCTGGTGCGCGCCAGTCTCGAGCCCGGTAATCGAGATCTTTTTGAGCTCGGGCCGACCGTCGCGTGCGCTAATCCAGAGCAACGGATCAAAACCCGCACAGTGCCGGCGTTTCTCGACCTCTTCTTGGATCCGCCAGCGGGGTGTGTTCGGTACCAGGCGGTGCAGTCGGAGGAAGGCGGACGCTTCTATCATTTCCAGAATCGCTACACGATCGTCGAATGGCCGTCCGAGACCCATGTCGAGATCCCGCCGGACTTCATGTGGATGACCCTCAGCCAGATTCTTGAGCTGGCACGATATGGCGCCTTCAATATCGAGGCCCGAAACCTGCTTTCATGCCTTGATCTCCAGGCCAATCCTGACTGACCTGTCAGGCTACTAATTCGGTAGCTAGATACCATCTAGTTTTGCCGTTTTCGGTAGAAGCGTTCGGGCCTATGGAGCGAGCACGGCGCTGATTGTTTGAGCTGCGAGCCAGCTCCAAATCGGCCTAAACATCTTGAACCAAGAGGTTTGACGACGGCACGCAAGAGATCAAGCGAGTTAGGCACCGCGCGCAGCCCACAGGCCCGAACACGCTCACGAAGTGTTTCTGGACGGGATCTAGCTAGGCCTTCTCTTCGTGATATTCGTCTTCGGTGTTGACCTCCCAGAGATTCGATTTGTCGGTACGGCCGGCGAGAATATTTTCGACCGCGACCATCGCTGTCAGCATCGAATGATCTTGGTTATTGTATCGGTGCATACCGTTGCGCCCGGTGAGGAATAGGTTCTCGAAGCTGTCGAGGTATGCGCGTAGCTCGTCGAACCGATCGTAGGTGCCGAAGTAGGCCGGATAGGTCTTGGGGACCCGCAGCACCACACTGTCCAATACCTTTTCGCGATCGATGATGTCGATGTGATTGAGCTCTTTGGCGCCAAGCTCCACGAGGTCGTCATTGGACATTCGCCACAAATCGTCGCCCTCCGTGCAGAAGTACTCCAACCCAATCCAAACCTTGCTCGGGTCGGCAACCAGATAGGGGCTCCAATTGTTGAAAATCTGCAGCCGCCCCACTTTGACGTCGGGCTCTTGAATATAGATCCAGTTGTCACGGATCAAACCCGGTTGCCCTTCGGCATCCATCTCTTTGATCTTCAGCTCGTCGAGCAACAGACCTACGGTGATGAAGTCGCGAAAAACAAGTCCCTCGCTAATGTCCTGGAGATCCGCCGGTACGTCACAATCGAGGCCGCTCACCAACTCCGGCACCGACATGGTGGAGAAGACGTAGTCGCCGGTGAAGGTGTGGAGCTCTCCCGCTTCGTCGAGCGCTTTCACTCCCAGGATCCGTGAACCGTCCGTCAAGATGTGTTGGACATCGAACCCGGTTTGGATCACGCCACCCATCTCCTGCACTCGCTCGGCCACGACATCCCACATTTGGCCCGGGCCTAGCTTGGGGTAAAGGAACTGTTCGATCAAGGAGGTCTCGGTGTCGCTCTGGGCCAGGTCTGCCGATTGATTCTTTGGGGTGAAGGCTTGCTTGAAGAAGTGCAGCACAGCCTTGGTCACCGATAGCCCCTTGATACGTTGCGCTCCCCATTCGGCGCTGATATCGCGGCAGCTCGTCCCCCATACCTTCTCGGTGTAAGACTTGAAGAAGGTCAGGTACAGCTCCTTGCCGAACCTTTGGATGAAGAACTCTTCGAGGTTTTTCGGGTTCCTGATCGGAAACAGGGTGCTCTTGATGTAGCTCAGTCCAATGCGGATGGTGCGCGTCAAACCGAGCTTGCTCAGCGTGTCGAAACTGAGGCTGATGGGGTAGTTGAAGAACTGCCGGAGGTAATAGATTCGTGACTTGCGTTGCCGGAGCAACATGACCCGGTCTTCTTGCTCTGGATTTGCCCCATCGCGAGGAGTTGCGATCGTGCGTGATTTACGTTGGTAGGTGATCTCTGCTTCGCCGCCTCCCTCGGTGGCCTGAAGCGGCAGGATATTCAGCCACCAATCCATCACGCGGTCCGACTTCGAAAAGAAACGGTGACCTCCGATATCGATCCGGTTCCCTTTGTGCTCGACGGTGCAAGAGATGCCGCCCATGCGATGGCTCTTTTCGAGCACGATCACTCGAATGTCGGACTTGGAAGCCAGCTCGTAGGCCGCGGTCAGGCCGGCTGGCCCCGCTCCGATGATCACTGCCGTCTTATCTGATGCCATCTGGAAACCTCATGAAACGAATCGCGGTTCGTCCGCTTTGGAGTTGTGTAGACAAGATGGATTCGAAGCCGAGATCAGAGCCCGACTTGGTCGATACCGCTAACCGGAGCGTCGGGGACGACGCCGGGGGTGAGCTCAGCCAAGGGCAGAAAGACTACGTTACAACGAGGGTCCCACGCCATGACATATCCCTGGCGGTCCGGGAAGCTCTGCATCAGCAGCCGATTTTTCTCCAGGCTCAGGTGGTTGGCCCAGAGGATGGGGCTCTCGAATCCAGGATCGTTGTTGGGGCGAACGAAAACCCAGCCGCTGGTGGGCTCGGCGCGGCAGTAGCGAATGAACGGTTCGCGCACGAAAATGACGCTGGGTCCGAGATCAGCCGCCCGATGAGCCTTCCAGGGTTGCGAGATGTTGTCCGCGGCCCGATAGATGGCGCTGAATCGGGTGGGTACGTAACTCAGAAGGCTGGTCAAAATCAGAGCGCCGAGGGTCACCGCAGGCAGAGTGGCTGCCCAAGGCCGGGGAGTCGCCATCGCTCCGGTCAGAGCTTCGTTGATCTTCTGGAGGCCGCAGACGTTGAGTAGCAGCAGAGGCCAGGCAAGCTCGAAGTAGTGCATGGGAGCAAACGTGTCGATGCCCACGTTGTTGGTGAAGAAGTGTAGGGCCAGGAAGCAGAAAAACGACAGAGTGAGGACGCGACGCAAGGTGCCGCGACCGGCGAACAATACAAAAAGTATCGAGCAGGGCCAGCCCAGGAAGCTGACGTTGAAGCGAAAAAGCGCCGCCCCGAGGATCGCCAGCGAATGTCTGAAATCGCTGAATTGGAGCTCGGTGAACGCCCCGCCATCAAAACCTGCCGGCCACAGAGAGAAGCGGAAATCGTTCTCGGCGGCGTAGGTGAAAGCGCGTTGGTAGGCGACTTCGAAAAACGAACCGGTCTGCAATTTGTTGACGGTGAGAAAAAGCGCTGCCAGGGCTATCGCTGGGACGGCGAATGCCGCCAGGCTGCGCAAGCCGCGTTTGTTGGCTTCGGTTCGAAGGCCCCAAAGCCACCAGACCAAGAAGGGTAGTCCGATGCCGAGGGCCGAGGTTGGGCGTACGAAAAAAGCGATGCAGAACACCGTCGCAAGCAGGCTGTGAATCCACCACGGTGCGGTGTCTTCTCGACTCTTGAGACACAACCAGGTGAACCACGCCAGAGCGCAAACACAGCTGGTGTGTGATGTCTCGGTCGCTGCAGCCACCATGAGCATCGGCGAGCTGAGGTAGAGCAGAGTTCCCGCCCGCGCCCAGGCACTCCCCGTCAGGCGCCTGAGGACAGCGAACACCGCGGGTAGCGTCAGCGCCGAGTAGATCGCGTTCATGAAGCCGCTGATGCCAAGCCAAATCCCAGGAACCAGCAAAGCTGGCCAGCCGACGAAGAAGTGCGAATACATCTTGCCGTCGTTGATCATGAAGCGGTTGTCGAAGAACAGCTTGAGCGGCGGCGAGTCGGCGTAGACTCGGCCGGTCGCCAACACCTGTGCCATGAACCGATAAGCGGACTCGTCATCGGTGAGGGGTGTCCCTTGCAGCAGGAAGGTGCGCAGGCCCGCTGGAATCAGAAAGGCGAAAATGCTGGCGTAGAAGACCCACTTGCGATCGCTGCCGTGGTTCCAGGCGTCGATTAGCCGCGATCGCAGGTTTCCACGATCCAGCAGCCGAGAGAATCCAACCGCCAGAGCGGCTGCTGCCAAGGAGGCGTAGAGCATCCACAATGCCAAGAAGCGAGTGTAGCCGGGGGTGGGCAAGTTCAGCGATTTGCCGAGATCAAGTTGTCTGCCGGCCATGAGCTCAGAGACGGAGGCGTCGAGCAACAACAGCAGGCTGGCCGCAGCCACAAAGGGCAGCACGAGGCTGGCGCGGGTGGTCTTGTCGAGATCCATGGTCGATCAACCGTCGCGTTAGTGATCTCGGAGAGGATATCGAGTCCAGGGGGTCGAGAATATGGCTAGCTCGTTGCCAGCCATGGTGACGTTGTGTGGGATTTCAAAGGTCTTGACCGCTTGAAATCCAGCGTCTCCTCGTGTGAGCTGGGGATAAGAGCGGGGAAAAACCACCAGGTAGTCGGGTTGTTCATGCTGTAGGTAGATAGCGAGTCTATCTTCCCAGTAGGTAGGAAGGTTTGCGTCAATGCCCTTCAAGACGGGCAAGATGTCGGGATTGACGATTCCGGTCAGATCGACGACCCGATTTGGCAGGTGATACTTCAGTGCACCGATGTCCTGGACTGCTAGGACTGCCTCTGGCGGCAGGCGCTCAGCGAGCCAGTGGGCGGCAGCGACGTCGCTGTCTTCGACATTGGCGAGGGTCTGGAGGTAGCGCGGTGGACCCTGGATCAGGCCCCAGACTTGGGGTGCGATCAAGACAACTGTGAGCAGCGATCTCAACGCCCACCGCAATGGGTGGGCTGCGTGGTAGGAGCCCAGACGGCGTCCAGCCTCCTCTAAACCGAGCGCTCCTAGAACCACCACCAGGGGAATGATCGGAAAGTAGTAGCGGCCGAAGTTGCCGACCACGGTCGGTCCAGTCGGCGAAGCCAAGAGTGAGTAGACCAAGGCCATGCCCAATGGCCACGCAGCAGGCAGCAGGCCGCGATCTCGCTGACCGCCGAGCCGCTCGATCAGGCGCAACACCCCAGCGCCAGCCAACAACATCATCACCGGCTGGGAGTGAAAGAAGACGTCGAGCACCGCGCTGAGATAACGTCCGCTGGGTATGACATCGGCGAGGGAACCCGATTTGACGGCAAAGGTTGTCGGAAGGATCGATCCGCCAACCGTCCAGTAAAAGGCCCAGGTCGGAAGCAGGACAATTGCCGCGGCGACAGCTGCGGTCAACAAACCGGGCGGCTGCCTCCAGTTCAAAGCGGAGCTCGGCTCCGGAGACTTCCGAGAGTCGAAACGCACCAGACGGTCGGCGAGCGCGAGCACTAGCAGTAGGCACCCTTCGGGTCGAGCCAGCGCCGCGGCTGCAAAGACTGCAAAACTTGCTGGGACCCGCGCTGGGTCACGACGCTCTCGCAGATGAAGGACGATGCCCCACAGGCTGGCAGATGAGAACAGCATGATCTCCATACCCGAGAGCGCCGACCAGACCAACCAATGACTAGCGGCGGTCATCGTCGCGGCGAAGCGACACAGGTTCGTGCCGAGCCCCAATTCTTCGGCCAGACGGCCAGTAGCCAGGATCGTGGCGAGAAAAAATCCGATACCGAATGCTTTGGCCCACCAGATGGGCCCACCGGGCAGCACGAAGCCAAGGGTCAGTAGTGCGGTCCACAATGGCGCGGTCGAACCGGAGATCCACTGCCCAGGATTGAACGCCAACCCCTCTCCTAACGCCAATTGACGGGCGAATTGGAGGTGAATCCAGCTATCGTCCAATGGCAATGCCAATCGCCCGGAGAAGACATAGAGCTCCGTCGCCAGATAGAGCACACACGCCATCGTTGCGATGACTAGCGGAATCCACAGCGTGGTGATTCTAAAAGAGGTGATAGGGCGCTCCATGGATAGGCGGGACATTATGGATGCGGCGGCCGTTGGATGGTACCATTCGCGACCTTATGCTTCGGAAGCCATTAGTCCGGAAGAATCGTCGCAGAGCGCGGGTGATGCTTTATTTGCTCCCGGTCGTTTTGTTGGTGCTGGTCGTTGCCGTTAACAAGCTTGGCCCGCGTTTCGACCCGGACCAGCGCTGGCATGGTGTCGACTTCGCAAAACACGAGGCGGTGCAACTGCTCCAGCAATACTTGGCGATCGACACCAGCTATCCCGATGGCAACGAGATACCGGGCGCCGAGTTCTTGGCTCGACAGTTGGAGGCTGAAGGCATCGTCGTTCATCTAGAGCGCCTGGGTGACCGAAATGCCAACCTTTGGGCAATTATCGAAGGCGCCGAGTCGCAGGCTTTGGTTCTGCACAGTCACATTGACGTCGAGCCTGCGCCGAATCCGGAAAATTGGCGTTATCCGCCGTTTAGTGGCGTCCTCGACGCGCCCTTCATTTACGGACGCGGTGCGTTCGATATGAAGAGCCTCGGCATTGCCCAGCTGATGAGCGTCTTAGAGCTGAAGCGAGAGGGCAAGCCGTTGAGCCGGTCGCTGATCTTTCTGGCGACCGGTGATGAGGAACGATTCAGTCGGCTAGGGACAAGACGACTGCTGCGCCAGCATCCAGAGCTCGTCGCCAGGTTCTATGCGGTGTTGACAGAAGGTGGAGCCGTCGAAGCAACAGATCTAACTGAGGTCAAGTACTGGGGTACTGAATTCGGCCAAAAGCGTTTTATCGACATCTGGGTCTGCGATGGAGATCGCCAGCGTCTCGAGGCATTGCGCGAAGAAGTTCGACAGATCGAAGCGCCCTCGAATCCACCTCAAGGCCAGATTTCGGAATTCCTGAAGATTTATAGCGACTCTCGGGACAACCCTGCATTCCGACAGATGCTGAGCCACCCCGAGATGTTGCCCAGCCACCCGAGCTTCTCGTTCTTGCCGCCTTACATTCGTGCCATGACGCGCAATGAAGTTGTCGCGTTCCCTGTCGAGGTCAATCCAGAGGGCGGCTATGTGATGCGACTCATCCTCCATCTGTTGCCGGATGTCGAGATAGAGGAGGCGTGGCCCGAAGTGTTGCCGGCAGGTATTTCCGACTTTGATGTGGTGTTCGATGTTCCACATCCGCCGACACCCCTCACGTCATTCGAGCACCCCGTGTTCAGAACCATCGATGAGCTCATGGAAGAGCGCTTGCCGGAGGTTCCCCATGGTCCATTGTTCTTGCCCTGGGTTGCAACGGATGCTCGGTTCTTCCGTCAGCATGGGATCGCGGCCTTTGGCTACTCGCCCTTTTGGATCGTCTCGAGCGATTCTCAGAGGATGAAAGGAAAGAATGAGCGGATGCCTGCCCCGCCTTTCCTCGAGGGAGTCGAGCGGTACGTGGAGCTCGTCCGGCGTCTAGTTCATTAGGCCTAGCGCATTAGGTCTAGCGCATCGAGGCAACAGCGGCGCGAATTTTGTCAGGGCTTAGAGACAATATTTGTCAGGTACCTGAGGGCTCGATGGGCCCTTCGCTCTGCCGACCACCATATGTTGCGCATTAGTCAGGCGAAACACGGTGTTGGCGTGAATCAGTTGTTATGGGTGTAGTTGGCACACGCCTTGCACTTCAATCGACCAACAAGAGACAACTGAGAGGGGGCGTCACTATCGCCCCCCGAGATCTGAAGTGGGCGGATGACGCCTGAAAGTGGACGAGGCGTCAGTGGCGCCAAAACAGAACAGCAAAAGGAGAAGTCTATGCTCAATCGTATCCGTCGGCGCCAAGGGGGTTTCACTCTCATCGAGCTGCTGATCGTTGTCGCGATCATCGGTAT
>JAJCXQ010000520.1 GCA_029263355.1 Acidobacteriota bacterium | reverse complement strand
GTCGCCGTCGAGCTCCAGCGCGTGAAGGCCAGTCAGGTCGCCGACATAAACTCTTCCCGGCCGGCTAGGCGAAGGGTAGAGCTGGAAGGCGTTCCGGGAGCGAGTGAGCTGGACCATGCGCCCTTTGACGAGCTCGAAGACTCCGGTCTGAGCACCGATCAGCAGTCGCGCCGTGTCTGCGGAATCGCCAACCGACAGCAGATCCCAGTATGGAGCTGCGTCGTCGGCGATCTTTTCGACATCTTGGCGCCGCAGTCGGTAGACGCCGACGCTGGTTGCGGCAAAAAGCGAACCTCCGTGGCGTGCCAGGGCCTCCACCGTCCCTTCCAATCCAGTGGCCTCGCTGTAGGTGGTGATCGGAGAGTCGATCTCGATCCTGGACAGGCCACGGTTGAGACCGAGCCACAAGCCTCGTTCGCGATCGACGGTCAAGGACCAGACCGAGTTGTCCGGAAGCCCTTCCGATTTGGAGATCCGGTAGCGCAGTCGGCCTTGGCGATCGATGACCAACAAGCCACCAGTAACCGTGGCG
Organism: Acidobacteriota bacterium; assembly: GCA_029263355.1. Classification (GTDB taxonomy): domain Bacteria; phylum Acidobacteriota; class Thermoanaerobaculia; order Multivoradales; family J023; genus JAAELT01. The sequence goes on along the minus strand of JAJCXQ010000520.1, from coordinate 9,081 downwards.
AGGGCAAAGGTGTCATCGGGCAAGCCGACTGCCTGGTAAAGTTTATGCCGCTCGAGGTAATCCGTCGCTTCGGTCGCGAAAGGCTCGAAAGTCACCGATCCGCCGGCCGTGAAGGAGAGCCGAAAGAGCTCACCGGTGCGTGAGCCGACCAGGATCTGGTCTGTGTCAAAGGGCGTCATGGTCATGATGACCGTTTCGGCTAGGCGCTCACCCCCCGCCAGCGGCACGAAGTTGTCGCCGTCCAAGACCGTCAAACCCTGCGTTGGATGGTTGTTGTAGATCTGGCCTCGGACCAGGCAGGGTGCCCGGTGGCTGTCGATGACCCATGATTCGAAACGCTGCTGGTGCCATCGCAGCAGCTTCCCGACGGTCCAAAAGTAAATGCCGTGGTCGGTGCTGAAGGTGCGCCAGATATCGGCCAAGTCGGCGTCTTCAGGGGCGAGCCGGTCGGTTAGCGAGACATAGCTTGGGTTGCCGAGGGGGTCGGCCTGGAGGTAGCCGATCTCACCCACCGCGCCGACGTAGATCGTTCCGTTGGCGTCCTTGGCCAGAGATCGGACGATCGAGTTGTTCGAGACCACGAGAGTCTGCCATCCAACACCGTCGAAGCGCAGCACGCCATCGCTGTTACCAAAGTACATGACCCCTCGATCATCCTGGATGGCGGCCCAGTTTTGACTGTGAGCGTTATAGGTCCGCGAGTCGAAGTTGGTGATCAGGGGCAGACCGGTCTCGATGATCGGCAGGGGCGTTCCGAGCGGCAGTGGCGTTCCGAGCGACAGTGGAGTGCCGAGGCTCGGGGCAGGGAGCGCCAACGAGACATAGAGGGCGCAGGTCCCGATCCACAGAAATAGTCGTCGACAGGGTCCAGGATGCAGAAATCCATCCTTGGCGGTTGTAGGGAATTTGGACGGGAGTGTCGACATTGTGCCCACAGCGATTCCCGACCGAGCATGCTCCCGGTGAGGCGCGGTGCGGGCCGCGAGAGCCCTTGAACCGCACGACTTCGATCGGACGAATCGCGCAATCATACACCGACCTGGCCTTGGCCTCCCGAAGGCAGTGACCGTCTGGAGATCTGTGGGAGGTTTTCGAAACCCGTGTTGCTCGCAACGTTGGTGACAGCCTGATGCGGCTCGTCGGACTCACAACACCCAGGCGTAACCCACCTTGAGGAACAGCGCCCGGTTCTCTTGGGTGAGCTGGATGTCCTGGTCGCCCCGGTAGTTGTCGGAGTAGCCGAGAAACAGCACGGTGCGCGGGTTGAGTTTGTAAGAGAAGAGCAGTTGGGTGAAGAGTCGCTGGGTGCGGGCCTCAATGTCGTCGTCCATGGTGTCGTCTATCGTGTAGAGGGTCGGGTCGCGGGTGACGTCAGTGAGCTGGAAGACAGCGCGGAGGAAGGTGCGTAGGTTGAGCTGGTAGAGAAATCGAGCTTGGGTCAGGTTGGCTTCAAACAGAGTGCCGCCGTCGACGTCGAGGCGGCGAAACTCGTGGGATAGTCGGGTACGGAGGTGCCGGCCGAGATCGAGACGGATCTCCGGTTTGAGGGTCAGGACCTCGCCGGCTTGGGTGTTGGCGAAGTCGACTTGGTCACCGAACACGGCCCACAGCTCGAGCTCCAGCTGGCTGGTGGGCTGAAACTCGATGTAGGTCGAAATCTGATCTTCCTCGAACTCGACCCCGTCGAAGAAACGTTCGCGGGTCGAGAGGTTGATCTCGGCGAAGGATTGTTTGGGGCCGCGGACGCTGGCCCAGGTTTCGAACGTCTGCTCTAGCCGTTGACCGCCCTGGTCTTGCACCCGATCGCCGTTGACTCCAACCTTGATCTCAGTGTGCCAATCGTCGTTTTGACCCCACCAAGTTCGGTGGGCTCCGCTCCGCATGTGGCGGAATCCAACCCGCGGTATGAAACCCATGTCAGCACGAAAGTCATCACCGAAATCCTCGTAAACCGCCCACCAACGCCACAGGCGGTCGTTGTGGACGTAGGACAGGCTGAGGGCGTCGTCCGAGAAGGCGCCGCCGGGCTGATCGAAGTCAACGACGATGCTGGATGGGTACTCGGTTTCGGAGCGTAGGTATTGAAATTCCAAGGCATCCGATTCACTGAAGCGGACCAGACCGTCGATACCGGTGAGCAGGTTCGAGTAGTCGCCGCCGCTGCGATTGGTGACCAGGGCTCCGATCGCCGAGTTGCCTTTCAGGTCGCGACGGTAACGTAAAACCGAGTCGGTGGTTTCGAAGTCGAAGGAGTCGCTGTCCGATCCTTGATTACCCGGGAAGACCAGGTTGGTGAGGTCATCTTGGGCGACGAACACCCCGAAGGCGTTTTTGCCTGCCTTGCCGGTCGCTCTCAGCCCCACCGAGGGGTCGGCGACGTTGCGGGTGAAGACGGTGTTGAGCCGCGTCCTGAAGAGGTCAGCGTCCTCTAAGAAGAAGGGACGGCGCTCGGGAAAGAACAACGCGAATTGAGTGTTGACCTCGAGCTGTGCGGCGTCGGCTTCGACCTGCGAGAAATCTGGATTGACCGTACCGGAGAGATGGAGATTGGGGGTGACGCCCCAGCTGACGGTGAGTCCCAGGTCGGAGACCTCGTCACCGGTTTCGAGGGGGCCGTTGGGGAAGGAATCGCGGACTTCGGTGGCGCCGCCGGTGAAAGTCGGGTTGAGCTCCAGATTGCGTCCCGGAGTGATGCCGCGGAAGCCGACCAACTTGGAGAATTGGCAGACGTAACAGTTCACATCGCGATCCTGTGGATTGTTGGACATGCGGTGCCGGGTGCTGCGCGGCATCATGCGCAGTAGGTCTACACCCCAGGTTTGATCGCCGCGAGTGTGGGGAAAACGCAGGGATGAAAACGGCACCGACAGCTCCACCACATAGCCAGTTTCCGTCAGCCGACCGGCGGAGCTCCAGATGGCGTTCCAAGAGCTGTCTTCGTCGTCGTTGACGTCGTCCATCGTTAGATCCATCTGCACCCCGAGGGGGTTGACGAAAAACTCGAAGGCGCGGCGCTGATCGTTGAACGTATCCAGCGCGAGACCCACCCAGTCGTCGCTGAAGGCCGAGTCACGGTCCGCCAATCGAGCGCGAATCTTTTCCGGTTCGGGGTCCTGGGCTCGGAACGCGACATACAACCGGTGGTCGTCATAAGTGATCAGACACTCGGTCTCAGCTGGCGCGGCGATGTTCTCCCCCGGTTTGGTCTCGACGTCGAGGGCGATCGTGGCGGCCTGCTTCCAGGCTGCTTCGTCGAGTATCGCGTCGATCTCGATTGGCAACGTGGTGCGCGGGACATGGTGCACGATCTGAGGCCCAGCAGGATTGGCCGCCTGCTGGCTCTCCAGTGACGCGGCGTCGAGCACTTGCAGGACGGCGATGGTCAACACCACCGTCAGTGTCTTCTCCAGCTTTGGCTTGCGACCCGTCGTTCGAACATCTACCGATCGCCGAATTGCAAGCCCGGGTTCGCGCATGAACTACCTCCGTGGACGTGACCAAACCAGTGCTAGAGATGGTCGAGGTACGCCTGCCCGCCGGCTGGGTTGCTCGGCCAGCAGACCTTTTACCAGCCCTTTACAGACCATATTCCCCAACGAGAGCTCAACCGCCTTCGAGCATTGCCACCAGTTCGGCAAAGGGATCGGGACCCGGCTCCAGCTCCGCCAGGGTCGCTGCGCCGCGCACGTCGCCAAGCTCGAGATCGCCGGCAAAAGTGTGGTGACGGGTCGAAATTTTGGCGCCGGTGTCCAGGGTTATCCAATCTTCCCACGAGGTTTCGAGCCCACCGAGGGGAATGATCGAAGTCCACATCCGCCAAGCGGTGGGTAGGTCGTCGTCGCCGACGGTCCACAGATAAGAATCGCCGGGGGTGACGCCGCCGCCGGTATAGGTTACCAACAGGTCTTGGCCGACGAGGCCGCGGCGGGTACCGTCGTCGAAGATCTTTGAAATCGGGTTGAGCCAAAAGGAATCGTTGCACCACAGTGCCCAGGCCTTGGTGAGCAGCGGTTCGACAGCGTCGTCGGTGACGCGCTGGCCGTCACCCTCACCGATGTTTTGTCGTGCAAGGCCACGCAGCGACGCCAGGTCTAGCAGGACCTCGTGATGGTCCCAGCGCACCCGAGCGAAGCCGCGCTGACGGTCCCAAAGGTGTTGGTGGGCGCCACGAAACGTCCAGGTGACGGCGCCGGTACGCTGCCAGGCGGGGTCGTTGATCGCAGCCATCATGCGCCGCGCCAAGGCGTCGGCGCCGGCCTCGTCCTGGGCTTCGGGCAACGGTTTGTTGTTGGCCCAGAACAGCCCCAAGCCGATGAGGCCGACCGCGAAGACGGTTCCGACAAGCGAGAAAATGAGGCGTTTGAGCTTCAAGGTAGGGAGCCTTTCATGGGAATGATGTGGACGAGCGAAGCCCCTCTGACGACCAGCGGATGAGTTGTGCTTCTACTTAGGTATATCACCGCGATCCGCTCCACCTAGCCCCGGCTGACCTGCACTTCAAGACCGTCCGGGTCGTCGAAATACACTCGGTTTTCCCGACGCTTCGGCGTCAGGCCTGCTCCCTCGAGCCGCTGGACGGCGTCGTCGGCGCTGAAGTCGTCGATGGCGAAGGAGTAGTGGTGGAGCCCCGGGGCGTCGCCCCGAAAGAGCGCCAGGAAATCCTCGCCGCATTGCAGGAAGCAGGTGCTCGAGCCGCAACGGGTGACTCGAAGCCCCAGGTGCCGCTCGTAGAACTGGCGTGAACGGGCGACGTCGGTGACCGAGAGGGCGATGTGGTCGACGCCAGTCGCCTGAAAGGTGGGCCTGGCCTGCTGGGCGGCTGCCGGGGTACCTCCCAGCAGGGACGCACCCGCCAAGGCGGTGGTGGCGGCGGCGAGACGGGCGACGAGTTGGCGACGGGTCAAGTGTCCGCGGTCGTAGTCTTCGACCAGCTTCGAGATCTCGAAATGCATGGCATCCTCCTGGGGTACGTGTTGTTCTCCACACTGTAACGGTTGGAACCGCTCCTTCGGCTTCATCCTTTGCCCGGTTTAGTGCGGTGGTCGCCGAAAGCATTTTCGTAAAACCAAGGGCCGCCTTCTAAGCAAACAACCGATGCGCAGGAACCATCCAGATCGACTGCTCGGGGACCATCGGCCGCAAGTTGGAGCCACGGTACACGACAAGTCCCCCGAGCCAACCGTCGCCAAGGGCGTCTGCCAAAGCACTCAGCGTTCGGGTGTCGGTCCGTGAGGCCGTGTCCCTGTTCTTGATCTCGATGCCGATCAATCCGCCTGGGGCTTCGACCAACAAATCAAGCTCGCGCTGCGAACGGGTGCGGTTGTACGGACGGAGCGCAGAGCAGCGCGGGCGTCGGCATCGTCGAGATTGATGTACCGCAGCTCAGGGAAGAGCTCGCGGGCAAGAGTTGTCTTGCCGGTTTGGCGCGCCCCAGTGATCACCGCCAGGCGACGTTGATCGGACCTCGGGAGGCGTTCACTGAGCCAGCGGAATCTAGTGTGGGGCATGTTGAGCGGCTTCCCCGTCATGCTTGGTCCCGTGGTGTCGGTTCGCTGCTTCGGCTGTCTGACCTGGTTGAACTACTCCCATTAGCTAAACTGATTCACACCAAATACACTAGCGACTGCATTTTTTTACAGGAAAATCGTCAAGATTGCTGCCGGTTTTACAGGAAAATCGGCAGCGGCAATGACGAAAACCCCAAGGTTCGTCAATCGCCGCGCGACCAGGACGATGACAACGACAGGGCGCTATTGAGGTTCCAGGGCGCTATTCGGCGTCCCACGAAGTCGCGACGAGCGATTACGGCCGATCTGCAAGTTAGCCAACCAAGTTTTCTGAGTTGCTCGGCCGATCTACAAGTTAGCCAACCAAGTTTTCTAAGTTGCTCGGCCGATCTGCAAGTTAGCCAACCAAGTTTTCTAAGTTGCTCGGCCGTCGCGACGGCCGCAAAAACTTGTCGGAGTCAACCGCGGTTGCGATCGGCGCACGCCGTGCACGTCCCGGATTGCTGTACGGCCGCCGGCCAAGTCTCCGAGAAGTGTTCGGAGACTTCAAAATCGGCCGAGCAAGTCTTCCAGCAGTGTTCGGAGACTTCAAGATCGTCCCGCCAACTCTTCGGGAAGCGTTTGGAGACTTCAAAATCGGCCGTAAGGGTCTCTCAGGAGACTTTGGGGACTTTTCCGGCGGTCGTTTCAAACGACCGTTGGGTAGAAAACCAGAAAAACAAGCTCGGCGCGCACTGGGTGATGTCTGCCGGTACATTGTCGATGTCGCGGGCGGCAAACACCGCCGCCGCGTCCCGGGGCCGGCGAGAAGATCTCGCCGGCTAGACCGGAACCCTCATCCGCCCGGCTCCGTCGGGCCCTTTATCACTTGCCCGGCTCTGCCGGGCCCCTTATCACTGGCCCGGCTCCGCCGGGCGGCCAAGGAGGCAACTATGCCTGCAAAAACGTCCAAAGAAGTGACCGATCGTCAACAGTCCTGCGGCTTCGTGCTCACCGCCTTGTGGCAGCAGGGAACGTGGTTGGCCGAACGCCTACGCGATCTCGTGCAACCGGATCTCGAAGAGGGTGACGAGGCGCCGGGGTTCTTCCCCGTGATCATCGCCCTGGCACGCAAGATGGGAGCATCCATCAACCGGTTGGTGGTGGCTGACGAAGCCCTGTACGAAGCCAACGCTCGCTACACCGGGCTACGGGATCAACGGGCCGAAGTCTTCTCCAAGCTGGCGCGCATGGTCGCCCGTTTGCGGCTGACCCTGATCAACCAGTACGTCGCCCCACACCTGGTCGATCTTGGCCTCGGCAACGAGACCGCTCGCTCGCCGCAGCCCTTGCTGCGTCAGGCCGACCGGATCGTCAAGATCTTCGCCGGTGAAGACCTGGACAAGCACCTGGGAGAAAGTATCTTCCAGGAACCCGCCAACCTGCGGTCGCAAGCCGCCGAGTTGGCTCCCCTCGCTGATGACCTGCGCAACAATCTCCGGCAGGTCGACGAAGCCCGCCGCAGTCTCGACGAGGCGAAAGTCGCGCGCGACAAGGTCAGAGATCAACACGATGTGATCTTCGTGCGTTCCTCTCGGACCTTCGAGGACCTCTGTCGGTTGGCTGGAGAGAAAGAGCTCGCTGACAAAGTGCGCCCTTCCGCGAAGCGCCCGGGGCGTCGGCAGCAGGATCCTCCGGAAGGCGGCGAAGCGACCCAGGATGCGGGCAGCGAGGAGACCTCCAGCCCGAGCCAGCAAGCGGAAAACGTCACCAGTGAGAGCGTCGAGTCCACCACTGAGGGCGCCAACCCCTAGTCTCCACGCTTGATCCTAGTAACTCTGCGGGCGGCCCGCCCCGACCCGTGTCGGGGCGGGCCGTTCTTGATGAAGGGCGCAGGCGTCTGCGAGAACCTCGAACGCGCCGCCATTAAGCTTGGTCCCGATCTCGACGACGACATGGAAGGCCGGCTCGCCTTTCTCTGCGGTATCGCTCTGCCGAAACACGTGCCTGGCACGGCCTGACGGGGACGCCGAGGTCTCTACATCGGTCGCTATCTGGATCCAGAGAGCTTCGAGAACATTCCGCCGACTGTAGTGCTTTCGTCACCAGCAGATGGAGACTCGGTCATCGAGCGGCGGCCGGTGACGATCACAGCTGATGCGACGGACGACATCTGGGAGGCTGAGGTGGAATTCTTGGTCGATGGCGCCGTAGTCCACCGTGATTTCCGGGCGCCATTCGAGCACAGCTTCGTGGCACCTCAAGGCGTGGCGGAACTCGAGCTCGGCGCGCGAGCGCTAGACCTAGCTGGGAACGAAGGGGTTGCCGAGCCGAGCAGGGTCACTATTGAGCCCGATGCGGATCCGACGACTGAGCTACTGCACCTCAATACTCTACTCGGCACCTCAATACTACTGCAGATCTTTGTCTCGCATGCCAGGGACACTACTTGCTCCCGGGTCACCGGGCCACCCTCATGACCCGGATTCCACACAAGGTGGTGATGCGCCCTAGAGGTTTCCCGGTTTGTCCAACATTCATCTCTTTCTCCGCTTGGTGCCGAATAGGAACAGGAGACTGCCTGCGACTAGAGCGATCAGTCCAAAGATGACGAAGAAAAACCCGCCCCCTTGCGGGGCAAAAGAATCGTCGGGGATGGAGTCGACCAGAGGCGGATTAAGACCGTCATCGATCACCTCTGAGATCAGATTCGTATTCTCGAGCCCGATGATCTTGCGGATCTCTATATAGTGCGAACGCTTACCATCCAGGTAGATTCTATGGTCTCGGATAATGATTGTCCGGAAGCCCTCATCCGGCGTCTGGGGTCGGATCTCCCACACATCCTGCTCCACCTCTTCGATTGAGAAACGTTCTCCCAGAGCGGAGATGGCCGCCTCGACTCTTGCTTGTGCTCCGGTGTCTGCGTGGGTTGGGTTGACCAAAACCCCTAGCGAAAGTGTGGCCAACAAGGTGAGGTGCCAAAGGCGCCGAGCAGCCACCGATCCAAGATTTGGCGGTGGACGGCGAAATTGGATGGCGGCTCTCGGTCCCCCGAGAAAATTTGGCCAGATCGGAGGCACTAGATCCAACCCGCCTCAAGTCGCTGTTCATAAATAAACAACTAACTCACCACAGATTGCATCGTACGCGAACATAGCCGCTGTAGTCGGCCGAAGTCGGATAGCCGTAAGTATGTGGATAACCAGGGACGCGCTCACGTGCGCCAGCCACATGCAGAGACTCGTGAAGGAACAGCATAGCTAGGTCCGAACTTGTGAAGTCGTTAATGTCCCCGCAGAGGTAGACGGTACTCTCGCCAGGGTAAGCGTACATCCCCCTCTGGTTTATACCTTGGCAAGTGGCAGACCCGCTGTCATCTACGAACTCCATGCCTGCAAGAATGTCATGCCCATTGAGCGGGTTGAGGCCCGGGCCAACATTGTTCTGGCTGTTGAGCTCGCTGTACATATTGCCACAGCCGAAGACGTCGGTGAGCCTCTGCGAGGCTATAGGAATGCCTCGGTTCAACGCTTGGCGCTGCTGAGTGGTCGGGGACGCACCGGTCCCGCTGGTTCCTCCTCCTCCTCCTCCT
>JAJCXQ010000519.1 GCA_029263355.1 Acidobacteriota bacterium | reverse complement strand
ACCGGGATTAGTTTATTTCATTTTGCTCCTCGTGCCAGCGGTTTTTTCTTCGAGTCTTCTTGGTGTGACGATTTCCTGCTTGGCATCGTCGCAGTCCCATGTGGTCATGTCGGCTGGCTCTTATTTTCTGGCCTTGTTCTTGTTGAGTGGGTTTCTGTTTCCCCCTGACGAAGCCTCTTTGCCAGTGCAGATGCTGGCTTTTGTATTCCCCCTTCGCTTTCTCATTGGCCCTATCAACGACTGGATGTTTGGCGCCGGTGTCGGTGGAGGGATTCTTGTACCTATTGCCGCTCTTTCACTTCAAACTCTTGTAGCTGCCGTAGTTGCGAGGCAGGCGCTTGTGTCGGCGCACCGTCGTTGGTAGTTGCTCTTTCGCGCCACTAAGTTTGCTGTTTGAATAATTTTATTTCTTAATTGATCTAAGTCATCCGGATCCAGCAGCGCGGCGACCGCTTTATAATCTGCCTCTTTGAAGGAACGTATAAACGCCACTGTTGTTTGCTCAGGTGATTCTTGTGGACTTGGTGTTGAAGCTGAAGTGGCGGAGAAACCAAAAAAATGTAGTATGACGAAGCATCGTATTGCGAGCTTCGAATAATCAGAAAACATTTCGCTCCTCCTAGCCTAAAGGTTCTTCTTACCGCCACGCGGTTCCATATCTAGCCACCCTTATCGATGACCCCCGATGCAGGTACGCCCGGACGCTCGGCCACGTCGCGATGCAACGTCTGGAAGGGTCCCACCAGCCTCCGCCAGACCTGATCCACGACCAACTCCACGGTCGTCAGCCACTCGTGGGTGATTTCCTGGCGGCACTCCAGGCTAGCAGTAAGAGGTGCCCTTCTGCACGGCTTCAGCCTCTTCCGGGTCGGCAACATTTTCCGACCCTATCGCTTCAAGAGTCCTTCGGTCAAGATCTGATTGAGCCAGTGTGGATGCCGAGCAACTCTGTACGCGGCTAACTGCAGCTGCTCGCCGCCGCTCGTCGAGCGCGCCGGGCGTGAATCTCCGCAACGCTGCTCCAAGAGCGTTGAGGCCCACCCGGGGAGGCAGCGTCGTTACAGGTGCAGCTCATCGCCGGGCGAGTTGAGCCACGCCGTCGCATATGCTGATAGCGTGAGGTGTAAACGAAGAGAAGGAATCACGAAGCTCACCTTCTTACCGTATGCAGTCATGTCGCCTGCGCCCGAACCAGTCTCTCTTCCGCGGCACTGAGCCGCGAACTCAGAGCGGCCGCTTGTACGGAGTCCTCGGGCGGGCCTATTATAATACTTTCGGGATTGCCAAGCGGAACATAACGCAAAGTCTGAGTCAGCGCCAGGCGCCGCAACATAGCCTTGAGAGCGTCCACCGGTAGCCCAGTAGAAGCAGAAAGATCCTCCAGAAACGAGAAAAACCAATCTTTTCGAAAAAACGAGATTCTTATGTTTGCTCGCGTGGAGATTTGCCTGTAGCCGCTCTCGTCGATCAAGCCTTCCTCAAGAGCCGCTTGCACGATGTCGGTGATGTACGACATTCTAAGCAGGCCAGTTAATACCTGCGACCATCTGAGGGTCGGCACGTGTGCGAGTATCGCGGGAAGGTACTCGGCGACGCGAAAGATAAGCCTTGCTGCAAAACGTCCTGCCTCCAAGCCGTCCACAGGTGAGTTTGTGGCGAGAACAGTTCGAGTTCCTAGGGCGAGAAAGCCATTCGCAACTGTTGCGTGCGATCCATTTAATGGATGTGTATCGCACGCGCTCAGTACAACAATTGGCGGAATGCGGTTCAATTCACCTTTAAGGCGCCAGACGTCAAGACCATCACCGACTCCTAGAGTTCCGATGTCATCGGCGAGATGAGTTCCATGACCGTCAAAGATCAGTATTGGCGCCGTGCTTTTGTTGATTGCCTCGACGAACTGTTCGCGGGTTCCGACATCCACAAAGCACACGTCGATCTGGTTTGGAGAATCTCCTAAATAGACCTTTGTCGCTTCTTCCAGGATGCACTTCAAGGGGTCGTCGGCCGGATAGCTTCTCAGCACGAGTACGTTGTAGAATGCGTCACTCGGCACTACAAGTTGAGGTTCCCCGAGCGCATGGTTTAAAAAAAGACTCCCAGGTGTAACGGGGATTCGACTAGTTTCAACTTGCAGCAACAGTGGCAAGTCACCCATCGGTAGCAGTTCAAGTGGTGCGTCCGACATGATCTTAACGCCGGAGCTTCTGCTAATGTGCTCGTAGAGCTTCTTAGGCACGGCGTCTCGAAGTGACCTTTGAAGATCAAGAAAGAGTCTCGGTGCCTTGCGCTTCCTGTTCGACTTGTTTCCGCGCATGCAGCCGGAGAGTCGATCCAGTGCTGTACGAATGCGGTTAGTTCTGTATGGCAGCCTGATGGCTGGGATCAGGCCTTGAGCGCATCGCAGCGCTGCCATTGCCGATACGAGACGGGCCTCGTTCGAGCGGATTTGCATTAGCTGAGAGGCAACAGGCGACTCGATGATTTCTCGGAGATCGACTTCGCTCAGGCTGAAGCCGTAGGAAGATTGGTTCTTAAGAAGGCTGAACAGCTTTTGTATAGGCTTTCGGTCGTTTTCAGGAAGACTTCGGAAGTCGAATCGCCGGTAGTAGTGCTTTTGCATTGCAGGAGCCACTAGCAAGAGATCGATCTCAGTGTGAAAGATGGAAGAGTCACGACCGCCCCGCCTTGCGGCTCTAGTCTTCCTAATCAGCTCGACGGCTCGGTCGATAGCTGATTCATACGGTCCGTCGTCGAGCCCTACAAGCGATGCAGCGGGCAGTGGCTCATAACCAAATAGGTGTAGAACAGTTTCGTTTGGCGCCGTTACAGCATGCCGGTGTTGTGGAAATGTAGCGGGCTTGGCTTGAGATGCGTTCTTGGTTGGGTTTGCACGGGCCTTTTGTAGAAGGACCGCCATGGAGGGGTCAAGCTGATGCTTCTCTGCTTTTAGATAGGCTGCGACAATGCGAATGTGTTCAATGAGAGCATCCGAATTCAGCTCACGGTAGCGGGGCGCGGCGGTACCGGACTCTGTGTGGAAGTGTAGTATCGGGTGTACTGTTTCCTCGACGAATTTCGAGACGGCTGTATATGTACGAGGGGTGCTCACAAGCACTACGATTGGAATCGTCCGGAGGTTACCTCTCAGTTGGCTTAGACTTGACGCATCGAGAGACGATACTAGCCAGTAGGCAGCGCCAGAAATGCGGATCGAATTCACTGAATCTCTAGGCTCTCCGAGCTCCAAGACATGGCATGGGAGCAACGAGAGATGAGCGAAAACATCGTGATGGGCGACGGTTTCTGGATGGAAGCCTCCGAAGCCAAGACACTCCGTATGGCCCTTCGGGTCTACAACAAGAAAGTACTGAATTGCAAGTAGCATGGGGTGGCTCGTGCTATTGGTTCTTAGTTTTGTGTCGACGTGAGCGGTGAAGCTTGGGCGCATGAAGCTGGAACGTTTGTCCTCTTGCCCCGCCCCGCCTGGTACCAGCTCGACCGGCGACAAGAGAACATCCAGATGTCCATCGCTGCCAACATGGCCGTCATGGAGGCACTCGAGCAGACCATCACCGAGCTCAAGATCTGCCTGACCCAGCAGGGTTCTGGTCCACAACGCGTCGGCATTCTACCTGCTCAAGACCGTCCCCGGGTGCCTGAACGTGGTCCAGCGTATCGCCGGACGCCACATGCGCCGGAAGCCGGCAGGCTTCTGCATCAACCGGTTTCGTGTGGCCCAGGGGAGGTGACACACGTTTCGAGCGACCCGGCTTCTTGCCGACCAGGATGGTGGTGCAGGCGGACGCAGGGCAAGGGCTGGCCAGCGCGACGAGGAGCCCGAAAGCCAGCACAATTGCCAGATATCCGTTTCAGCTCAGCCCAAATCGCTCAACGACGATCCGGCTGAAATCGTGGAGATCGCCAAGATGTTTGCTGACGATCGATTCGACGATCTTGGGATCCACGGTCTCGTAGTGATGGACCACGATGTTGCGGAAACCGACCATCTTGCGTAACCGCTCCGCGAGGTCGGCGGCAATCAGACCTTCCCTCTCGAGCAGGACGAAACTGGCGCTCATGGTGTCCGGTAGGCCGTAGCCCTCCGTGGCGACGATGTGAGTCGCCAGATCGATCGTCGCCTGAATTGCCCGCTGAAGATTCAAAATGACAATGTCTTCGGCATCGAGGGGCCGCAGGCCACTGCCGGGCGCACGGGCTTCGTCGATTCTCCTGAGACAACGGTCGACAGTCGCGATCTTGGCGAAGATGACCTCGCGCTCAACCATGGGTCACTCGCTCCAACAACCGACGCTCGACGGGACGGCGGGTTAGCAACACGTCTTCCCTCCGCCCCGGTGCAGCGGCGGTGAGGCGAATCCGGTGACGACGGTCGCGGTCGACCAGCAGGCGACCGTGGCGAAGCACCTGCATCGCCAGAATGGGAGACGCCCGATCGAGATCCACAAGATCAACCGGCGTCCCAATCTCGAGCTCGGCCTCCGCTCTCGCATCGAGCAACTCCTCGGGGGTCGGCGCGCGCTTGAACAACACTGCGAGATCAATGTCCGAGTCCACTCGGGCTTGCCCGCGAGCTCGTGACCCGAAAAGCCAAACCGTATAGA
>JAJCXQ010000518.1 GCA_029263355.1 Acidobacteriota bacterium | reverse complement strand
TCGCCAGAGGGTTGAAAGGAAGTGATCGCGAGGGAAGTCTCGGCGACGGCCGAAACTGCCGGCTGCTGGCCTCGACCCATCCAGCCCAAGACGAGAATCAACCCGAGGACAGCACCTGCTGCGAGCCACGGCAAGCCTCGTCGCGCACCATGACTCGCCACCTCGAGCGGCAAAGCTCGAGACGCAACGTGGCTAGGTTCAGGCCCTGCTGATATTGGACCTACGGGCTCGGAATCCGCCGTCTCTGGCCGTTCCTTCCAGGGTGCAACCAAGGCCACCAGGCGGTAACCGCGACGTGGCAAGGTCTCGATATAACGCGGCACGCTGGCGGAGTCTCCAAGCGCAGCACGCACCTGACGCACACAGAAATGCAGGTTCTGATCGACGTCGGCTTTGACTTCTGGCCAGAGGTGATCGCGAATCTGCTGCTGATCGACGAGCTCTCCGTGATGTTCAACGAGAAGAGCCAGCAGTCGAGCCGGCTGGGGTGGCAGACGCCGAGGCTCGTCGACCCCTTCAGGCCCAATCGCGGCGATCTCGCCGGTCGTCGGATCGAACACGACATCCCCCACCCGAAGACGATCGGATGCGTTAGGCGCAGACGTATCACTGGGGTCTCGACTCACGCCACCTAGGTTACGCTGGCCTGCGTGAGCCTGCAATCTAACTAGCCCCGCGCTCCGCGATCACGTAACAGGGTCGCAACTTGATCGTGGCCTCTCGCCTCGGCGAGCTCGAGAGGCGTTTGTCCGCTGGGGTCGAATTTACGGCCCACACGGTTGGGATCGGCGCCGTTCGACAACAGCAGCTCAACCAGATCGATCTCGCCCCCCATCGCCGCCCAATGTAACGCCGTGGTGCCCAGGAAGTGTTGGCGCTCGACCTCCGCCCCCGCCGCCAGCAACAACTCCATGAGCTCGACCAAACCACCACCGATGACCGGGTACCACAGCAAGGCGAAGTCATGGGCGCCGCGCTCGTGAATCCGCAGCGGATCTTCCGCCAACAACGCCTTGACGCGGGAGGTGTCACCCCGCATCACCGCCGTCGGCAAGGAGTACGGGGCGCCCTGCTCCAACAGATAGTCGACGATCGGCTTCCGACCCGTGTGCGCCCCCGCTTCCACCGCCATCTCGGTGGTGGTTGCCACCGCATGGGCCAACAAGGGGTGTTGCCCCACCACCTCACGAACCCGATCGAAGTTACCGTGCGACGCGCCCACCAGCCGTAGGCGGGTCGAGCTCGAGTAGGCACTCAGTTCGGGAGCTTGATAGGGCCGACCCTCGATGTCGTAAGCCAACCGTGACGACGAATGGTCCCGCGGGATCCTGTCGTGATGCCGCAGTTCTTCGACCACCGCCGAATGCCCCGACGCCTCTGCCAGATCCGCAGGAGTGTGACCGTCGGCATCGCGAGCACTGATGTCCGCCCCCTTGCGGATCAACATTTCGACGATCGTCAGGCTACCCCGGGCTGCCGCCGCATGCAGGACCGAGCTGCCGCCGGGTTGCGAGGCGCTGGCGTCGGCGCCGTTCGACAACAAGCTGGCAGCGGTCTGCTCCGCGGTCGACAAGTCGGGATGCTCGAGTGCGGCGCGCACCGGCGTCCAGAGGGTCTCGCCGCCAGGTCGCAGATTGGGATCACCCCCCGGGCTGTAGACCCGCCAGATCTGTGAACCCGCGCCGCCGATCGCCGCCGCGTACATTGCTGTGCCGCCGACCGCATGGTCACGGTTGAGGGCGCCAGGAGCCTCCTCGGCCATTGCCTCGAACGTCTCCCACTCCAAGGCCAAGGCCGCCTCATGTACATCGAGACGGTGGCCACGCTCCCGCAACAACGCCGCCGCCTCCGGCTGCCGCGCCAACAACGCCACTGTGAAGGCACTTCGCCCTTGATCGTCACGGCTGTGGACCAGCCCGGGGTCCACGTCGAGCAGCTCGCGGATCGCGTCCAAATCACCCACCGCCACCGCGGCCAGCAATCGGCGACGCGGCGACTCGCGGGCAGTTGCGGCCCAAGCTGTGGGCGCCGTCATCACCGCTGCGCCGGCTAATGGAAGTGCTCGGGTCAAGAAACTGCGTCGTGTCGCCTCAGCCATGGTCCATCCTCCGCTCGAGTTCGCTGGGGTTTGTCGGATCGTCATCCCGGCACCCTAGCCGATAGGCGAGCCGGTACGGTCGATCGCTCCCTGAGCAAAGCCTTTGATTTCCATGAGCGAGCGTCTGCCCCACGCCCGCAAAGCTCGTAGAACGAGTTATACGCAGTGTTTCGCTACTCTGCGTATAACTCCACCTGCGAGGACCGACGAGCCTACGACCGATCGAGCTCCGTGTCTTCGATGGCTGGCGGAACCTCGGACGCGTCACCCCAATAGAACCGGATCAGGTAGTCGAAGGCAAGGCATACGCCCATGCGGTGTGGCATGGTCCACACCATGGGAATGAGGATCCCTAGCAGGATCAAGCCGCCAAACGTCCAGCTACTGGACCTGAAAATGATGAATACGATGATGATCAGCAGGCCGACGAACACCCGATCACCGATCACCCACAGCGCCCAGGTGTCACCGGGATTCTGCTCGAAACGCAGATCACACTCTGTACACCGCTCGCGCAGAGTGAACCATTTGGCGAAAATTGCCCCACCCCCGCAATGCGGACACTTCCGCCGCAGGCCGCGCAGCAGAACGCGGCCGATGTTGGGCTTGGAGGCTGTGCTCTTCGAGAGGCTCATCTCGCGCGAGGTTACGTTCCGAACCCGCCTGCAGATTACTTATCAGGCGGAAACTTGCTGAGCAACTTCTTGACAGACTTGTTGATCTGCTTCTCCGGCTTGTTCGGATCTTTGATCTTGCTCTGCGTCCAAGCGCTCCATACCGCCTTACCGGTCTCAGCGTCGTTGATCGAGATGATCAGCGTACCCTTGCGATAGGAGTTGATATCCCCATCCACCACCCAGGCGACACCGGTTGCGATCTGACGACGGTTGGCTTCGATATCGGTGACTTGTTCCATGGAGCCGTCGAACGAGACTAGGAAGTCAGGTTCTTCGTCGATCGCAGGCCGAAATCCCTGCCTCGTGAGCTGGCGATCGATGGCATTGCGGATCTTGGTATCAATCGCGCCGCCAACCGCCAACGGTGATCCTTCCGGGCGCTGCTTCTGCTCGATCCAGCCGTAGGTCTCGTAGACCGAAAAGTCAGCCTTACGATCAAACTTCATACCGTGGTCGGCGGCCTCCGCACGACCGGGAAGCCAGAGCCCCAGGCTGACGATCACACCGATCAAGGCGACCGGGATGATACCCACAGTGCGTCCGTTCGTTCTGTCCCACATACTCAGCTCCTCCTCGGTCTGTCTCTGCTCAGAAGAACCAGTATAGCGTCGGCGAGCCGCCAAGGCGTTAGAGTCGGACAACCCTGTGAACTTTTTCCAACGCCCTTCCGTCATAGGGTGTGAGATGTCGAACAAACACTCCAATGCTCCCTCGTCGCCCGATCTCTTCCTCGCCCGCCGGGCTGCCAAGGCGGACCCGCAGGCCTGGGACGAAATCATCGAGCACTATGGGGACCGCATCTTCAACGTCGCCTACCGTTTCGCTGGCGATCAGGCCGAGGCCGAAGACCTGACTCAGGAGATCTTCCTCAAGCTCTACCGTAACCTCGACCGCTATCGCGGCGACGTACCGTTGATGGCTTGGGCGTTGCGCCTGTCGCGTAATCTCTGTATCGACCACTACCGCCATCATCGCATCCGGCGCCAGAGCGAGACAGTCTCCGACGAGATCCTGGCGCACTTGCCATCGCGGGACGATCCGCAGCGCCAAAGCCAAACCCAAGAGCGGCGACGGCTGGTGCACGACGTGCTGGCAGAGATGTCGGAGAGTCTGGCCTCAGCGCTGATGCTGAGGGATCTCCAAGGCCTGAGTTACGACGAAATCGCCGGCTTCTTCGAGGTCCCAGTGGGGACCATAAAGTCTCGACTCAACCGTGGACGCAAAGAGTTGGTGCGACGCATCGAAGAGCGATTGCAGCTGTCGCAGACACCGCTCTCAATGTCGCTACCCGCCGAGCAGGCGCCGTCATGCTGAAAGATGAGCCGATGAAAGACACCCTGATGAAAGACGCTTGCCGCAACTTCCGGGATCGTTTTCAGCCCGGAGTACGAGACCCGCATCGCGACCGCTGCACCGAGTGCAGCCGTTTCGCCGAGGTCTTGGAGAGCTCGACATCAACCGAGGTACCGCGGCCGATGCCAGCGGGGCTGCGTAGCCGACTGCGGAACATTCCGCAGCTCGAGGTCACCTGCCGCGATGTCGAACGGCTTTATCGTGAGGCGCGCCGTCGTGCTGGTGCGCCGACCGAGCATGCCGACCGCGACTCAGCCAGTGAGCAGCACCTCGCCACCTGTGAGCGCTGCCGCGAGGTTTACGGCACGCTGCAATGTGCCTTTGAGCCCGAACGACTGACGATACCGGTCCGACTCGCCCGACGCTTGACGGACATCGCTCAACACCCGGAGCGCCTCATACCGCTGTGGATCAGCGATACCCGCTACGCCGCCGCCGCGTGTTACCTGTTGGCGACCATGACGCTGGCGGTGGCCGACGATGCCTCGGCTCTGCTCCGCGGCACCACCGAATCCGTCAGCAGTCGCGTCGGTATCTGGGCCACCACCGGCGAGGCGCAGCGCGCCAGAGCCTGGGACACGGTCACTTCGTCCATCGAAAACCGCCTCGAGGGCAGCTGGAACCGCGCACTGAGCTACCGTGAGGCGGGCGAAAGATGGGTCTCCGACGCCTACCGATCAATTGAAGACACCACCCGCGAACTCATACCCGATCACGATCGATCGGTTGAAGGAGAACATAATGGCTGATCAAGAAGCGATGGAGCACGAGACCGACGATCACCCGATGGAGTCACCCATGGAACCACCCCAACCACCCGCAGAAGCACCGCAGATGTCGACTAGACACGAGCCTCCCTACCCCCCGCCGGCCCAGCCGCGGACCGTCACCCAGCCGCTCCCCCAGGCACCACAACAAGTGCGCTCCCCTATTCTGGCGGCGCTGTTCAGCCTCTTTCCGGGGCTCGGCAATGTCTACAACGGCCTCTATCTGCGCGGTGTGACGTTCTTCCTGATCTGCTTCGGACTCATCGGCCTGGCGGCCGGCAGTCAGGAACCCGAAGCCGTTCTGCTCGTCTTCTCGGTGATCTTCGTTTGGCTGTTCAACATCTTCGACGCTTATCGCCAAGCGTCCTTGATCAATTTTGGGTACCCGCCCGAGATGCCCATCAAGCGCAGCCCTGCAAGCTTGGGATCCGGTGGCCTGGTCGCCGGCAGCGCGGTTTTTCTGCTCGGCTTCTACGGTTTCCTACGAGAAGTCTTTCGCATCGACCTCACGGTCCTGGCCGACTACTGGTATGTCCTATTCATGATTTTCGGTGGCTTTCTCATCGCCCAAACCATCATGCAGCGACGCCAGGCCGCAGAAAAGGACGCGGCAGATACCGCCGAGCTCGATTTCTGATTAGATTGCATCCAGAAACCCGTTTCTCGCCTCCCAGGGAGGCCCCTGTGGAGCGAGCACGCGGCGAGTATGTATGAGCAAGAGAACAGATCATAGCTCTCCAAACTAGTGTAACCAATGGGGTTGGCGGACGATAAGACGCCGGGGCGAGTTACGCAGCTGCGCGCGCAGTCCATAGGGGGCGACCGGCAGAGGGCGCACACTGGATGCGATCTAGCCTAGTCCCCGTCCAGGAACGCATCGAGGGCTCGGTCGATCTCGTGGGCTGCGCAGCAGCTCCGAACTCGCCGGCCCTCTTGCGAGACGCATAAGTCCATGTATTACAACTCGATACGAGAAGCCAAGAATCGTTTAGCTCGAACACGCTCGCTGCTTGCTCGCTCCACGAGTTCTCCCTCACTGGGCCGAAAACGGCAAACCTGGACGGGATCTAGCCTAGTCCCGAACGCTCACCCACCGACACTTCGTACGGCCGGTTGAGGGACTGCATCAGTTTCTCGACCGGCTGCCGCAGGTCCTCGGGCACATGCTCATCGACGTGCAGAATGATCTCATCGAGATCGTCGTCACGGCCCAGCAGCCGTTCGAGCTCTTTGCGATGGCCAGCATTGAGCTGTCTAGCCGGTCGCGCCGGACTGAAGAGCATTCGATGAACCGTCGTTACAACTTGCCGATCGTGCTCTCTCAACTCCTCGCGATCATTGATCTTGATCAACAAGCGAGCAAATGAGGCCAGGTCTTCCCACAACCGGAAGCCGACCTCGTCAGTCGAGCCCTCGGTCTTGTTCAGCCAAGACTCGATCCGCTTCTGCAACCGCTTGATCGAACGGCGATCGTCGATGCGGAGAAACGGATAAATCTCGAGATCGCGCAGTATGGCGATACGGGTGAACGAGCTTTTGAGTCGCCGAGCCAGTTCTTCGTCGGTCAACGGATCGCCGCCGCGCAGGATCGCTCGCCGGAACTGGGCGTAGAGGCGTCGGATCTCGAGGGAGTCGGCGAGATCGACCCAACGCCGATCCGTGGCAGGCAGCCCTTCATACTCACAAACCGCAGACTCGGTAGCGATCAACGCCTTGCCCAGATGCCGCAACCCCGAATCGGCATGTGATGCCACACCCCACACCTGCCGATTCTTCAGCGCAGCGGTGAGTGCCTCTTGCATCTCCAACAGTTGGCCGCGGGCCACAAAGGCGAGGCTCGAGACCTCGCGGGCCGCCAGCTCGCTGGAGATCTGGGCGCCGATCTCGCGCAGAAAATCGCCGTCCGCCGCCTGAGACTCGTCTTTTTCGCCGTGCGCGGCACTTTCAGCGTCGTAGAACTCGGTCAGATCGCGCAGCACCTCAATGGTCTGCGCCATCAACCCACGAACCTGTTGCACCATGTCGTCGTCGATCGAGAAGAACCCAGTATCTTCGGGCACAATGAATGCGACACCCTGGGTCTTCTCGATTAGAGCCCTGACCCGCTCCAGCAGCTCTTCCTTGTTCATAGCCTCAAGACTATCGGAGGTTCCGCGGCGGCGACACCCCACGAAACCTCCGACACTGCGCTCTTTGACTACTCTGCCGACTTGGCGAATTCGGAGTCCGCGATTTCTCCGTTGAGCACCGTCGACTCGACGCTACCGGACAACATCGGCTCATCGTTGAACGTGGTGACTGACGCAAACGGGAGGACCAGACCATCAACCTCACGGAAGTCTGAAAAACGCTGTTTCATCTGCCCGCGAGCACCCGCAAAATTGGTCCCGCTGTAGGCTACGGTGAGGACATGTCCGGTCTCTGGATCGATCGCCAGATTGTTGACCTCGCCGGCGAAGTCCACCTGCACCATCTCCACTGCCACCCCCTCGACCTCGCCCGCACCGGTAGCGACCGCCTCGAAGCCCTCGGCATCACGGTGCTTCAGGAGCACCGGGACCAACCGCCGGAGACTTTTCTCTAGGTCGGCACGCTGGGCTGCGGGCAACGGGCCGGCGCCACGGGGAGTCTGAGCAAAGGAGTCCTCACCGTTGAGCACCTGCACCATGGCGCCGAATGGCATGATCATCTCCCAACGCATGCGATCCGGCATCACGATCGCCGCCTTGGTGCGCAGTTGCATCGCCCCTTGCGGAGTGATGGCTTCGACCGCCATTTCCGAGCGGAAGGTGGTGAGAGCGTCGAGACTTTTGGCGCCGCCGATACCCTCGACTGCTTTGGCGATCAGCTCACGGCCTTTCTGCTTGCTCTCCGCGGTCGCTGCAACGGTCTCGACTTCCGGCTCGGGAATCGTGATATCGACATTCACCACCTCGCCGAAGTCGCTCAGCGGTCGATCGGTGCCTTCCTTGGGACCTACCACCAGATACGTCAACTGGTCGCGGTGTAGGTACTTCTTGGCGGCGGCACGCACCTCGGCGGTGGTCACCGCCTCGATACCCTTGCGGTAACGCTGCTGCCAGTCGAGAGGATAGCCAAAGTACTCGTAGGTCAGCTGCTGGGAGAGGATCTTGCTGGCCGAATCCGCCCGGAAGACGAAGGAGTTGAGGACCCCGGACTTGGCTTTCGCCACCTCTTCATCGGTGGGTGGCTCGCTGATCATGTTGTCCAACTCCTCGAGCAGGGCGTCGATACCCGCCGCCGTGGTCTCGGTCTTGGTGCTCATCCCCATCTGGAAGATACCGCGATGGTCCCAGCGACTGCCGACGCTGCCGCTGACGTTGTAGGCCAACCCCTTCTGTGATCGCACCCGGGAGAACAAGCGCGCCGCAAACGAGCCGCCCAGCACCTGATTCATCATATCGACCGCGTAATAATCCGGGTTGTTGCGCTGGATCCCGAGGTGACCAATGCGGATGTTGGACTGCGTCACGTCGTTCTTCTCGACGAAGAAGACCCCGGGGTTGGGGTTTTGGTTGTAGGCCACCTCGCCTTCATTCACCGTCGGCCCTTTGGCCCAGTCGCCGAAAACCTTCTCCACCAGCGCCAACGCTTGCTTGGAGTCGAAGTCGCCGACCAGGCCAAGAATGACCCGATTCGGGTGGTAGTACTTCTTGTGCCAGGCAACCAGGTCGTCGCGGCTGATGTTGTCGATCGTGGCGTAGGTTGGTTGGCGAGCGTAGGGCGAGTCGGAGCCGTAGATCAGCTCGGTGAACTCACGTCCGGCGATCTGGCCAGGATTGTCGTTCTGACGCGAAATACCGGAGACGGTCTCGCTTTTGGCGACCGCAATTTTGTCGTCCTCGAAGGCCGGCAATCGCAGCACATCGGAGAACACTTGCAACATCTCGGGAAAATCGTCACGCAACACGCTCATCCGCAGGTTGCCGTTGACCGTTCCGATCGTGCTCTCGATCGACGCGGCATGGTCTTCGAGAAAATCATCGAAGTCATCGGACGCCATCTTCTGGGTACCGCCGCTGCGCAACACCCCGCCGGTAAGAGCGGCGAGACCAATCTTGTCGGCGGGCTCCCATTGCGAGCCGGTGCCGACCAAGGCTTGCACGTCGATCAGCGGCAACTCGTGATCTTCCAGCATGATGACAACGATGCCGTTGGCGAGCTCTACCCGCTCGGGCTGCGGGACCTCGACGTCCGGCAGTGACGGATAAACGATGTCGTCGGCTTTGGAGACCTGGGCCATCGCGGCCGGAGCCGCCATCGCGCCAAACAGGAGCACCCCGAGGGTGAGGATCAAACGTCTTTTGAGGTTGAGTGTATTCATGGTCGAATGCTCCTACTCGGCGTTGCCGGCGGTGTCACCGTCTGTGGCGTCCGGCTCCTGGGTCACGATCATCCCAACAGTTCGGTTGTTGGCGGTCAGTGTCTTCTGAGCTACCCGCATGATGTCTTCCTTGGTCACCTTCTCGATCCGGTCCAGGTCACGGAAGAACTCGCGCCAGTCGCCGTAGATCGAATGTGTCATGCCAAGCTGCACGGCGAGGCCGAAGTTGCTGCGCACCTGGCGGATACGATCGGCCTTGGCGCGGGTGCGGAAACGTTTGAGCTCGGCGTCGGTTACCGGCTCGGTCTTCAGACGCTCGAGCTCGGCGCGGATCGCGCTCTGGACCTCTTCGTTGGTGTGGTCTTTGGCCGGCACAGCGAACGTCAACCACAGCCCTGGGTACTTGCGGCCAGGGAAACCCGACAGCGAGCTCGAGAACAGAGCAATTTTCTTGTCCCGAACCAGTGATCGGTAGAGACGCGAGGTGCGGCCGTTCGACAACACGTCGTCGATTGCGGTGTAAACCTCGTTGTCTGGATCGAGCACGCTCGGCCGATGGTACATCTCGGCATAAAACGGCTGTGCCGGATCCACCATCACCACCGTCTTCTCAGCGATCTGAGGTGGCTCGACGGTGCGCAAAGACTCGGGCTTGTCACCCGCTGGCGCGCGGCCGAAGTATTTCTCGATCATCGGCATGACCGTCTCGGCATCGACGCTGCCGACCAGCACGGTGACCAGGTTCGCTGGCACGTAGTGTTTGCGGAAGAAAGCATCCGCGTCGGTGGCGGTAAACGACTGCAGATCCGACATGTAGCCGACCACCGGCTGCTTGTAGGGGTGGGCCACAAAGGCGGTCGACAGGGTTTGCTCGATCATGCGTCCGATCGGCTGCGACTCAGTGCGCAAGCGGCGCTCTTCCTGCACCACGTCGCGCTCCTTGTAGAACTCGCGGTAGACCGGATGGATGAATCGCTCCGACTCTAGAAACGCGAAGAGCTCGAGACGATTGGCTGGGAACGAGTAGGCGTAAACGGTGTGATCCGAGTTGGTGAAGGCGTTGAGACCAACGCCGCCTTCGCGCTCCACGATGTCGCCGAATTCGTTGGCGACGATGAACTCACCCGCCGCTTCTTCTTTCTCCTTATAAGCTGCGTGCAGCTTTTCGACCTCTTCCGGGTCGGCAAAAGGATCGCGACGCTTGAGCTCATAAGTCTGGTAGGCGACTTCCACTTGCTCGAGAGCCTTCTTCTCGGCCTCGTAGTTGGTGGTGCCGATGTTGGGTGTTCCCTTGAAGGCCATGTGCTCGAACATGTGGGCGAGGCCGGTGATGCCGGGGACCTCTTGCGCGCCGCCGACGTTGACGACGGTGGCAAAGGAAAAGACCGGGGCCACCGGTCGTTCGACGATGATGAACGTCCAGCCGTTGTCCAGCACATGCACGGACGTTTTGGATTCGAAGTCGGCCAGCAGATCTTGAGCGACGAGCGGCGGCGCGATGGCCGCAAGCATCATCACCAGGGCAACACCGACGACCAGCCGGAGGCGAAGAAGTGGAATGGGTCTCATATCTCGGACCTCGGAATTTGCTCAGATGAAGCAATCGGCTGTCATGGAGCCTTTGCACATGATGTGCTCGAGGCCACCGAAAGCCGCCATCGAGCACGGGCAAAAAGGGCGCGCCGAAGCATCATCCAAGCTGGGTGAGTGGATCAGGAGGGAATCGTGCCTAACAAAGCTGCGGTAAGGATATTACGTAGCCGGCAACCAGAAGTTCTCGGCGGCCAGCCGGGTAGGCGGAATCACACAATATTACTGTTCTCCGAAGACTCGAGGCCAACTGGCAAGAGAGGTGCACCTGTGAGGCGCGATCTGGCTCTGACTTCGCCTTCTACGATCAAGCCGCTCTCGAGACACAGTAACCTGTGTCTGCCAGTGTATTGGACGCACAAACCGTGGTCAAAACTGATGGTCACAAGATTCGTGCACTTCGGCCCTGATCGTGGCTAGGAACCAACAAGGCTACGCCAGCCCGAGCCGCTTCATCTTCTTGCGCAGCCCTTCGCGGCTGATACCTAGACTTTGAGCGGCGCGGGTGCGATTTCCCTTCGCCTGACGCAGATGCAGCTCGATCAGCTCCTTCTCGTGCTCGACCAGGCTGGCAGGGGCGGATCGGGCAGTTTCCTCGACCCGGAGGATACGCTGCGAGAGCCGATCGACGGTGATCGGCGTGCCCTGGGGAGTCACCGCCACCAAACGCTTGGCCTCGTTCTCCAACTCGCGAATATTTCCCGGCCAACCATACTCTTCGAGCACTCGCTCCAGCCGCGGCGAGACCTGGACATCGGGCCTCCCCGTCTTCTCCGACGCTTGATGAAGAAAGTGGTAAAAGAGCGGCAAAATGTCATCTGGCCGGTCACACAGCGGCGGCAAATCGAGGGTGACGACGTTGAGACGATAGAGCAGATCTTCGCGGAATTTTCCGTCCGCGACAGCCTCTTCGAGGTTGCGATTGGTTGCCGCCAAGAACCGGACATCAACCATCGATGGCCGGCTCGAACCCACCGGCTGGATCTCGCCGAACTGCAGCGTTCGCAACAACTTGACCTGGAGCTCGAGGGGCAGCTCACCCACTTCGTCGAGGAACACCGAACCGCGGTCGGCAGAGGCGATGACGCCTTCTTTGTCGCGCGTCGCACCGGTGAACGAACCCCGCAAGTGGCCGAAAAGCTCGGACTCCAAAAGGTTAGGCGAAATCGCGCCGCAATTGATTGTGACGTAGCGCTCAGTCGCCCGCAGGCTGTTGAGGTGCAACGCTTGCACCACCAGCTCCTTACCGGTGCCCGAAGGCCCCTGAACCAATACTGGCAAATCCGACGTGGCGACCTGCGCCACGGTCTCGAGAATCTTGAGGAAACCCGGGTCCTGGGTGACGATACCGGGAAACTTGTGCCGCTCCAGAAAGTTTGCCTCGAGCAAACGATTGCGCTGCTCCAGTACGATCCGCTTCATGCAGGTTTCGAGAGCTGGCGACGAAAGCTCCAAAATGTGCTTGAAGAGCGCGAGCTCGGCATTGCCAAAAAGTCGATCGAGGGTGCGGGATTCCAAGTAGAGCACCCCAGACGGCACCCCGTCGACCTCGAGAGGCGCCGCCAGCACCGAACGGATCTGCATCCGCAAAATGCTGTCCGTTTGGGCGAAACGCTGATCGCTCAGGGCATCCTCGATCAGTACCGGCTTGCCGTCGGCCAATACTCGATTGACGATCGACCGGCTCACCGGTTCGCCACGGCCCTCGAGCTCGTCGCGACTCCAGTTGCGAACTACCTTGAAGTCGAGCTCGTCACCGCGCTGCAGCACCAGGAAACCGCGTTCGCCCCGCAGAGCCTCCAACGAATGGCGAACCACCGCGTCTACCATACGATCGTAGTCCTCGAGCTTGAGCAGCTCCCGGGCTAGATTGTGCAGCCCTTGCAGGGCCTCGGTTCCGAGATGAGCGATGGCCATAAGTGATTGTTGTTTAGAAATGAAGGTCTTGATCGTGAGACAGGTGGCCGTAAGACAGATGGCCGTAAAACAGGTAGCGCAAGACAGGCGACTGAAGTCTGACCTTGACCGAAATACCGACCTTGCTTGGCTTCTGTCCGGCCAGCCTACCGTCGAGACTACGGCCACAAGCCGCCGCTAGATTAAACGATAGGCTTCTAAACTTCGAGGCATCGAGGAAATCTCTTCAATCATCAGATCCCTCGACTCCGTGATTTGACAGGTGGATAGATCATTATAGCAACCGCGAGGACTGCTCCGTCGAGCACTCCATCCAGCGAGCGCTTGTGATCCCGTCGAGTTGTGGTGTCCGATCACCGAATCCTCGCCCCCCCTCTCGTACTCCAGAATCTCGGTTATGGATTCTCGATCACCAGCGCCGAGCCCAGCTTGCGAACCAGACGATGCTCGATCCACCGTCGATCCCACCATTCCAGTGGGTTGACCTGCAGGCCATGGAGGATGATTGAAAAATGTAGATGATCGCCACCCGCCAAACCGGTCTCACCTGTCCTGCCCAGGGATTCACCACGTTCGACATCCTTGCCGAGTTGCGCCTCGATACTCGAGAGATGAGCGTACAGGGTCATCAGGCCATAACCATGATCCACCACCACGGTATTGCCATAAATCCCGAAATACTCGGCGAGTACAACTTTCCCACGGTTGGCCGAAAGCACTGGCGCCTTGCGCACCGACGCCAAATCGAAGCCCAAATGGTCCTGTTGATCAACATCCTGGCCGTCGAAGACATAGGTCCGACGATCGGCGAACGAGGCCATCGACTGGGTGTTGGGGAGTTGCAAGAAGGGTTGGTTCCAGAGGAATCTCGGCGCCGAGCCGGCGGACAGGTCGGCCAGCGCTTGGGCGTTGGCGCGCCGCAGATCACGATTGATCGTCAGATAAGTCGCCAGCAGGTCACCTTGGTCTTTGACCTGTGGACTGCGGGCGAGGATCTGAGGCACCACTCGCTCCATGAAACGCTCGGAAAGATTGATGGTGTCGGTACGCAACGGCTTGGGGGTGAACTTATCGATAAACCTCACCGCTAGCTCGTTGCCGATATCGTCGATCGCCACCAGCCGGACCTCAGACGTATCGTCGAGATCGTGGGGGACGCCGAACAAGGCGAAGCGCTCGTCACTCTCGGCCCCCGGCAGTGGATAACCTGGAAACCAATGCTCGCCAACCCGCACGCCGTCGCGCACCGCCGACGGTCCAACCTTGTAGACCACCGTCTCGCTGCCGCCCTGGGCGACATAGGTTTGGGATGACGTCACCTGGATCGCGGGCGGCGTCAGACGCACCGGCAAGACCAGCTCCTGGACCACCGGTGGGGGCGACCGCAACCAGGTCGACGCACGGTCGGCGGAAACCCTGAGAGTCGCTTCCCCCTCGACCAGCTGCTCGACGGTTTCGGAACCCACCGCGAGGACCAGTTCGTCGGTTGTGGTCCGCGGCCCCCAGAAGGCCCAGAAGGGCCGCGGTTGATGTTGGCGCTCGGCGAGCAGTTCGGCGCGCTCACCCTGCACCAGCTCGACCGTGATACGAGACAATCCACGCTGCCCTGAGTCGACCTGAACGGCAACCGGGGTCGAACGTCCGATACCCGGCAGTTCCGGGGTGATCGTCACGGTCGGCGGTGGACCGACCCGAAACCAAGACAGCGCCAATGCCACACCGAGTATCGCCGCGCCGCCCAGCGTCACGTTTCGTTTCGAGTTGGACGTAGACTTCATACCATTCCTTCGTCGGAGGGGGGTTCTAAGGCCGGTGTGGTGAGACCGGAGAGACAGGTCTGTTTGCGAGAGGTCTGAGTGTGACAGGCGCGGTATACCTGAACGGTGGGACCGTGTGGAGATTACCAGAAACCTCGGCTACTTCCGGCGCAACAGCGACAACGCCAACCTCCGATGGAATCTACTCCCCGCTCAACCCTCTCCGGTAAGCCTCGATGCGGAGGGTGTCGGGATGCTCGGGACCGAGGACACGGCGACTGGCTTCCAAAACGTCGTCCATGAGCTGCTCAGACTGCTCGGACTTACCCTGCTTTTCGACCGCCACCGCCAGGTTGGCCTGGGCGCTGAGGGTCACGGGATGATCGGGACCCAGCATCGGCCGGTAGATATCCACCGTTTGCTCGAAGTCGTGTCCCGCAGCCTGTAGTTGGCCCAAGTGGAGACGCGCGACACCCGATAAGTTGAGTGCTCTGGCATGCCCAGCCGAGTGTTCTTCCACCAAGGGAATGACTAGCTGGGCATCCTCCAACGCGTCGACGTAACGGCCTTGTTGCAACAACAAGTCAGCACGCAAGGCATGAAATCTGGCGAGCTCCTCAAAGGAGAGCAGTTCCAAGGTTGCATCACCCTCTCCAACCTCGGCTTCCGCGTAGGCATTCAGCACTGCCAGGCGGCGGAAGGCTGGCCACCCTATCGATTCTCGGACGATTCTCCACACCGTCTCTAGCCCCAACTCTCGCGCCTCTAACTTGGCTCGAACCTCCTGATGCAGGGCCTCTGCGTCGTCCTGCCCACACCACCAAGCAAGTTGGAGCTCATAGAGCAGCTGCTCCTTGGGCCCCAAGTGTTCGGCAATCGCCAGAAACCATCGCGTCATACCGCGGTGCCGAGACTGGAGGGCACTTTCGAGAAAACGCAAGAACTTGATCGCCGCGACTTCCCGATCGAGCTCGGTAATCTGGTCGAGAATGACCCCGGGCAACAGCGGATGGGTAAAGGCGTAGACGTTGAGACCAGCAAAGGAAGGATGTTGGAAGCCAGCATCCACCAGCCATTCCAGTTCCTCTTCGAGCACATCGTCGACAAAATCCGTGACTTCCTCCCGCGCCTCGGGAGCCAGGCCCAAATACTCGAAAATCAGCGGTATCGGAACAAAGGTGCCACCCAGAGCGGCCAGGATCAGAACATCACGCAGGACCCTCTGCTTCTGCGGCTCCTCTTCGGCGAGCCGCCTGTCGATGCACTCGTAAAGCCCTGTCGAAAGCGCCTGGACCACCCGAGGATCCTCGAGGCCATCAGCAGACCAGCGCCAGGAGCCGTCTGAATCCACATCTAGGGCTCCCGACTCCACCCAGTCCGCCATTTGATTCGCGATCGCGCCGGGACGGCCATTCGAGACTTCAACAAGCCTCGCGACGAACCGATCGACGAGGTCCTCAGGCAAGGCATTCGGCGTAAATCGCCGATCGAGAGCTTGCCGAAGATCTCTCGCTGTCAGCGGTCGCAGCTCGATCCGCGCCGGTTGATGCTGGCAGGTAGGAACAACCCAGCGCGTTTCCGTCTCGACGCGGCAGGAGATCACTAGCAAAAGACGCTCCGGGGCGTGTTCGGCTTCTCGGATGAACCACCGCCGTTGAGCATTTGTCCAACGGCTCGAGTCTCGAACATGAATCAAGAGCTTGCGCTGGCTGCTCAGCTCCTCCAAGAAAGCCTTCAGGGTTGCTGGATCCTCCCGCGGTGCCGGCTGACCTCCTGAACCGGATCGCTTCAGCACCTCGACGACGCGCTCGGCCACATCTTCGAACTGCCAAGCAAGGGAAAGAAGAGAGGCCGCCCAATCGCCGGCTTCCCCGCCGACGTCGGCATCTTTTAGGGTGGCTACGGATTCGTCGACACCGGCTTCCCTCTCGAGTGCGGCCGAGTCCCCACTCGCCTGCTCCTCGAAAAGCTGGTTCAGGAACTGGCCCAAAGGGCTGCGGTTGTCGGGCTCGAAGCCCCCGAGATCAAAATCCCACAGGCCCAGCGAATGGCCCTCCTTATCCGCCAAGTGACGGACGGCTTGGCAGAAGTACCCTCGACCGATCCCCGGCTCACCCGCCAACACAACAACGGCAGGGCCGGTGTCGCTCAGGGCCATGTCCAACAGCTCTCGAAGCTGTGACTCCCGGTGGAAGTTGAAACGATCATGGCTCGACGCCGGCCACTCGGATTTATAGTTCCGGAGCCGCTTGGGGCTCGGAGCGAGACTGGGCTCCATCGATTCCTCCCGTTGAGCAGGCGACCGACCTGCGCTGTGAGCTCGCGATCATACAGCTTTGTCGTCAACGGAACGGCGGGGCAGGCCGTACGTAGGAATCCTATCCCGATCGAACACGCCGAACTCTACCTCCACTCCCTGTTACCCGCAGCACTGACTGTCCGGCTGCCGTCGATC
Source organism: Acidobacteriota bacterium (assembly GCA_029263355.1). GTDB lineage: Bacteria > Acidobacteriota > Thermoanaerobaculia > Multivoradales > J023 > JAAELT01. Next base: position 658 of record JAJCXQ010000518.1, on the reverse strand, counting down.
GACGATCAATGGAGCCACTTCACCACCCCCACCCTCGGTATGCAACTGCAACGGGTGTTCGGCGTCAAGACCGAGGTCGATCGCAAGGCTAGACGGCGGGACGACATTCCACGGCTCTTCGAGCGCTTCTTGGAATCTGTTGATCCCGACCCGGCGCCCGCGCTCCACTTCATTCACCTCCTGCTGCCCCACGCTCCCTGGAGATACCTACCGTCGGGCCGAGAGTACCGTCGAGAGAACACGCTGTTCTTCCCCCGTAGCTTCCAGAAAAAGCTTGGTGAATATGCTCATCAGCCTGGAGAGAACCAGGTCACAATCGTCAACCGCTCACCATGGGTAACAGCGTTCACTTCATGGAGGGTATTGGAAGGAAAGGCCACCATCTCGCCAGGTTCACCAGCCATCGGGATGCCGATCTTTTCTGCCCCCGGATCGTCCAGTAATCCGTAGAACGCCAGAGCACCCTCGCCATAGGCGCCTTCAACGAGCTCGCTGCTCTGAGCGTTCAGAAAGACCACTAGGGACAATCCCTTGGCGCTCGTTTCGCTTTCGTCGTCGACATGCAGACGAAAGAAGTCGCCGACTCGATAGCGCAGAAACTGCAGTGTGTAGAGCTTGCCGAGCGACAGGTCAAAATGTTCTTCCAACCTTGGCTTCA
>JAJCXQ010000517.1 GCA_029263355.1 Acidobacteriota bacterium | reverse complement strand
ACATGGTCGAGGCGATCGAAGTGCTCGACCAGAACGCCCCCGAGTATGCCCTGGACGTGGTGACGTTGGTCGAGGCGATCCTCGAAGATCCGCGGGCCGTGCTCTACCGCCAGGTCGACAAAGCCAAAGGTGATCTCATTGGTCGTTTGAAGGCGGAAGGTGTGCCATACGAAGAGCGCATGGAGAAGCTCGACGAGGTCACCTACCCCAAACCGAGCCTGGAGTTCATCAACGCGACCTTCGACGTTTTCCGCAAGCAGCATCCCTGGGTACGGGGCGAGGACATCCACCCCAAGTCGATCGGACGCGAGATCTACGAGGGGTATCACAGCTTCAACGGCTACGTCCGGAATTACGGCCTGCAACGCTCCGAGGGGGTCCTGCTGCGCTATCTGAGCCAGCTCTACAAAACCTTGAGCCAGACGGTGCCCGAACGCGGTAAGACCGACGCGGTCTACGACGTTATCGGCTTCTTTCGCACCATGTTGGAGCACACGGATTCGAGTCTGTTGGAAGAGTGGGAGAATATGCTCCATCCCGAGCTCGAACTCGACGCCGAGAAGCGTGAGGCAGCGCGCCGGGAGCTGCGGGCCTATGAGCTGCTGCACGATTCCCGAGCTTTGCCAGCAAGGCTACGGGCCGAGCTTCACTTGCTGGTCCGAACATTGGCCAAGAAGAACTACGAGGGAGCTGCCCTCTCGGTATGGCAATTGGCGGAGCAGGAAGATGGCCGTTGGCCAGCGGAGCGTTTCGAAGCGGCGATGGCGCCCTTCTACGCCGAGTATGAGACATTGATGTTCAACCACGAAGCGCGGCAGGCAAACAACACTCGTATTGTGCAGACCTCGCCTCGCACCTGGGACGTTACGCAAGTGTTGATTGATCCCGCCGGCGACAACCTTTGGTATATCGATGCCGCGGTTGATCTCACGGATCCGCAGAGTTTCGAAGGGTCTTTACTACGGCTACGCCGGATCGGTACCTGACGCGTGCGTCGTTGAATAGCGGAGAAGACACCATGGCGGCAGGTTATTCAGGAACTCCCCTGGCCCGCAAACTGGGGATCAAGCCGGGTATGCAGGTTGTGGCTCTGGGTGCACCGTCGGACTATCGATCACTGCTCGATCCCATCCCAGAAGGCGCAACCCTGGTTGATCAGCTCTCGGAGAATTCGATCTTCATCCATTTTTTTACAACCGAGCTGGCGGTTCTTGCAGACGAGTTGTCGCGGTTGAAGGCTGCCCTCGAGAAGAATGGGATTCTGTGGATCTCGTGGCCCAAGAAAGCGGCCAAAGTTGACACCGACCTCAACGGCAACGTGGTGCGCGAGCTCGGGCTCGCCAGTGGTCTGGTCGACGTCAAAGTCTGTGCCGTTGATGCCACCTGGTCCGGGCTAAAGTTTGTCTATCGGCTGAAGGATCGGTAAAACGGCTCAAGTCGGAACGGATCACAGCTGGGACGGATCACAGCCGGGACGGATCACAGCCAGAACGGAATAAAGTATTCGACTCTCCTCGGCTCGTCCGAGTCCGCATCGGTGTCGTCACGGGCCTCAGCCCACTCGATGCGCAGAGTGTTGCGACCTGGAGGCAGACCGTCGACTGGCAGGTAGCTGATGATGCCGCGAACACCGGTGTCTGGACGAGCATAGAAGTCGAATTGTGGTTGGATGGCCTCTTCATTCAGGAAGATTGAGTGTAGCTGCCCCAGACACTCAAGCGCTTGATCAACGTGTTCCTTTTCGGGACGCACCGGGTTCCGAACCTTACTTATGGAGAATCCTTGTTGAGGTAGGGGGCCGGTGTCAGGGCAAAGGGTGTCCAGATCGCGATTGTGACGACGGGGAGAGTAGGGGATGAACAGTTTGATATATGCGTCGATGATGATGTCGGATTGAATCACCGGTTCGTGACGATATAGCTTGTCGGCTTGGCGGAGGTTTTCATAGTGCCCGTGAGTCAAGCTGCGTTCAACCTCTGTGTCGGGGAAGAGAGCATAGCCATGAAAAGCCAACCTATCGGAAACTTGCAGTCGGAAGTTGACCACAAAAAATCCTAGCAAGCCGATAAAGGCAAAGGCAAACAGTGGGATCGAGAGCTTGCGTGGAATATGGGTCGCCAATGTCTGCTGAATCGAAGTGGATAGTGGCTTACCAGTAATCCAGAAGAAAGTTTTCAAGATGGTCGCCAGCGGTTTGACGTACCACTTGCCTTCCCAAGATTCACGGGTCTTCTTGATCAAGACTTTGTCGAAAAGACTGCAGATGACGACGATGCCAAGAGGCAGCGCTACCAATACAGACATGGTCTGTTCAAGGTAGGAGCCCTCGAAGGCCAGTGTCGAGATCAACCACGCGATCAGGCCAGCGCCTCCGATGAGGACGATCGAGAAAACAAAAACGAAGACGATGAGAAACGACGAGGAGAAGACCAGGCTGCTCGCCTTGTCAGATAATTCGATCAGTCGCGGAAGGCTCGGGTGGCTTTGCTGGAGCTGTTTCGATATCGGCCCATCTTTCGTCTTTTCCCAGCGGACTCCCGCGGGGAAAACCTTGTGGAGCCCCACGAGGCCGATCCAATAAGCTCGGATCGAGAGATTGGTGCAAAATGACACGATGAGAGCGTAGGCAATTAGCTTGAGGTAATAATAGGCGAAAAAGACCCCGAGATATTGATCCTTCGAGAGGTGGAGCTGCAGCTGAAAGAACCAGTCGTCGAGCCGCCCGGGAACACCCAGCAGAGCGAACACGACGGCGCCAGAAATCAACAGCTCGAGTTCCCAGGTGCGCCGTTGATGGTCGCCCGAGTCGGGGTTCGAAGGCGGGTTGGAGGGGACGCTCAGAGACGCCGCCTCGGCGACTCCAGATCCGTGAGGAGAGTCCGTCATGGGTGTTCCTACCTGTTGCTGAGTGGTTGTTCGTGGCATTGTACGTTGCCGGCGGCGTTTGTATTCGAAGTTGCGATAATCACCGTCGTTGTCCGGGGCCGTTTTTGACCTGCACAACCGGTGTCTGGCCTGGTAGGCTCGCCGCGGATGCAGTACATTGGAGAACCGGCATGAAAAAGACACGTCCGCTAGATGCGATCGAGATTCGGGTGCTGGGTGCGCTGATGGAGAAGGAGCGGACCACCCCGGATGCCTATCCTCTGACGATCAACGGAGTGATCGCTGCCTGTAATCAGAAGTCGAATCGCGACCCGGTGACGAGCCTCACGGAGACCGAGGTCGTCGAGGCTCTCGATCGCCTGCGGATCGACGTCTTGACCTGGCGCACCGAGGGTGCCCGGGTCGAGCGCTGGCAGCACAGCCTCGATCGGCGTTGGGAGTTGACCTCGGCGACCAAAGCGATCATGGGCGTCTTGATGTTACGTGGCCCTCAGACTCCCGGCGAGCTCAAGATTCGCTGTGAGCGGATGCACCATTTCGATACCAAGGAAGATGCCGAGGCGGTGCTCCGGCAGATGGCAAGAGGGTTCGACGCCCTGGTTCGTGAATTGCCCCGCGAGCCTGGCAAACGGGAGAATCGTTGGACCCACTTGGTGGCGATTGACGGCTCCTCTCTAGAGCCAGCAGTCAAAGCGGTTGTCCCCGCTACGTCGCCGATGCCGACGATGCCCGATGATCTGCCGATGCCTACCGGTCCGACACCGGTCGAACGTCTCGAACAGCTGGAGCAGACCGTCGCTGACCTGCAGGCGGAGCTGCGGGCGTTGCGCGAACGGCTTGGGGATCTCGACGAGTAGGCTACAGTCCTGCCAATCGAAGCCCCACCGCTTGCGGAGCAAGCTCGATGTCTTGAGGCAAATGACTCCCTTCGAGCCACACGATGCGCTGGGTGTCGAGGTCCCGGCGTAGCTCTTCGACGGTGCGTTTGAAGATCCTGTGACCTTTAGAGAAGTCTTCCGCCAACGGCACGGTTTGAGCGGCGCCCCATTCCGATCGTGGCGTGGAACCGAGAGACCAGACGTAGAAAGGGACGCGCAGTAGCCTGAGGTAGTTGCGCGCCATGTCAGCGGTATAAGCCTGCTCCAGGGTCGGGCTGTCGCCCAATAGCAACAGGACCGCTCGTCGTCGGGTACTGGCGTGGGCTTGGATTCCGGCCAAGGCGACAGCGTTGGGCAGCAAAAGAGGGAAGCTCTGGGGGCGGGTTTGCTGGCTGAGCCACAGCAGCCCTTGGTCGCTGGCATCGTAAGGTTCGGACTGCATGAACATGTCCCGCGTTACCTCGGTGGGCGACAGCGGCGCTCCGGCTGGCGACAGCACCCGGACGTAGGTTTTGTTACCGAGGTTGCCATAGGCATTGCGGCGGCCTGCCGGGCCAAGGGCCCATAATTCGATGAGGTCGATGGTCTCCTCCAGCGTCGTCTGCACCGCTGGGTCGCGAACCACAATCACCTCGGCAAAGCCACTCTCCACGCCCTGGACCCTCAGCGGTTTGCCATCCTTCAGAAACCACCCTTGTAAATCTTCGGGTTCTGGACTCTTGGTTTTCTTGTCCAGAGTCACGGCCAGGGCAGTGAGCTCGGACTTGATCTCGCTACCGAGGCCGGCCCCGAAGGTGGCTTCGAGTCGCGAGCGAGTTTCGTCACGAAATTGCAGGGTTGCGGTCACCAAATGGATGTTGTTTGGGTTGTAGGCAGGTAGGGGAATGTGAGCAGGATCGTCAAAACTCAAGGGTTCGCCGTCGAACAGAACCTCGATAGATCGCGGTTGGCGCTGGCCGATACTTTCCCAGACCAGACCGACTTGTGACGGTCTCGAAGATTCACCGCCGGAGAAGATCATCGCCGCGTCAGCGACAGGACGCTGTTGTAGGTTGACCCATTGCCGAGCGCGACCGAGCTCTTTACCTTCGGCATCGCGGGCGATGGCCACCAGTTCGTGGGGCACCAATGCGTCTCCAAAGTCGCATTCGAATCGCCACGGTGGTTGACTCCGGGTCTCGACCTCGCGACCATCAAGTTGGAGCTCGATAGCGGCTACCGGACCCACGACGCTGATCTCGACAGAGTGAGGGCCGCTGACCAGCCCTAGCAGTAATGAAATGAACTCGATCACGGCGCTGTCCCTGCCAGGCGAATGCCGCTTGCGGACGTTGTGAGCTCGATCTCCGCCGCCAGATGGTGCCCCTCGAGCCACACGACGCGTTGAGTTTCAAGGGTTGCGCGTAGATCGGCATGGGCATCTGTCAAGACGGTCAGATCCGCGTCGACTTCGAGGTGTTCCGGTCTTTCGCTCAGCAGATAGCCACCCCACTCGTCGACCACCGGGCCGGGGCCGAAAGACCACACGAACACCGGCACCTGCAGAGTCTTTAGCAGGTTGCGAACTCCTGCGCTGCTGTGCTGGCTCCGGTCCCGTGACTTGCCCTCGATCAGCACGACGATGGCTCGCCGATGGTTGGTGGAATGCAGCTGGCGACCGACCAGCGCTATCGCGTCCGAAAAGCGTCGGACGAAGGGTAGCGACGGCGCGAGCTCGACGAATGACAGCAAGCCTCCTTTATCGGCGGGAATCGCATGGGACAGATTGAACACGTGCATCTGCTCAACTGTTCTTGATACCGGTGCAGCCAGCGGAGAAAGGAAGCTCAAGTAGGTATCCTCGTCAAAGTTCAGATAAGTCCGCAGAGCCTCTCGAGCTGCGACCAAATCGGCATCGCTGACTCGACGCCGGCGAGTCTTGTAGAGCTCCCGGCCAACCTCGATGAACGCCTCCTCGCCGCGTTGCAAAATTCGCGGATCCCAGGTCGTTTCAGGACCACCCGTGCGCATCAGCGGCGCGACGGTCTGGGCGAGCTCACGATCGAGGAATCCTTTCGCCAGGATGTCGAGATACGCCTGGGAGGCGGGATCCCGCACGATCACAACCTCGGCCGGACCTTTGTCGACCGCCACCACTTGGGCTGGCTCGCCGCCACTGAGAAACCAGGATTGCAGATGCTCGAGGTCTGGTGATGCCTCGAGCTCTCGCAAGGCTTCTTTTCCTACGGTGACAACAACCGCCGTGCGATCGGCGTCGGTCCAGACATCGCCAGCGGCGGAGAGGGCAGTGATTCCGACGGCGAGAGACACCGCCTGGACGATGAGGACGATCCTCATCGTCGAGCCCCGGGTAGAGTGATGCGATAGATTCAAAATGTCCTCATCGGGTGTCAGCGCAGTTCCCGATGTGGACAGTCAGCGTCCAGAGCTCTCGAGTTTGCGCCGCTTGAAAGATCCTGGCCGAGTTGGCATGCAAAGGGCGCGCCGACGAGTACGACTTCTCCGAAGTTCTGTCCGGGTTTAGCAGGCAGAGAATCAAGCAAGACCCTGGCCCCGGAGTCGCGCTGAAGGTGCTGTCGGCGTGTTCCACAACTCCCGCCCTGTGCTATCCTTGGGCCATGACCAACGCGGCTCAGCGTCTCTTCGAGCAGGCCATCGACCTCTCCGACGACGATCGAAGCGAGCTCGCCGGCCTGCTTCTCAAGAGCCTCCCCGACGACTCCCGCGACGTCGAAGAGGCCTGGCGGACCGTCGTCGTCCGGCGCATGGCGGAGCTCGACGACGGGACAGTCCAGCCGGTTCCCTGGGACGAGGCCGAGGCCATGATCTTCGGGGAGCCCGATGCCGGCGCCGGTCAAGATCGAGTTTCATCCTGAAGCCATCGACGAGACCCGAGAGGGCCGTTCCTGGTACCGCGGGCGGAACCTGAAGGCCGAGAGGGCCTTCCTGACGGAGCTTCGCCAAGCGATCCTCCAGATCCGAGAATCGCCCAGTACCTGGCCGCGCTTCGAGCCCGGAGCCCGAAGGTTCGTTCTGAAGGGGTTCCCGTACAGCGTGGTCTATCGAATCCAGGGGGAGACCGTGCAGATCCTCGCCCTGGCGCACGGGAAGCGCCGCCCTGCCTACTGGGCGAAGCGTCGATGACCTCGCCGGCAGGGCTCTGACGCAGGCTCGAGGCCGGGACGACCGAGCACCGAAAAGTAAGTGCCTGGTACTGCGATTCTCCTTGCGGCCGTACCGGTCACCCCGTTGGTACCGGGGGAGGACTCGATTTCTCGATGGCAACCCCGTTGGTACCGGGGGAGGACTCGATATTCGGAAATATCCTTCGTTGGTACCGGGGGAGCGCGCGATGTTGCGCAAAATCTCACCCGTTCCCCCGGGGAACACGGTCAAGGCCGCGAAAAATCGAGAGATCCCCCGGTACCAACGTGGGCTCCCGACGGAGCCGCGGCTAGTCTCCGCCCTAAAACGGGCTGTGTCACCCGCCGAACCCGTAGATGGGTCCTTGGAACGGGTTGTTTTGCCTGTCGAGCCCGTAGATGGGTGCTTGGAACGGGCTGTTTCGTCTGTCGAGCCTGTAGCAGGGC
>JAJCXQ010000516.1 GCA_029263355.1 Acidobacteriota bacterium | reverse complement strand
AAAGTCCGGCCTGGGCGCCGAGAGCACCGACCACTTGGGACGGAGCCAGACCACAAGCTTCGATGAAGCTCGACAGTCCAATGCCAAGCAGCTTGGTGTCGCCCGCTTCCCGGCGTCGTTTTTGCTCGGCCCGTAAGTCGTCGTAGCCCGAGAGCTCGAGAGCCCGGTCCATGGCGCCGTCGTAGTTACCGCTGTCATAAGCCAGGGCCACCGCGGTCTGATACGGGAATTGATCGGACGGCACGAAGTTGCGGCGCCTGATCTCCACCGGGCTGAGGCCGGTGACATCCGCCGCGAGGTCGAGCAACCGTTCGACGACAAAGGTCGCCTCCGGGCGGCCCGCACCGCGGTAAGCGTCCACCGGAGCGGTGTTGGTAAATACACCGAGAGTCTGCACATGAATCGCCGCGATGTCGTATTGCCCCGACAGTAGGGTGCCGTATAGATACGTCGGCACCGCCGGAGCGAAAGTCGAGAGATAGGCTCCCATCGCAGCGTGGGTCTTGACCCGCAGACCTAGGATCTTGCCGTTGTCGTCGAGGGCAATCTCGGCGTGGCTGGCATGATCGCGACCGTGGGCGTCGGTGAGATTGGTCTCCGAGCGGGTGGCGGTCCACTTCAACGGACGGCCAATATGTATCGAGCAGAAGCAGGCGATTGCCTCGTCCGGGTAGTGATGGATCTTGGAGCCGAAGCCGCCGCCAACTTCCGGCGCGATGACCCGCATCTTGTGCTCGGGCAGGTTGATCGACGCCAGGCTCATCAGCAGACGGAGGAGATGGGGATTCTGGGTCGTCGAGTAGAGGGTGAGCTCACCGGAGGTTTTGTCGAAGCTCGCCAAACAAGCCCGGGGCTCAACCGCATGGGGAATCAGCCGGTTGTTGCGCAGGTCGACTTCAGCGGTGTGGGCGGCGCGGGCGAAGGCGGCTTCGGTGGCGTCGGCATCACCGAGATCCCAGTCGAAGGAGATGTTGCCGGGCGCCTCGTCGAACAGCTGCGGGGCGCCGTCGGCGACCGCCGTCAGCACGTCGGTGACCGCGTCGAGTGGCTCGTAGTCGACATCCACTAACTCCGCCGCGTCGCGGGCAGAGTAGCGATCTTCCGCCACCACCACAGCAACACCGTCGCCTACATAGCGGACAACTTCGGTGGCTAGGATCGGGTGTTCGGGGGTCTTGATGTCGGGCAGCAGCCAGCCGGTGGGCACCACACCGCCAATGTCGCTGGCGACAATGTCTTTGCCGGTGAAGACCGCCACCACGCCGGGGTGGGCCGCCGCCGCGCTGGTGTCGATGCTGTTGATGCGGGCGTGGCCGTAGGGGCTGCGGATGATGACCGCGTGAGTCATACCCGGCAGCGTAAAATCGTCGCAGTACTTGCCCTGGCCGATGATCAGAGCGGCGTCTTCACGCCGTTTGACCGAGGTGCCAATGACACCACTCATGACGCACCTCCCTCAGCGGCCCGTTGCACCGCCTTGACGATGTTGTGGTAACCGGTACAGCGGCAGATGTTGCCTTTCAAACCCTCGCGGATCTCCTCCGCGCTCGGTTTCGGATTGTCGTTGAGCAGATCAACCGCGGTGAGGATCATGCCAGGAGTGCAGAAGCCGCACTGCAAGCCGTGCTCCTCATGGAAGGCGGACTGCAAGGGGTGCAGCTCACCGTCCTGAGCCAGGCCTTCGATGGTGGTGATCGACGAGCCGTCGGCCTGAACCGCCAGCTGGGTGCACGATTTGACGGCTTTGCCATCGACCAGCACGGTGCACGCGCCACACAAGCTGGTTTCACAACCGACGTTGGTGCCGGTCAGCGCCAGCTCTTCGCGCAGGAAGTGCACCAATAGCATCCGGGGATCAACCTCCCGGTCATGGGTGATTCCGTTGACCTCGATTCGAACCTGATGACCCATCCAAGACTCCTTTCGATTCGAGCGCAAGAGTTTCAAAGACTCATTCTGAGTGACGTGTCCGTCACGATTGCAAATTCTTGGTTCAGCTACCGCAAGTCTTCAAGGCCAACAAACCGAGGCCGAGCAGAACCAACGCGCCGACGCCAATCAGCATCGGACGTCGCTCTTTGGGCACTAGCTCGTCAACCATGCCTTTGGTGAATTCCGCCGCGAACTCAGCTTGGGAAGGAGCTTCAACCGGTGGCGGCGGCTCCTCGCCGACGCTCGCCGCGGCCTTTGCCGTGACCTGTTGGTCGAGACCTTCCAGTGCCTGGCGGGTAATGACTTTACTCGAGCTGTCGAGCAACCGTTGGCCGACCGAAGCAATGCGGCCGCCGACCTTGGCGTCAACCTCGTAATGCAGCACCGTCGAGCCGCCGTCGTCTTCCAGCCGCAGCTGGCCTTTGCCGTCGACAAACCCCGGGGCGCCTTTGCCCTGGATCCGCATGTTGTAGCTCGCCGGCTCGACGAGGTCCGTCAGTGCGACCGTGCCTTTGAACTTGCCTTGAACCGGTCCGACTTTGATCTTGAGGGTACCGGTGAACTCGTTTTCACCGACCTCCTTGAAATCCTCACAACCGGGCAAGACAGCTGCCAGGACATCGGGGTCGAGCACCGTCTTCCAAACCAGCTCGCGGGGTGCGTTGAACGTGTGTTGGCCCTCGATCTTCATAGAGAAATCCTAGCGCGATGTGGTTGATTGTAAGCGGGTGTCGATGGGTTGAATTTATACCATCGGGGCTGGCATTACCACGGTCTGAAGGCCAGCCACTGGCCGGTGCGTTGCTGCTAGGCGAAGTTGACGATGTGATCGGATTGACGGCCGGCTTGGCCTACGCCGAAAAGAAAATCCGTCGACGATGAACCTTTACGGGCTTCGATGACGCGTCTATATAGGTAGTGCTATTGATCGTATGTAATGCCTGATCACTAATATCCTTTCAGGTTTCCCTTGGGAGGGACGCCTTTTCTGGACCAGCGACTGGCCCGAGAACTGTTGATTCTCGAAACGGCTAGTCTACGTAGGGGCCGAGCCTGGTGTCGTCGACCGCGAGGTTGTGCGAGAGGGTTGAGCCTGGGTTCGAAGGCGCCTGCGGAGTTGTGCCGGAGTGGCGAGTGCGGGGTCTGAGCCACCTGCGGAGTTGTGCAGATGAGATGGTGGGGGGTGCCCGGGGTGCCTGCAGAGGTGAGCAGGTGGAAACATCCAGGGCTCGGACCATCGTGGATTGGGGCAGGTCGGTCCTGCCCGGCACTCGAGGGCCCTGCTGAGTTGTGCAGCCGACCCTGGTGACGTGGTCGAGGGGAGGTGCAGAGTCGTGCGGGAGGGTCGAACACCGGGTCAACGCGGCTACATGCGCCGCTACTTTCCGGACCTCACACTGCTCCTTCATAGCTAGACCAGGTGGTCCGGCGATGGCCTCGCGCAACGGCCGTCGAGCGGTTTCAAGAACATCGAAGCGCTCTGCGACCGTTTCCGAGGCCTGATGAGCTGGCTCACAAGCCCCCACGGGTGCTGTGAGACGCTGTCGAGCTTGTAGAAGACGTCGCACAGGTGATGCGGGGCTCTGCTGAGCTTGTCCAACGACCAGTGCAAGCGGCCGCAGAGCCTTGTCGACTCACCTGATCGGATTTGCCACCGTTTCAGCCGGGGTTGTTGTTCCCCATTTCGATCTGCGGCGGTCGCGAAACGCTTTCGAGCTTGCAAAAGACGTCACGCAGGCGCTGCGCTGGTCTGTTGAGCTGGTAAAACGACCCGCGCACCGGCCGCAAAGGCCTGTCGATTTAGCTGATCGCATTTCCCACCGTTTCAGCCGGGGTTGTTGTTCCTCATTTCGATCTGCGGCCGTCGCGAAGGAGGTTCGATCGCCCAATTGCCTCGCGCGGGCGATGCGCGCCTCTTTTTAGCTGGTAAAACGACCCGCGCACCGGCCGCAGAGGCCTGTCGATTTAGCTGATTGGATTTCCCGTCGTTTCCGCAGGGGGTGTTTCTGTTCGTTTTGGTTTGCGGCCGTTTCAGAAGGGGTCTGTTTTCGCGATTCTGGTTTGCGGCGGCTGTCGAGGTCTTTTTCAAAGCCCAATTGGATTTGAGATGGCTCAGGTACATCGAGAAGGATCGGTGAAAAGGCCCGGTGAGCCCAGCGATTTCTACTCAGGCCGCCGGGGGCACAAAACCGGCGCTTTGCTGCGCTCGCTCGACGCGCTGGAAATCGATCACGGTGCATTCTTTAGCGGGCGCTGGGCTTGCACCAGGGAGTCGCTGCCTGGAACCGTTGGCGGTAGAAACGCCGCGGGCTGAGGCCGGACTTGAGCGGCGCCGATCTCAGGCGAGCCAACTTCCGCTACGCCAACCTCAACGACGCCAACCTCGAGCACGCCAATCTCGAAGGGGCCAACCTCGGCCGCGCCTATCTCGAAGGGGCGGAGCTCCACGGCGCGACCCAGCGCGGTGCTCATCTCTTCAGCGCCGACCTGCGGCACGCCGACTTGCGGGAGGCCGATCTGCGGGAGGCCCAGCTCTGGCAAGCGAACCTCGACCGGGCCGATCTCCGAAGCGCCAGGCTCGGCGACGCCGATCTCAGGAACTGCGAGATATCCGGCGCCGCCGGTCGCCGGCATGCAAGAAGGGCGATGGATCTGTCAAAGGTGCAGCGCGGCTTGACAGGTCGCTGTATGCCCAGCGACGGGCCTGAGAACAGGGAATTCTCGAAGAGGCTAGTCCACGTAGGGGCCGAGCTTGTCTCGGCCCGTTTCTCCTTTTTTCGGCCGACTCGTCAGATCGGCCGCATGCTTTACGTCTTTATTAGGGGTGAAGACATCGAGCATCGGCGTGGCCTTTGGGCAACCGAGCTCGGCGCTTCTCGAACTTGGATTCCAGCTGTCCGAAGCGAGTCGCGGCGTGTGGTCGCGAGCGAAGTTGACGCAGGGATCAAGATTCAGGAGTCACACCCATGTCGAGATTCAACGATTCGAGCTCTATGCAGCGCCTGGCGCAGAGTGACGCGGTAGCCGTTCCGCCTCATGCAGCCTCGGTCCTCAGCAAGCGAACCCGTGCGATAGGATGGTGGATGCAAGCGATCTTGGAAGCGGGGCTAAGACGATGACGGATCAAGATTTGAAAGACATGATGGCTCAGCTGGTGTCTACCCAAGCCGAGACGGCCCGCGGTTTGCGTGAGAGCAAGGAGGAAACCACTCGCTTCTTGCGCGAGAGCAAGGAAGAGAATGACCGTCAACTGAGAAAGCTTGGCAAGCAGCTTGGTGGTCTGGGAGAGAAGTTTGGCAGTTTTGCGGAGGGAATGGCGCTGCCGTCGATGACACGTTTGTTGGAGAAGCGTTTCGGTCTGAACAATATCGCGCCGCGTTATCGGGTGAAGAAGGGTGGTCGCACGCTGGAGTTGGACGTTTTCGGATTCTCGAATACGGACCGCAATATCGCGGTTGTTGTCGAGGTGAAGAGCCGCTTGCGAGAAGAGGGCGTCGACCAGTTGTTACGCATCCTGCGCGACTTTCCGACGTTTTTACCGCAACATCGGGACAAGCAGCTCTTTGGCATCGTCGCGGCGGTGGATGTCCCCGAGGAGCTTGCTCAGCGGGTGTGGCGTGAGGGGCTCTATCTGGCACGGATCTCAGACGAGACGTTTACCCTGCAAGTGCCCGACGATTTTGTTCCGCGCTCGTTCCAGGATCCAGTCGTGAACTGATTGCCCAACCGGTGTGGCTCGAGACGTCCGATCATCGGCTGATGGTGCTTCTTGTTGCCGACAGTTTTGACGATCATCGGCTGATTACGCCTCAATTCTTCAGCAGATCTGCCGCTCAGCGGCTCGATGTCTCTAGTTATTACCGACTCGCTTCGCGACCACTTGGCCGGTGCGTTCCTGCTTCGTTGGCTGTCCGCTCGCTGGATTCACGAATCCGGCGCCTGTTGATTCATTCTTGTCTGAGCCTGCTGGCGCGCCTCTTCTTGGAAATTGATCACGTCGTCTGTTTCGTCGACGATCTCCTCGCCGAGGAGGGACTCCAGCACATCTTCCATTGTCACGACCCCCGAGACACCACCGTACTCGTCCACCACGGCCAGAATATGGGTGCGCCGTTTCAAAAATTCACTCAGGAGTTGGTGCCCTGGGGCAGCCTCGGGCACAAAGCCAAGCGGTTTCGCTAGCGCCGCCAGCTCAACCTCGAACTCTTTTCTGACCAGCCGGGTCAGGATGTGGCTCTTGAGCACCCATCCCGTCAACTTCTCCATGTTGCCTTCAGCGTAGATCGGGATCCGCGAGTGCGCGCTAACGGTCACCTGGTCCGAGACCTCGAGGACGGTACTCTCTGCCGCGAGTTTGAAGACCACAGTCCGTGGCGTCATGATCTCACGCGCTTTGACATCGTTGAGGTCGAGGACGTTCTTGACCAACGCTGCTTCGATGGGAAGGATGCTTCCTTCCTCGGCGCTCAGGGTGGCGATTTGATGGACCTCCGCTTCCGGGGCGAGAGCTTGCTCTTCGTTGGTTCCGAGAAGCCGAGCCGCCTGACGGCTGAGCCAGACGAGGGGAGCGAGCGCTCGGATCACGCCAGCCAGGGGAACGCTGATCGCCTTGGCTACACTGCGACGGTAGGTCACTCCGGCGATCTTGGGCATGATCTCGGAGAACAATAGAACCGCGAGCGTAAAGAGGCCTGAGAACCCAAGCAGTGCTGCCTCACCGAAGAGTAGGCGAGCCTGAGCGCCTGCGACTGCGGCGCCGGCCGTATTGGCCACCGTGTTGACGATTAGAATCGCCGTGATCGGCCGCTCCATGTTGCGTTTGAATCCCTCGAGGATCGGACCCGCAAGGGATCCACTCTCAACCAGCTGTCGCACGTACGGCATCCTGATGGAATAGAGCGCCGCTTCACTCAGCGAGCAAGCCGCCGACACGACGAGTACTACGACAACGGAAACGATGAAAAGTGTCATCTCTGAACTCCTCGAATTTTGAGTATTGAATTGGAGCGAGCTTACCGTAGAAGCCTCGAGTCTCACGAGATCTCGAGTCCAGCACCCGTGTGCCGGGTTGATGTGCGGCTGTTACGATCCAGGTGTTTACGACTTGTCAAACCCGATCGGGTCGCACTGGAATCACCTTCTGAATCAGGAGAGCAGAATGATGGGCCATTTGGAGACTCGCGACGCTACAGCCTTGGCCATGGTCCTTGTCTTGGGGCTGGTGGCATTCTGGCCGGCCCCTCTCCCGGCGCAGACTCCGACCCCGGCGGGCAGCGAGTTTCAGGTCAATACCTACACCACCAACAACCAATGGCGTGCCTCGGTGGCGGCGAGTGGCGTCGGCGACTTCCTGGTCGCCTGGAGCAGCACCAACCAGGATGGTTCGCTGGCGGGTGTTTTTGCTCAACGTTACGACAGCAACGGCGTCGCCATCGGCGGTGAGTTCCAGGTCAACACCACTACCGTCGGCTCGCAGACCCATCCCGATGTGGCGATGGACGCCGATGGCAATTTCATTGTCGTATGGGGCACTGGCGACATTATTGGCCAACGTTATTCGAGTACGGGCGCCCCGGTGGGGGGCGAATTCACTCTCAACTCCTACACCACAGGCTCCCAGACGGAGCCCGAAGTCGCGATGACCAGTGGTGGTGAGTTCGTGGTGGCGTGGAACAGTTACAACCAAGATGGCAGCTCCTGGGGAGTCTTTGGTCAACGCTTCGACTCCGGAGCCAACCCGGTGGGTGGCGAATTCCAGGCCAACACCACCACCGCCAGTTATCAGCTCTATCCCAACGTCGCTATTGCTGAGTCCGGCGAGTTCGTGGTGGTGTGGAATAACACACTTTCGGAAGTTGACGGTCAGCGGTTCAATAGCTCAGGGGCCGCTAGCGGCGGCGAGTTCTCCGTCAACACCACGACCTTCAGCGCCCAACGTAACGCCGAGGTAGTCTACGATCTCAACGGGGAGTTTGTCGTCGCGTGGCGCAGCTACGGCCAGGACGGCGATGGAGATGCCATCATCGGCCAACGTTTCGAGGGGGACGGCACCCTCGACGGCGGCGAGTTCCAGATCAATTCTTACACCACCGGCAGCCAGTCGGTGCCTCACCTCGGTCGGGCGGGCAACGGCGACATGGTGGTGGTATGGGGCAGTTTGAACGGGCAGGACGGCGACGATACCGGCACCTTTGGTCAGCTCCTCGACAGTTCGGACACGGCAGTGGGCAGTGAGTTCCAGGTCAATTCCTACACCACCGGCAGGCAGAGTTTTTCGTCGGTCGCGATGAATGACGCCGGCAACTTCCTCGCCGTCTGGGTGAGTGATGATCCCTCGGGTTTCGATCAAGATGGTGATCAGTCCGGGGTGTTCGCCCAACGCTTCCAGAGCCCATGCTCCGCCAGCGTGGCTCTGACCGCCGGGCAATGGAAGATGATCTCCTTGCCCTGCGATCCCGGCTCGACTGACACTGTCGCCGATGTTTTTGGCGACGATATGACGGGTACCTACGGCACCGATTGGATCGTCTTCGAGCGCGACGAGGCTTTCGGTGTTTATTCGGCTTTGACCCTCGGCAGCTCGCTCGAGATGGGTGTTGGCTATTGGGTCAAGACTGTTGACACAGGTGAGACCCTGGCGATGGACTCGCTGTCGCCGACGGTGATTGAGGTTCCTCTGGTCGCTGATGCGGACGGTCTCCAGAACCTCGTCGGCCACCCCTTCGGTTTCGACGTCTGTTGGGCCGACGTCCGGGTCATCGATGGTTCGTCGGTGCTGACCCTGGACCAGGCTGATCCGGTGATCGGCTCGATGCGCGCCTGCGACATGGTGCCGGCCGACGCCAGCTGCGTCATGTCGCGGACCATGACCCAATGGAACGGCGCGTCATACTCGCCCTTCGACGGCAGCACTCCTGGCGCTGAAGGCACCCTGTCGGAGTTCGACGCCTTGTGGGTCGAAGCCTTCAAGCCAGGCATTGAGTTGCGGATCCCGGCGCGGACGTCCTCGAGTTGTGATGGCTCAGGATTGGCGCCGGTCTCTAGGGCGCAAAGGACCCTGTGGCAACCACAGCCGACGCCGAAAGCCCGGCCTGGCTCCGAGCCGTGGCACGTGAGGCTGATCGCCGAAGCGGACGGGTTGCGCGACGAGGGAAATCTCTTCGGGCAGTTGGCGACGAGCGTCGCTGGCCCTGACCTGCACGATTTGAAAGAGCTGCCGCCCTTCGATTCGCCGTACCTCACGGTGGTTTTCCCTCATCCCGACTGGGGCAACCAAGCGGGTGACTACGCGACCGACTTCCATCGGTTGAGCCGCCGCCCCCACCGTCACACTTGGACTTTCGAGGTGCGGGCGTCGCCGGGAGTGGAGGAGGTGACCCTTTCCTGGGACGGGCCCGCACGGATCGTCCGGAGATTGCGGTTGTTCGACCAAGCCACGGGCCAGCGGGTGCCGATGCGGCCGGGAGGGAGCTTTTCCTATGTCTCAGACGGAAGTCCAAGGACTTTTGTCTGCCGACTGCCCCGTGGTCGATGAGTCAGTTCGCTGGCTGCTACAATGGTTGGTGGTCGGGATGCATCAGCATCCCGTGGTGAACGTTTAGGCAATTCATTCATTCCTGATCGTCAAGCTTTGGAGGCCGTAACAATGTTTAGAGACCTGATGAGATCGTTGGTGGTCCTTCTTCCAATCCTGGTCTTGCTCGCCATCGGTGTGCCCCGAGCCGAGGCGGAGGAGGAACCAGTGCCGGCAGCCTGGTTGGGTTTTGATCTATCCTGTAAGAGTGTTGGTGAGACTCGGGAGAGTGCTCTGTTGATTCAAGAGACAATTCTGAGTGGTCCGGCGGCCGCGGCAGGTCTGGCGGCCGGAGACATCATCCAGGAGGTCGATGGCGCTTCTGTCGGCTGTCGGCAGCAGCTTGATGCTCTAAACCTCTTTGGGCAACTCGAGGCGGGGCAACGCGTATCACTGACGGTGCTCCAATCCGGGACACCGAGAGTTGTAGAGCTCGAGGCGATCAAAATGTCCAACGATCGGCAAGAGAAGTGGGCCGAGCAGTACCGTCGCGCCAGGGCCACGGGTCGGCGATCAGTGGACGCCCGCTGATTCAGCCGCTCGAAGATCTCTGGGAGGTTTTTGCTTTGGCGTCAGACAGTGGATCCGAGCGTCGCGCTCCTCGACGCTCGAGTAGCTTTAGCTGTTAGGAGACCCTTGTAATGACGGACAATCCGTACTCGCCGCCACAGGCTGCCATCACTCCGCCAGAGTCTGCCCCCCGTCGGCTGGCATGACTCTTGGTCCGGCACACGGGTCATTCGTACCCGCGGCTCGAGCTAAGACCTGTCCAACCCCGACGCCCCATTGGCGCTACGTCGCGGGGAACGGATCGGCGACTTCCGCCAGATGCCGAGCTCGAAGGAGCCACATCCTGAGAGCGCCGGCGTCTCGCCGGCTTCTTCGATATATCCAACGGAGCCTCGAGCGCCGCCAGCGGCCTTTCGGCCTGGTCAGATGAAAGCCGATGTAACTTCGACGGCTAAGAGTAGGCCGACGAGACCTAGGTGGCTGTGCTGCTGATCTCCGCCGACTTCTTGACCTCGAAGTTCATTTTGACCGAAGAGGTTCCGCGGCTTCTGGAGCGGCGGAAGCAGCTTCTCGACCGGCCACACGGCAACGGCACTGCGTCACCACTAGAGTCCCATGTTGTGGATGGACGAGATCGTGACGATAAGGGCTGTACAGGCAGGCCTTTGCGGAAATGACTCGACACCGGGTCTTGACAGGGGGCTGTTTGAAGTTACACTTATCCAAAAATCTCTATAGAAAGCCTTCCAAGGGGGGCACATGTCAACTGGACTTGCGGCTGATCGGAAAAATGTCTCTGGCGGTGTTTCAAACGAGACAGCAGCCGCGTGTTCCCTGTCCCCGGAAGGCCATACGCCTTGCGTCGGCCCGTCGGTCGTTGTGTTGAGCTGGCGACGAGGGGTCGGGCGACTCGTGTTCGGAGCGGTTTTGGCCCTCAGTCTCGCCTCTGGCCCGTCGCTCGACGCCCAGGTCTTGCCTGCTGACACGACGCCGCCGACGATTACGCTCACGGCACCGTCTGGACCCTTCGTCAACGACGCGACACCGACAATTGTCGTCTCGTATTCGGACGATATATCCGGGGTGAATGTGACGGACCTGGCGATCCAGTTGGACGGGTTCGATCTCTCACCATCCTGCACCATCACGACAGCGAGCGCCACGTGCGAAGCGCCGGAGCTTGCCGAGGGCAGCCACACGATCGAGGCGAGAGTGGGGGATCGAGCAGGCAACCGCACGACGGCGAGCTTCAGCTTCAGCGTCGACGTCACGCCGCCGGACATCGCCATGGCCTTCAACGGCGGTTTGATCTTCGCTGACGGCTTCGAGTCGGGTGACGTGAGCGCCTGGTCGGGAGGGCAGTCTTTGGATGCCCCTCAGTCTTTGAATCAGGGAGATCTGATCACTGGAGACGTACCGCTCAAAGGCGTACCACTCAAAGACCTGATCTTCATGACGACGACCCTGGGTGTGGTCGTCACCTATTCGGACGCTCTTTCCGGCATCGACTCGACCACCCTCGCGATCGCGATCGACGGTGAGTTACTGACCGGTTGTGTGATCGGCCCCGAGTCCACGATCTGTGCGCCGTCGGAGCTCGAAGAAGGCACGTATCTCGTCACCGCGTCGATCAGTGATCTGGCGGGTAACTCGTCGAGTGTCAACGAGACCGTGATCCTCGACGTGAGGCCACCGATGATCACCGCAACGGCCGATCCGCCAGCCAACGCGGCGGGCTGGCACACGACGGCAGTCACGGTGACGTTTGTCTGCGAGGACGCGGTGTCGGGAGTGGCGACCTGTCCCGAGCCGGTCATCGTGAGCGGCGAGGGCGCCGGCCAGGAGGTTGTCGGCACCGCCGTCGATGTGGCGGGCAACTCTGGCAGCACGACCCTGGTCGTCAATATCGATTCGACGCCGCCAATGATCACCGCGACGGCCGATCCGCCAACCAATGCCGCGGGTT
The DNA here is from genome assembly GCA_029263355.1 of Acidobacteriota bacterium. Classification (GTDB taxonomy): domain Bacteria; phylum Acidobacteriota; class Thermoanaerobaculia; order Multivoradales; family J023; genus JAAELT01. Next base: position 9,261 of record JAJCXQ010000516.1, on the reverse strand, counting down.
GGAACAACTCGGCGGTGACGGTGACTTTCGATTGTCAGGACGCCCTATCCGGCGTGGCGGCTTGTCCGGATCCGGTCGTCTTGGACGGCGAGGGAGCGGGCCAAGAGGCGGCCGGTACCGTCTTTGACGTGGCTGGCAACCTCGCGATGACAACCGTGGTCGTCAATATCGACTCGATGCCGCCGACCTTCGATCCCGCTGAGTTTCAGCCGGCCCCTTGTCCGGCGGTGGCCACCGACTTGATGGCGCCGGTGGCAGCGTGTTTTGCCGACCTGCTCTCCGGCGTGGTCGCGGGAACGGTGCAATTACAGGTTGATGGTGTCGACCGCACCGGATCGGCGGTCATCGCCGAGGGTTGCATCTCGTGGGTGCCCACCGAGGCATTCACAGCGGGGGAGCACCAGGCTGAGATCGCGGCGACCGACCTGGCGGGCAATGCTGATTCAGCCAGTTGGTGTTTTGCGATCGTGTCGCCGGACATCGAGATCACGATCGATACACCGCTGGATGGATTCATCACCAACCAGGCTACGATCGATGTCTCAGGCACGGTCGACCTCTCCGCCGACACCGTTGATGTGAACGGAGTTGCCGCGGTGGTGGCCGGTGGTACCTTCCAGGCGCTCGGAGTGCCGCTCGACGAAGGGTCTGTCACCCTCACTGCTGTGGCAGCGAGCGCCGGGGGCGGTGCGGGCAGCGCCAGCGTCACCGTGATTCGCGACTCGATACCGCCAACCATCACGGCCACGGTCGAGCCGCCAGCCAACGCGGCGGGCTGGCATAGAGAAGCTGCCACCGTGACGTTCGATTGCGCCGACGTCGGCTCGGGTGTTGCCAGTTGTTCTGATCCGGTGACGGTGAGCGGCGAAGTTGCCGGCCAGGAGATTACTGGGACGGCGACCGACTTGGCTGGCAACTCGGCCGAGACGATGGTGACTCTGCGCCTCGACTTGACTCCGCCGACGATCGGTACAATGGTCGCACCGTCGGCCAACGCGGCGGGTTGGCACAACGCGCCGCCCACCGTGAGCTTCGACTGCAACGACGCCCTCTCTGGGGTGGCGAGTTGTTCCACACCTCGAACCCTGAGCAGCGAGGGGGCCGATCAGATCGCCTCCGGCACCGCCATCGATCTGGCCGGCAACAGCGCCACGACCGACGCCATGGTGTCGATCGATCTGAGTCCGCCGACCTTCGATCCAGCGGCGCTGCGCCCCGTGCAGTGCCAGGGAGCGGTGACGACGGAGAGTCGGCCGCAGGTGCAGGCCTGTTTCGCCGACGCCTTTGCGGGGGTCGACGAGGCCAGCGTCACTCTCACCGTCGATGGCATCGACCGCAGCGGCGTGGCGGTGGTCGACGCCGGCTGCGTGAGCTGGGATCCGGCGGTGGACTTCGGGCCGGGTGAGCACCAGGCCGAGGCCACGGCAACCGACGTGGCGGGCAACAGCGGCGCGGTGAGCTGGTGTTTCGAGGTGGCCTTGCTGCCGATCGCCGTCACCATCGATTCGCCGACGGCCAACGTACAGACCCGGGACGACGCCATCGACGTGACCGGTACCGTCGAAACCGGGGTCGATAGCGTGACCGTAAACGGCGTCGTGGCATCGGTCAGCGGCACCTCGTTTACGGCTGTCGCTGTGCCGCTGCGTGAGGGCAAGAACGTGATCACCGCGGTGGCCCGCACCGCGGTCGGCAACAGTGGGACGGCGAGCGTCGTCGTGCTGCGTGATACCAAGGCGCCGCGGATCGCCATCGAGACACCGCGTAACGGCGCCGTGCTGACCTCGCTGCAAGTCGACGTGGCGGGGCAAGTCAACGACCTGATCGCCGGTACCACAATCAATGCCGACGACTGCGACGTCACGGTGAACGGGGTCGAGGCGATGGTGGCCAACCGCAGCTTCCTGGTGCCCGGCCTGCTCCTCAAACGTGGCGTCAACACCCTCACCGCGGTGGCCAGCGATCGCCTGGGGAACAGCTCAACGGCTGCGATCAACGTGAGGGTCGAGGATCAAGCTGGCCAACGCATCGTGCTGCTGGCTGGGAGTGGTCAGAGCGCCGGGATTTTCGAGGAGTTACCCGACCGTCTAGTGGTCGCCCTCGAGAACGCCAGCGGTGACGCGGTGGTCGGTCGGCCGGTGACCTTCGAGGTCTCCCGCGGCACCGGCGTGTTACGGGCATTCCCCGCCGAAGGCACTAGGGTCACCGTGTTGACCGACGATCTTGGCCACGCCAGCGTCGTTTACGAGCTCGGCGGGCGTTCGGGAGCCGGCAACAACCGTGTGCTGGCGACGGCGCCGGGTTTCCTCGGCGAGGTCGAGTTCTGCGCCAACACGGCGTCAGGGGCACCGCTACGAGTGGTGGCCAATGCCGGCGATCAGCAAAGTGGCGCGACCGGCGGGACGCTGCCGCAGTCGCTGGTCGCTCTGGTGACCGACGCTGGTGGCAATCCGGTGGGTGGAGTCGACGTCACCTTCGAGGTGCTCCAGGGTGGCGGCAGCTTCGCCGGCTCGCCGACGGCGGTGAGCACCACCGACCTCGACGGCCTGGCCGAGGCGCTATGGACTTTGGGGCTCGAGGCTGGCATCGAGAACAACGCCGTGGGGGTGACCTTCCCCGGCCTCGTCGAGTCGGGGGCGGCTTTTACCGCCTCGGCGTTGCGGGTCGGCTCACCGAGCGCAACCCGCGTCAGCGGCGTGGTGCTCGACAATCAGGACAATCCCGTGCCGGGGGCGACGGTGACGATCGACGACACCGCTCTCACCGCGGTCACCGATGATCAGGGACAGTTTTCGATCGCCGGGGCGCCGATTGGCTTCATCCAGTTCCACGTCGACGGCAGCACGACCAGCCTTCCCGGTGAGTGGCCCAACCTGCCCTTCGAGTTGACCACCACCGCCGGGCGCGACAACTCCATCGGTCGGCCGATTTATCTCTTGCCGTTCGACTTGACGACAACGGCGCCGGCGGCGGGCACCGAAGACGTGACGCTGTCGCTGGCCAACGTGCCAGGCTCGGAGCTGACGGTTTTTGCGAATTCGGTGACCTGTGCCGATGGTTCGACAAATTGTGAGGTCAGCGTGACCCAAGTGCGCAACGAGCGCGTGCCGATGCAGCCACCCCTCGGCTCGTCGTTCATGCTCGCCTGGACCATCCAGCCAACCGGGGCGACCTTCGATCCGCCGGCGCGTATCTGCATCCCCAACACCGATCAGCTGCCAGGGCAGCAAGTCGAGATCTTCTCCTTCGATCACGATCAGGGTGAGTTCATTGCCGTCGGGACCGCGACGGTGATGGCAGACGGCTCGCAAATCTGCTCCGATCCCGGCTTTGGCATCGTCGAGGGCGGCTGGCACAGTTGTACGCCGCCGCCGCCGCCCTGTACGCCGGGGGGCGCCGGCAGCTGTGACGACAACGATGACAACGTCTGCACCGAGAAACGCCGGGTCTCCCAGGAATGTAGCTTCACCTGCGAGCCGGTGGACACGGACGGCCGCAGCTGTGATGACGACGACAAGTGTACGGAGATGGATATGTGCACGGGCAATCAGTGCGGGGGTGAGGAAATTGAGGTGATGATCACCGATGCCCCGACAGCGATTTGCGAAGGCACGAGTAAGCCGGTGACCGCGACCACCACGCCGGCCGGTCGCAGTGTGATCTGGATGTCTAGCAATCCGTCGGTCCTGACCATCTCCGGCAGCGGCACGTCGGCCACGGCCACCGCCGCGATGAACACGAACGGCAACGCGCAGGTCACCGCCAAAGATGCGGCGACGGATTGCTCGAGCGATTCCCGCAATATTCGGGTCATCGAGAAAGCGGAGCTCGACGAGGGAATGGGCGAATATGGTTGGTGTGCGATCGCCAGCTTCGGCAGCCCCGATGTCGGCGCCGCCTGTGGTGCCTATTTCGGTATTTCAATACGTGTCAGAGATTGGTCGGATCAGCAATTTGCCGGCTCCGATCCGAGCTGCCGGGGTTCCAATAGCGCCAAAGACGCGGCGCGCCATGCCCGCTGGTCGTGTGAGCTGCATTCGAGCCCTCTGACTCGGGATCTCGCCGACACGTTACTTGATCTTCACGAGCGTAACCGTGACGACGACACCTGTCCGGGTCACGAGATGGACTTCAACAACAACGAGATGGGGCGGCAAAACGCCGAGGCCGGTAGGGATTGTTCTGCCGCCGCTCTGCAGGCGCTGCAAAACGGCAGTCTCCAGATCAACAGCCCCCCCAGCGCAGGTGTGACGTGTCCTTGATGAGCCAACAGGTCTCGAGCCGCCACCTAGCGGGGGGCTGTATTCTGTGGGCCGTCATCATGGGCGGCGCCAACCCTCCCGCGGCGAGCTCGCAGCCCATGCCGGTGGGATTCGAAGCCGTCGCGTTGGGGATGGCCGCGGACCAGCTCACGGAAGCTCGTCCGAAGGCAGCACCGTTCGATATTTTCGGCGAGCCGGAGGCCCCGGCGGCCGATCGCATGCGGTCCTTCCTGGAGATGGGGCTGACGTCGCCTTTTTTCACCCAGGTGACTTATACCTTCGCTCACGAGGCGTTGTGCAGTGTGCAGTTCCTGGGCACGGGGTCGGCGGTGAATGGGGCGGAGCTGCGGGCGCGACTGCTGCAAGGAGCGGTGCGCAAGTGGGGCGAAGGTTATTCCCGGATCACGTATCGCGAGTCGGAGATCCCTGGTCTCGACCGCGAGCGGCGGTTGAGCCCGGGACTGCTGTGGAAGCTCGATGAAAGCGAGATACTGCTGCGTTATTCCGTTGACGAGCCCTCGGAGGAGCAGCGCGAGCCTTTTGTCGACATCACAATTTTCGACCGGCGGTGTTTACCGCCGCGCTTCAAGGGCTGGCTGACCGGTATTGCCGCGGTGCGAGATACGGCCCATGACGGATGGTTCACCGAGCTCGAGGCGGAGGTTTCTCCTCCGTTGTTCAATTGAAAAAAAGGGTAAGGGTCATGGCGCTCAAGCCTCCAGTTGTGGGATTCGCCATCTTGGTCGCGGTCGCTTTATGCGCCCTGCCGGCGGCGGCTCAGGATCCGGTGTCGTTGTCGGTCACCGCCTCCCGTCCGTCTCTGGCCATCGGTGAAACCGTCCAGCTGACTGTGACGGGGACTCTTGCCGGTGGCGGCCAAGTAGACCTCACCGCCGGTTCTACCGGAACGCGCTATTTCTCGGACCTCGTCGGCGACGGGTTGCGAGTCACCTTCGACGGTGATGGTCTGGGTACCGCGATCACGGCCGGGCAAGAAATTGTTCTGGTCGAGAATGGTACGGTGACTGCGACGATTCTACTGACCGTGTTTGCAGGTAGCGACAGCGACAACGACGGAATTCCAGACGACTTCGAGATCGCCCGGGGCCTCGACCCGGGTGATCCCGCCGACGCGGCTCTCGATCCCGACGGTGACGGGCTTTCGAGCCTCGAAGAGTTCTTGGTCGATAGCTTTCCCAATCTCTTCGATACCGATGGTGACGGACTCTCCGATGGCGAGGAAGTTGCCCTGGGGACGCAACCGCGAGCCGTCGACAGCGATGGTGACGGTTTATCCGACGGCGACGAGATTGCGGCAGGCACGGATCCGCGGAACCGCGATAGTGACGGTGATGGCCTCGAAGACGGCGAGGAAGTTGATCTCGGAATCGACCCGCTCAACCCGGATACCGACGGCGATGGGGCGACCGACGGTGACGAAATCCGTGCTGGAACGGATCCGGCGGTGTCAGACGCTCCGCCGGAGCTACCGGACGAGACCTGTGTTGCGTCCCTGCTCAATCGAACGGCGAGATTTCAAGCCGACGGCACGTTCCCCATCGGCAATATCCCGCAAGAGCGCGGCTTCTTCAGGGTCCGTGTCACATGCTCCACCGAAGACGAGACGATTCGCGGCCAGTCGGGTTTTGTATCGCTGGTCGGTAGCTCGGACATCGAAATCTCAGCCATCGACTTCGACAACTTCAGCCCGGTCCCGGTCTCTCTCAATATCACCGCGCCCTCTGTCGTATTGACCGAGAAGGACGAGACCCTCCAACTCACTGCTACCGCGACCTTACCCGACACCTCCGCCACTGACGTCACCACTGAGAACGAAGGCACTCTCTGGCAGTCCAGCAACCCCGGGATCGCCAGCATCAACGGTGACGGCGTGGTGACCGCCATTCGACGCGGTCGCGCCATCCTCTCCGCCCGCAACGAAGGTGTTGTCGCCTCGTTCTCCCTCGACATCCTGATCCCCAACGATGCTGACGGCGACGGCTTGCCCGATGACTACGAAACCGCCAACGGCCTCAATCCCAACGATCCGAGCGACGCCGGCCAGGACCTCGACGGCGACGGCTTGACCAGCCTGCAGGAATTCGAGCTCGGCACCAGCGTCAATGCCGCAGATTCGGATGGCGACGGCATCTCGGACGGCGACGAGGTCAACCTCCGCGGTACCGACCCCAACAACCCGGACTCGGACGGTGATGGTCTCATCGACGGCGACGAGCTGTTCTACGGCACCGACCCCCTCGACCCGGACACCGACGGCGACGGCCTGCGCGACGGCCTCGAGGTCGACTTCGGTCTCGATCCGTTGACGGTGAATCCCACCACCACCGTCACCGGCCAGGTGACGGATCTCGGCGGCGCCGCGGTGCCCGGCGCCACGGCTCTGGTGTTCGGCATTTTCACCGGTCTCACCGACGGCGCTGGCGGCTTCTCGATCCCCAACATTCCCGCCGACCGTGGCGACATCTCGGTTTTTGTGCGCTCGATCGCCGCAGGCCTGGTGTCCGACGGCGAGTCGGCGGCCACCACGCCGGTGGCGTCCGGCGTCACCAACGTCGGGACGATCCAGCTCGAACCGGTGATCGGGCGAGTGACCGGCACGGTGCGCAGCCCGAGCGGTGAACTGGTGCGCAATGCCCGGGTCACCGTCACCTCGGGGGCCGACTTCCGGCAGACCAACACCGACGCCGCTGGTTTTTATCAGGCCGATAGTCTGCCGCCGGGTGCGGTGACCGCCGAGGCGGTTGATCCTTCGACCGGCCTGCGCGGCCGGGGTTTTGGCACTCTGCCGGCCAACGGCTCGATCGTGATCGACATTGATCTCACCGCTTCCGGCACGATCGTCGGCACAGTGCTCGACCGCGACGTTGTCAGTGCCGTTGGCCCCGGTGTCACCGTGACAATTTCCGGCCCGGCTTTTCGCACCACCCAAACCGATGCTGCCGGCAACTACCGTTTCGGCTTCGCCCCGCTCGGCGTCTACCGTGTTGATGCCGCCGATGCCAGCGGCAACCGCGGCCGCACCGCGGCCACCATCACCCGCACCAGCGAGGTGGTCGACGCCGACATCACCTATCTCGGCCGTGGCCGGGTGAGTGGCATCGTCGAGACCGCCCTCGGCTTCCCGGTGGCGGGCGCGACGGTCACCGTCAGCAGCAGCAGCATCTTCGGCGGCCGCTTCACCGTCACCACCGGTGTGGTGGGTGAGTTCGCCGTTGACGGCGTCTTCGTGGGTAATTTCACCGTCGCTGCCACCGATGCCGCGTCCGGCCTCGGTGGCTTCACCAGCGACTCCCTCGAGAGCGACGGTGAAGAAGTCGCGGTGACGGTCACCTTGACGCCTTCAGGCACCTTGACCGGCACGGTGTTCGAATCCGATGGCTCGACCCCGGTGGTGGGCAGCGTCGTGACCTTGTCGCCGTCCGGGCGCCAAGCCACGACCGATGCGTCCGGCATCTACCGTTTCGACTTCCTGCCGCTGGGCACCTTCACCCTCGACGCTGAGAATCCGATCAATGGCGACCGCGCCCGCGCCACCGCGACGATCAGCACGGCGGACGAGGTGGTGGCCACCGATCTGGTGATGAATGGCCTCGGCACGGTCAACGTCACGGTGCTCGACGCCGGTGGCGTGCCGGTCGACGACGCCCAGGTATTACTGGCGAGCGGCACCGTATTTGGCGGCACCGTTCAAGGGATGACCGACGCCGCTGGCCAGTTGACTTTAGCCAATGTGCTGGCGGGTCCGTTCTCGGTCTCGGCGATGGATCCCTTGGAGCGCCTCGGCGGCTCGATCGAATCGAATCTGGTGGTCGGCGAAAGCCTCGACGTGACGGTCAGCCTGGAGGCCGCCGGCGACATCCTGGGCACGGTTTTCGCGGCCGATGGCGTGACGCCGTTGCCGAATATCCGGGTGCGTCTGTCACCGGTCTCCCGCGAGGTCACCACCGCTGTCGACGGCAGCTTCCGCTTCGACATGTTGCCGGTGGCGCGCAGCCCCTTCACCCTGGAGGCTTTCGACGCCAACGGCGCATTGCGCGCCACCGCCGCGGGCCTGACCCTCCTCGACCACGGCGACGAGCTGGTCCAGGATCTGGTGCTCAGCGGCACCGGCACAGTCACCGGTATGGCCTTCGATCCCGATGGCTTGCCGGCGGCCGGGGTCGGCATCACCCTCGACAGCGCCGTGCCCGGTTTGGGCAACCTTTTCGCCACCACCGATCCAACCGGGGTCTACAGCATCCCGCAAGTGCCGGAGGGCTCGTTCACCCTCTTCGCCTCGCGTCCTGCCGACCGCCTCGCCGGCTCGGCGATCGGCGAGGTCAGTGTCGACGGCCAGGTGGTGACGGTCGACATCCAACTCATCCAGGATTCCCTGCCGCCGACCACCGGCACCCTGGCGCGTTTCTTCGACGCCAACAACTTCGAGTTCGCGGTGCAGCAGGATGGCAGCATCCGCGACGGCAACACCGCCGTGTTCCGTGGCGACGGTACCTTCAACCGCGGTGGCTTCCAGCTCAGTGTCGAAGATACCGCCGCTGAGCCGTTTGTGGGCTCCGGCGGTTTTCTCGAGCTCGACGGCCGGCAGATTGTGGTGCCGGGGGGGGCGCCGCTGGCCTCCGGCTTGCAGCTGCGGCGCAAGGTCCACGTCTCAGGCGAGGGTTATTTCGCCCGTTACCTCGAAGAGCTCACCAATCCCACCGCCGCGCCGATTGTCGTCGACCTGCGGCTGGCCTCGCATTTCCGTTTCATCCTGATGGTCCGGGACGGCTTCCAATTCGATGAGCCGCCGCGCCTGGTAGCAACCTCGAGTGGCGACGCAAACTTGGCCGTCGGCGGTGGCTCCCCCGACCGCTGGGTGATCATCGACGACAACGTCGACGCCGATCCCCTACGCTCCACCAACCTGCCGACCGTGGCCCACGTCTTCGACGGTGAAGGCGCCGCAATCTCGGCCGGCGCGGCGAGCTTCGACGTCGAC
>JAJCXQ010000515.1 GCA_029263355.1 Acidobacteriota bacterium | reverse complement strand
TCGGCAAAAGCGGCGCCGCGACCAACCAGGTCGCGGGCAAGATCACCGGTGGCTTCGGGAGCGACGGGCACGAAGCCTTCGTCCCCACCGTTCCAGAACAGCTGAGCTGGCTGGCGATAAAATTGACTCGGGTCGACTTGCTGGATCTCGTCTTCGATGTGGCCGTTGGCCTGCAACACATCGAGGCGGCCATCGAGATCCACGTCGAAGAGGAATAGACCGAAAGTCAGCATCAACCGGCTCGGGGCTCCGATCCCCTCACCGATCGCCTCATCGACAAAAAACTCGGGATCGTCTTGCGCCACGTAAATCGAGCTCATCTCGTTGGCGAAGTTGCCGATCATGAAGCCGAGATTGTGATCGTTGCGGTAGTAGGCCGAGTCGATGCCCATGGCGCCGGTGGCATTGCCGTTGCGATCGTAGGCGAAGCCAAAGTCCTCACCAACTTCTTCGAAGGTGCCGTCGCCACGGTTGCGGAAGAAGAAGTTGCGCACCGTGTCGTTGGCGACCAGGACGTCGATCCAGCCATCGCCGTCAACATCAACCGGCCCAAGGGCCAATGACTTGGCCATCGGTGCACCGGTCGCCGGATTGTCGATGTGCAGGCCGGCAGCCTCGGAGATATCGGTGAACGTGCCGTCACCCTCGTTGCGATAGAGGTAGGGATAGGTGCCCTCGTAATTCTGCGGCGGACCGAAAGCACGGCCAACCCCGGTCAGCCGGAAGTCGAGCTCAAAGTCGATCTCCTTCGACCAACGAACGTAGTTGGCCACCAACAGATCGAGATCACCATCGTTGTCGGCGTCGAAAAAGCCGGCGCTGGACGACCATTCCTCACTACGACCCGCAACGCCGGCGCCAGCGGTGACGTCACGGAATGTGCCACCGTCGTTGCGCAACAAGTGATTCTCCCCCACCGCGCTCAGGAAAAGATCGGTATCACCGTCACCATCGTAATCGGCGGTGGCGACACCCATGCCATAGAAGCTGAGGTCGAGGCCGGTCGCGGCGGTCACGTCGCTGAAGCTGCCGCTGCCGTCATTTTGATAAAGCGCCATCGTTGCCGGCGAACCGTTTACTGGACGATGGGGCCACTGCGACGAGTTGACGAACACCAGATCTTGGTCGCCGTCCCCCTCGAGATCAAAGAAGGCAACGCCGCCGCCCATCGTTTCAGGCAACAATTTGTCGCCATAGGCACCGTTGACGTGGACAAAATCGATACCGGCCTGCGCGGTGATGTCGGTGAAACGGACCTCGGGAACTGTGCCCGCCGTTACCACCGCCTCCGGCGCCGCGGCTTCGATCACTTGCTCGGGAACTGCTTCTCCCTCGCGATTGGCTAGCAAGTAGATCACCCCACCGATCACCGCGAGCACTCCGAGGGCGATCAACGACCTCTTGACGGCGACGCCGATGATGGCGTCGTCTTCCGGTACCAACTCGTCGCCGGACAACGCCGCCAGCGGCGGCGGTTGAGTCTGGCGTGCTGAGCTTAGAGATTCAGGTTCGTCGTCACGCAGTGGCTCACTCATGGCGGGCTACCTCCCATCGTGGCCCCTGGCGCCTTGCGGCTGCCGGTCTGATAACTGCCAGTCTGGTGACTGGCCACCTGCTCCGATGCTTCAGAGGCAGGCACCGTCTCGGGCTCTGATTCCGTCGCCGCAACCTGGGTTTGGGTCAACGGTCGGAGCTCATAGGCGGCGGCACGCCGCTCACCAGGGGTCATCTCAAAGGCATCTGGCCGTTGCAGATCGTAAATTACGATCGCTTCCGCCGCGTGATTCGCCGCCGGGTTGTGGCGTCGAGCCTCGGCGACGGCAAAGTCGCGTGCGTTATCGTCAACTTTATACTTGCTGTAGAGTTCGAAATGGACTGCGGCCTGCTCTTTGTCGCCGAGTTGCTTGAAGATCAGATCGAGATTGTAATGGGCGGTGGTGTTCTCAGGATCGAGCTCGAGCACCCGCTGGAAATGGCCTTTGGCCTCCGCCAACAACTCTTCGCGACGCGGCCGGCGACGATCTCCACGCTCCTGTTTGGAGCGTTCGAACACCGTCTGCCCCAGCTCGTTGAGCAGCCGATAGTCGAGGCTGAAGTCAAAACCTGCCTGCCGCGTTGCTGCGTCGTCGAGGTCCAAGATGCTCTGGAAGTTGATGATCGCTTCGTCGAGGTAGCCGTTCTGTTTGTTGACCAAACCGGTAAACCACGCCACCGACCATGACCTCGCTGGTGGATCGAAGCTGGCGGCGCGCTCCAAGGCGCCAATCGCTTTGTCCTGCACGGTGCCCTGCGCCAAGTAGACCCGGGCGAGATTGAGCGGGCCATCAGGCCTTCCGAGGGCTTCGACCCTAGCAAAGGCTTCCTCCGCCTGGCGTAGCTCACCCTTGGTTTTGCCACCCTTACGCAGCAAACCGATGCCGTAGTCGTTCCAACGCTGCCACGCGATATCGTCCGCGACCGGTGGCTGCTGCTCGGCAACCGCGATGTCGAGACCAGCGATCGGAAAAGTAACACGATCGGTCGCCAGAGTCATGATCGGCAGTTCGTTAACGTAGTCCTCGGGCCGACCGTCACTGTCGAAGTACTCCAGGTAAGTGGTGTCGAACTTGCGGTACTGCAGCCGTACCTCGACCGTAATAGGTCCCGGTACGTCCTTGGGTACGTCGAGGCGGTAGTGCAGCGAGTCCGCCGCCCCGGGAGGGATCTGGTGGTTGTAGAGTGCGATGAAGATGTCTTCGGCGTTGCGTCGATCGATGCGATTGCCGTTCTTGTCGAGGACATAGGAGTTGATAAAGTGTGACCATGGGTCAACCCGATTCTGGGAACCGAGACCACCACTGCGACCGATCACTTGCTCCGGTTCATTGGGCGCAGCGCTACTCACCCGCACATCAATCCACACCTGATTGGAGTCCGACGTGCCTTGGGTAAAAAGATGTCCCATCTTGACGGTCCGAACCACCGTTTCGACCAGATAGGAGCTGCCACGCTCCAATGCCGGCACCTCGGGCCGCAATGGAGCGATCAACTCGCCGTCGATGCCACCGCCCTTGCGCAAGCCGAATAGATCCACCCGCATCACCCCGTCGTTGAATTTGCGATGCGCTTCGTTGACTTGCACGTCCATTCCCAACATATGCGGGATGGCGGTGTTGGCGCTCGGGAATTGATGATCGTGGACCTTGAGCTCGCCGCTGCCGTCGAAGTCCTGGGCCGCAAACTGATCGGACTTCGCCAGAGGCATGTGACAACCGTTGCAGTTGTCTTCGGCTTTCTTGGGGTAGTAGAAGCTACTGACACCGTGGCCGGAAACGCCACTCAGGTGATACGCGTCGTAATGATTCTGTCCCCTTAGCCACTTGTACTGGTTGAGCTCCACGGGCAGATGCACCTTGTGACAGCCGGCGCAGAATTCAGGTTCTTTGTGCAAGGGTTTGAGGAACGTCTTCTTGTGGAATTCGGGTTTGGCCTTCACCAACTGGCGGTTGATCCACTGCAAGGTTTCGTTCTCACTGAACGCAAAGGGGTAGTGAATCGGTTCTTCGATAGTGAAGTCGCTGTTACCGCGAGGGCTGTTGAGATGAGTGATGGCATGGCAGGACGTACAGGTGATGCCGGCCTTCCCCGCTGGATCATCCTCGCGAGCAAAATCCGGATCGGAGAACTTGGGATCGTCGAACTTGCCGGAAAAGAACACCACCGGGTCGTGGCAACCGGCGCAGAAACGAGCCGCTCGCACGTCACCATCACGTTCCTGCGCCATCAGCATCGTCTGCTCAACGGAAAACAGGTAAGCCGGATTATTGAACGACGAAAAGCGATGCACGCTCGTTGCCCAGCTGTCGTGGCTGTCCTGATGACACTCCTGGCAGTACTGATCGTTGTTCAGCACTCGTTCAGGAATGAAGTCACCGGTCGCGGTGCGGACCAAAGACGGGAAGAAATACTCTTCACTCGATTCCGGGCCTTCGACGTTCCAACCCCGCGGGTCTTGCGCTTGCCACACCAGCATCAGGGCGCCAAAAACGCCTGCCACGACCGCCCAACGCCGGCCGACTTGCCAACGGATACGTTTACCGGCGAGGCGGTGTAATACGAAGAGCCAGGCGGCGACCAAGGGAGTGATGACGTGCGCCCAATAGGCCACCGACCGCACTCCCGGGTCCTTGATGACAATCACCCCTTCGAGGCGGGTCAGGACGATACCGCTCGCGAGCAAGATCAGCGCCGTGGTGAACAGCGCGTAACCCACCTTCACCGCCCGTCGATTCGGCCGGTTGTAAGCCTTCGACATGTGGCTGAAT
>JAJCXQ010000514.1 GCA_029263355.1 Acidobacteriota bacterium | reverse complement strand
CCCACCGCGGGCCGCCCACCGCGGGCCGCCCACCGCGGGCCGCCCACTTCACATTATCAGCCGTCGATCGGTGGAATGCGCAGGACCTGGCCAGGATAGATCTTGTCGGGATGCTCGAGCATCGGCTTGTTGGCCTCGAAGATCGTCGGGTACTTCATGGCGTTGCCGTAGTGAGCCTTGGCAATCTTCGACAGGTTGTCACCGGAAACCACGGTGTAGAACACCGCTTCCGGCTCAGGTGTGACCACCTCCAACTGATTGTCCACGCTCTCGACGTCGGCAACATTACCGACCGCCAGCGCCACTTTCTCGGAAGTTTCCTGGGTATCGACTTTACCCTTGACCGTCACTACGCCGGAGGCGACGGAGAACTCTGCATCCTCGATCTCGAGTCCCAATCCCGCAACGTGGTTTGCCAGCAACTTCGCCTTCTTCAGTCGCCTGACATTCTCGGCCTGCCGACGGGCGGCCTCTTCCATCGCTGCTTCCTTCTTCTTGTCCTCATCGCTCTTACCGAAGATACGCTCACCAGCGGACTTGACGAAACTCAATAGTCCCATTTGATAGCTCCCATGCACGAAGTTGTTGAGTGTGATCGACCCTCGGGCGGCCGCTGTCACTAACAGATGCAATAGTCACGCCAGACTCTGGCCGTGACTGCAACGCCTGAAATCGTGACGCAACCGCCACATACGCGTGATCGAGGGTCTTAAGACTGTTTCTAGGATACAGGGAAAGCTGGGATGCCTGGGAATTTTTTCCACCCCAGATTTGCCCGTCTCGACGACTCCAAGGCTCTGTTGTAGCGACCGAATGTTCTGCTGTAGCGAACGGCACAGGTGACAGAGACGCGCCTTGGACGAATGCTGGTGGATGTTGCGTGGTGGGATGTGTAGTGGACGTTGGGAGCACATGTACTAAGATGAACGCCATCTACTGAAACCTCAAATCTGGAATGGATGCATCTTCGGAAAGCCGCGCCCAATGGAGAATCCACGTGAGCTCTAAAGCCGAAGCCTACGAAAAGCTCGGAGCCTTCTACCTCGGACGGCCCTGTGATCCCGAGACCGGAAGAACCGAACAGACGCCCCTACTCTACGACTCCAAGGATCTGCAGACCCATGGCGTCTGCGTAGGTATGACCGGTAGCGGCAAGACCGGTCTGTGCGTGAGCCTACTCGAGGAAGCTGCGATCGATGGCATCCCTGCTCTGGTCATCGACGTCAAAGGCGACCTTGGTAACCTGCTTTTGACCTTCCCGGACCTGACCGCCGCCAATTTCCGACCTTGGGTCGATGAAGCCGAGGCTAGTCGCAAAGACCTGTCGCCCGATGACTTCGCGCAGCAGCAAGCAGACTTATGGCGCGAAGGCCTCGCGGGCTGGGATCAAGACGGAGATCGCATCCGTCGACTACGGGATGCCGCCGAATTCGCCATCTACACCCCAGGTAGTGAAGCAGGGCTGCCGGTCTCGATTCTCTCCTCGTTCGCTGCCCCACCACCACATGTCGTTGCCGACAATGATTTGCTGCGGGAGCGGATCACGACCACCGCGTCGAGCCTGCTCGGGCTGCTAGGGATCGATGCCGATCCGATCCGCAGCCGAGAGAGCATCTTGCTTGCCGGTCTGCTCGACCACAGTTGGCGCCAGGATCAAGATCTCGATCTCGGAGCCTTGATCCAACTCATTCAGGCACCGCCCTTCGAGCGTGTCGGTGTCATGCCAGTGGACTCCTTTTATCCCGCCAAGGACCGGTTCGAGCTCGCCATGGCGCTCAACAACCTGCTGGCGGCGCCGAGTTTTCAGAGCTGGATGTCCGGTGAGCCGTTGGATGTCGACCGCATGCTCTACACCGAGTCGGGCAAACCGCGTATCGCTATTTTTTCGATCGCTCATCTTTCCGATCCGGAACGAATGTTCTTCGTCTCACTGCTACTGAATCAAGCCTTGGGCTGGATGCGAAGCAAATCTGGGACATCGAGCCTGCGGGCGCTGCTCTACATGGACGAGATCTTCGGTTATCTACCCCCAGTGAGCAATCCGCCCTCCAAGAAGCCTCTTCTTACCCTGCTGAAGCAGGCTCGAGCGTTTGGATTCGGCATGCTGCTGGCGACTCAGAACCCGGTTGATCTCGACTACAAAGCGTTGTCGAATATCGGCACCTGGTTTCTCGGCAGATTGCAGACTGAGCGCGACAAGGAACGGGTCATCGAAGGACTACTCGGTACCGCCAGTGACCTCAGTCGTCAACAGATCGAACGCATTCTGTCCGGCGTCAAAAAGCGGGTCTTCTTGCTGCACAACGTGCACGAAGACTCACCCGTGTTGTTCAAAGTACGCTGGGCGATGTCGTATCTGCGCGGTCCGCTGACCCGACTGCAGATCAAGAGCCTGATGTCGGATCACCAGCCCTCGAGCCCGACGCCGACCACCGCCACACCTCGTGCCGCCAAGATTCCGGCCAACGCCAAAGCGACAACCGGGAGCCGCCCAGTGCTGCCACCGGGCATCCCACAATGTTTTCTCCCGCTGTCGGGACGCCCGCGCGGGATCCGCTACCAGCCCAGCCTCATCGGAGTGTCTCGCGTCCACTTCATCGACGCCCGCAAAGGATTGGAAACATCGGAGGAAGTGACGCTGACTTTTCCGCTGACCGATGACGCCAACGTCGATTGGTACGAGGCGCAGGAAGTTGATCTCGTTGAGGGCGAGCTCGAAGACGATTCCGCGGTAGAGGACGCGACCTTCGATGGGCTGCCAGCCGCGGCCACCGACAAAAAGCGCTATAGCGCCTGGCGGAAATCCCTGGGCGAGATGCTGTATCGCAGTCGGCGCTATCAGCTGTGGAAAAGCACCACGTTCAAAGTTGTTTCGCGTCCCGGAGAGAGTGAACGTGACTTTCGGATCCGTCTCGCCGACATCGGGCATGAACAGCGGGACACCAAGACCGACAAGTTGCGTAAACGGTACGCCGGGAAAGTCGCAACCCTCGAAGGACGGCTGTTGCGGGCGGAACAAAAAGTCGAGCGCGAGCAAGAACAAGCCAAGCAGAAGAAGTTCGAGTCGGTGATCTCGGTCGGGACCTCTCTCCTCGGCGCCTTACTCGGTCGCAAGAAGGCTTCGGTCACCAACCTGCGCCGGGCAGGCAGCGCTTTCCGCGGCGTCGGCCGCCTCGCCAAAGAGAAGCAGGACATTGTCCGAGCCGAAGAGCAGCTGATCAATCTGAGGCAACAGATGCAAGACCTCGAAGTCGAGCTGCAAGCCGAAGTCGAGGCACTCGACACCAAATTCGAACAAGACATCGAGACCCTCGAACCTCTGGCTCTAAAGCCGAGGAAAACTGATGTCGACGTCCGAATCCTGGCGCTGGCCTGGGTGCCCTTCAGGGAGTCCGCCAGCGGAGAGCTAGAGCCCGCCTGGGACTAAACCTTAGTCACTTTGACCTTGAAGTCAAAGGTCACGCCGCCGAAGCTGATGACATCGCCATCCTGCAAATGCCCCACCGAGACGGGTCGGTCATTGACCGATGTGCCGTTGGTGGAAGCGAGGTCTTTCAAGGTGTAGATCCGGGGACCGGACACGTCTAGCTGCGCGTGTTTTGACGATACCCGTCGATCCTGGATCATCATGTCACCACCGGACCGGCCGATCACCAATGGACTCTTGGTGACCTTGAAGGCCTGGCCTTGGGACGGACCATCCGCTCGCACCAGGTTGATGTCCAATCCGTCCAACGGATTGCCGAATCGCATGGCCTGAAATCCCTGCGCGCCGAGATCGGTAATCGTCTGATCGCCATCGAGTGCTGCCTGCACGGCGTTGGCTTCGTCATTGAAGGACTTTTGATCCGGACGCTCGTCGATCGCCAACTCCTGCAGCTGCCGCCTGAGATCGTGCGCCCCCGGATTCCCGAGACCTGGAGGCTTCGGAGCCCTCCAGTCGGGCGCCACCGGCGTCGGCGCTGGCGACGCTACCGCCGTCGGCGCGGGCGAAGTCGGTGCTGCCGAAACCGACGCTCGCGGAACCGGCACCGACGGTCCGACCGTCGATGGACCCGGCGCCGGGGGACGAGGGGTACCAGCTTCCAGATCGGCAATCGGGCGACCAGGCGTTACGCTAGGCTCCAACTGCAACTCGTAAGGGGCGAGCTTGAAGCAGGCTGCACCACCGCTTTCAATCTGTCCGGAAACAATGGAGACCGAACCGATCGGGATCGGAAAACCATCAACGCCCTCGAACCGAAAACCGTCCCCGATCGTGCGAATCCGAATAGCACGCGACGGAATCGCGGCCTTCGGCAAATTGAGATGACATCCCTGCTTACCGATCAGAAAGCTCTTCGTGCCCAGATCGAAGACCCCTTTACGGCTTTGCCCGGTCGCCGCAACACTGATCACGACTCTCAATGTCAGCGCCGCGCCGGTGGCGGCCTGCAGCGGTACTCGAGTCGTCACATGAGCAGCCGCCGCACCAGTGTTTGTCGCACCACCAGCAGCGGTTGGACGATGGTCGGCTCCCCCAACGTCAGAGGCGCCACCGGTGGGTTGTTGATACTCTCGAAGATCTATCGGAGCCCGCTCAGGACGCCCCTTGACCAACCTTACCGCTGGCCCAGAAG
This sequence comes from Acidobacteriota bacterium, assembly GCA_029263355.1. Lineage (GTDB taxonomy): Bacteria > Acidobacteriota > Thermoanaerobaculia > Multivoradales > J023 > JAAELT01. The sequence continues at coordinate 5,071 of JAJCXQ010000514.1, read as the reverse complement.
ATGCTGGCAGGGGCACCCACCAGCGCTCACAGGCGACACAGAAAGCCGCCCTCCCTTCGAGCCTCTGGCCAAAGACCTCGGGCAACACATAACGAGTGCCACAGGACGTGCAGCTCAGTGTCAGGGCGTTGGCCATGATCTTTCTTGGGTACAGACTCTATTTTGCGGACCGAACCTTCGTGATCTTGCGATCACGATCCTCTTCGGCACGCTGCCGTTCGCGCTGGAAATCAGCCATCTCTTCTTGACGCAGTCCAGGATCCCCGATCTTTGCCAAGCGATCCTTGTGTAGGATCTCGAGCTCAGCGACCTTCGCTTCCGACTTACGCCGGATCTCGGCAACCTGCTCCCGATCGCGATCACTCAGAGAATCTTTCCGTGGCCGCTCGATACCTTGCTTCTCCATCCGCTCCAATGCCAACTCGTAAGCGGACTTCATTCCTCGTGATTTGTCGTTCATAGTCTGGAGAGAATACCATCACCGAGATCCTACGGCGGCGCCTGAGTGGGACTACTCTTGATCCGGCCGTCTCGGTGCGCGCCAAAGTGACGCCAAAACGGCACATGCGGCACCTTTATTTCCCCTCGCAACTCCATCGTGGAGGCTTTCGACGCCCTTCATCCCCCGGCATCTGTTTTGCTAGCCAGGAAGACCATCCTGTCTGTAGGCAGCTGTGAAGAGGAGCACGTTCGATGATCGAAGCGCAAGGACTGACTCGCCGATACGGCGAGTTCACTGCAGTAGAGGGCATCAGCTTCAGCGTTGCCGACGGCGAGATTCTGGGTATTCTCGGCCCCAACGGAGCGGGCAAAACCACTACCATCCGGATGATTACCGGTTTCCTGCCACCATCCAGTGGGCGTGTCACGGTCAACGGTCACGATCTGTTCCACGAACCCATTAAGGCTCGACGTGAGATCGGCTACCTGCCCGAAACCGTAGCGCTCTACGGTGAGATGCGGGTCAGCGAATACCTCGCTTACCGCGCTCAGCTCGAAGGCATGAGTCGTGGGGACGCGCGGGCCGCCATTCCCCGCACGATCGACAGCTGCCTGCTCGGTGACGTCTCCCATCAGATCATCAGCACGTTGTCCAAAGGCTATCGCCAACGCGTCGGGCTGGCAGCGGCAATCCTCCATGGTCCTCGGGTGCTGGTGCTGGACGAGCCTACTGTCGGCTTGGATCCCAAGCAGATTATTGCGATCCGCGAGCTGATTCGAGATCTCGGCCAAAAACGCACACTGATGATCTCAACCCACATCCTGCCGGAGGTCGAACAACTATGTCGCCGGGTCTTGATCATCGATCGCGGTCGGCTGATCGCCGAGGGCACCCCCACGGAGCTGCGCGAACAAGCTCAGGGCAGCTCAATCCTGCGGCTCACCGTCAAGAACGCCACACCAGATATCGTCGACATCTTGGCACGGCTCGAGGGCATCGAGTCCGCCACCGAGCGTTCCGAGAACGATCAGCAGATCGCAGAGCTCAGCCCTGAGGAACGAGCAGCGACCCGGGTCGAGCTAGGGTACAGCCAAGCCATCGATCCCAGAGAGACAGTCTTTCGGACCGCGGTCGAGCAAGGCTGGGTGCTGCTCGAAATGGTCGAGAAGAAAGCGTCGTTGGAAGACGTTTTTGTACGCCTCACCGGCCAAGAGGCCGACACACCGGCCGACGTTCAGGCCAACATGCCTGCTGAGCCAACGACGATAGAAACAGACTCCGAGGAGGTGGCATCGTGAGTGGGCTGCTGGCTGTCTTCAACCGCGAGCTGCGCGCATACTTCTACTCCCCGATGGCCTATGTCATCTTGACGTTCTTCCTGATCGTCAACGGCTGGGTCTTTTCCCTCATCGTCAGCCATCTCAATGATCCAAGAGCGGGGGGGTTGGCGACACCGCTCAAATTTTTCTTCGGCGAGACCATCTTCTTCTGGCTGGTATTGCTGTTCATCACCCCGGTGCTGACCATGCGATTGATCAGTGAAGAGTTGCGCAGCGGCTCGATCGAGGCGCTTATGACCGCTCCCGTGTCCGAAGCCCAGGTCGTCCTCGGCAAGTACTTCGCCGCCCTTGGCTTCTACATCTTTCTGTGGCTGCCAACTTTGGCCTACGTCGTTATCGTCGGACGTTCGAGCGAAGTCGATTGGGGGCCGATCATCTCCGGTTACATCGGGATCGTCGGCATCGGCGCCGTCTTCATCGCCGCTGGTATTTTCGCCTCGGCAACGACGAAGAGCCAGATCGTCGCGGCGCTCATTTCCTTCGCCATCCTGATTCTCTTATGGGCCATCGCTTTCATTGATTCCCTCGTCACCAACGAAACGGTGAAAAACATCCTGGCCTATATCGACCTAATGACACATATGAGCGAATTCGGCAAAGGCGTCGTCGATACCCGACGGCTCGTTTATTACGTCACTACGTCGGCTCTATTCCTCTTTCTGACCAGCCGCTCTCTCGAAGCGAAGAAGTGGAGATAGACGCCATGCCTGAACGATCTGAAACTCAGCGACAGCTGATCAAGGGTTCCTCTCTCGGCGCCGGAGTCGGTCTGATCTTGGCCCTCTTCGTGATGGTCAACTATCTGTCTCTACGCCACTACAAACGCTTCGACTGGACGTCGAGCCAACTTTATTCGTTGTCTGAGCGGTCACAATCCCTCGTCGCAGGCCTCGAGCAAGAGATTGATATGGTGATCTTCCTCAATCCCGCGTCATCGCTTTACGACGCGGTGGATGAGCTGCTCTCTGGCTATGCCGCCGCCAACCCGGCAATGATCACCAAACGGGAAGTCGACCCCGCCAAGGATCTTCTTCAGGCTCAACGTTTAGTCGACAAATATTCGATCGAAAGCGAAAACGTGGTGGTCATCGCCTCCGGGGACGACCGACGGGTGATCAGCGAGCTCGATATGGCTGAGTTCGATTACTCGGGGGCACAGTATGGCGAAGCCCCGAAGCTCACCGAGTTCAAAGGAGAACAGCTCATCACCAGTGCCCTGCTGGCGCTGGCCGAAGCAGACAAGCCCAAAGTCGTCTTCACTACCGGCCACGGTGAGGCCCGGCTCGAACCCGGCGACCAACGCTCACTGAGCCAAGCCGGCAACTTCCTGGGACGGGACAATTACGACATCGAAGAGTGGAGCTCCCTGGGCAAGACGTCCGTCCCAAAAGACACCGACCTCTTGGTGATCGCCGGACCCACCACCAACTTCTTGCCTCCAGAGGTCGAGCTGTTGACCGACTATCTCGCTGGCGGCGGGCGGGCGTTGATCATGCTCGATCCGGTTTTCGCGCAAGGTACCGGCACTCTCGTCGACCTGGGTCTCACCGACTGGCTGCACAGCTACGGGGTTAAACTTGGCGATGACATCGTCATCGATCCATCCAGCGAGCTACCGTTCTTCGGTCCTGAAACGATCTTCACCGATTCTTTTGGTCGCCATCCGATCGTCGAGACCTTGCAACAGGCTGGTACTCGAATCTTGCTGCCGTTGGCACGCTCGGTTGGGAGAGCAACCGATGCCCCAGCGGGTTACGAAGTCACCGAGCTGCTGAGTACTTCTGAGGCTGGTTGGGGAGAGACCAATCTCGCCAACTTGGAGGAAATCGCACCCGACGATCAAGATACTCGCGGCCCGGTTCCTTTGGCGGTTGCAGTGTCGTTCGAGATCACCACGGATGACCCGACGTCAAACGAGGCGACAGGGGGTGCTGCTTCCGCTAACGAAACGGACGAACCCGACGTGGCCGACGATGAACCGCAAGAGGCAGTTGAACCGACGCAAGCCCGACTGGTCGTCTTCGGCGACCTCGACTTCGCCAGCGACCTGCAGATCACCAACGGCGCCAACCGGGTCCTGGTTCTCAACGCGTTCAACTGGCTGGTGAAACGGCAAGATCTACTCGACATCGAACCTCGCCGGCCGGAGCAAACGAGTATGAGCCTGAGCCAGGCTGAACTGCTTCAAGTTTATCTTCTGGTCCTAGTTATCCTTCCCGGCTTAGCGATCGCCTCCGGTGTCTGGACCTACTTGCGCCGTAGGAGATAGCACATGCAGTCGAGACAGCTCCTCGTCCTGACCCTGCTCGTCGCCGTGCTAGGTGGCTTTATTTTCTTCTATGAGAAGGACCTGCCGTCAACCGAGGAGCGGGCTGCCCGCGCCAAGAAGGTCCTTCTCCTCGAGGCGGATACGATCGAGTCGATCGTCCTCGCATGGGACGACCGCGAAGTGCGTCTCGAACGCGGTCGAGCTGAAACTGACGCCGAGGACTCCGAAAGCGACGGCAAAGCGGTGAGTGCGGCACCAACCGATACGTGGCGTATCACCTCACCACTCGACACTCGTGCCGACTCGGCAGCGGTCGAGAGCCTGTTACAGTCCCTGATCGATCTCGAATCGGAGCGGGGGATCGAAGATTTTGACCGCAGCGAGCTCGGCCTCGAATCTCCAAGAGCGAAAGTGACTCTGAACACCGCTGAAGGTGACAGCACTCTCGAAGTTGGAGCCGACATACCGGCCTCTGGCGATATGATCGTCGGGGTCACAGGTCGCTCGACAGCCTACAAAGTTGCCTCGACCCTGTTCGAGAAACTCACCCAGGAACCTGGAGACTGGCGTGACCGAAAACTGTTCCTCGCCAGCCGAGGTGAAATCGAACAGGTGACCCTCGAAGGCAGCCAACGTATCGAGCTCACTCGGCGAGGCGACAACTTCTGGCTCGAAGCTCCGCTCATGGACCGCGCCGAAGACGAAAAGGTCAACGGGCTGCTGTCGAGCCTCACGGGCCTGACCGTCAAAACCTTTGTCGATGACACTCCGATGAGCCCCGAGGACTTGGGTTTGGCACCTGCACGTGGCGTCATCGAGGTCAAGATCGCTAGCAGCGACCAGCCCTTTCGATTCGAGCTCGGGGAAGCGAAGGCATCCGAACCCGGTGTCTTCTATGGCCGTGTTGGGAGCCAGATACTCGAGCTCGAAACTGCGCTGGCTGAATCCCTGATGACCACACCGGGTGAATGGAGGTCGCGTTCATGGACGGCATATCAGGTCTTCAAGATCGAAAATGCC
>JAJCXQ010000513.1 GCA_029263355.1 Acidobacteriota bacterium | reverse complement strand
CTGGCCTTCCCGCAAGGCCTGCCCAAGATTGCGGAAACCCGACAGCGGTAAAACGGTGGTCAGCTCGGCGCGGTTGATGCCGGGTAGCTCCTCGAGGCGCAGGCGCAAGCGGTCATAGAGGTCGACTCGGGTCTCGGGGAGCGCGTAAGCGGGATTGGGCAAGAAGATCCGCATGGCGACGGTGCCTTGGGTGCGGAAACCCGGGTCGATGTTCTGTAAGTGATCGAAGCTGCGCAGCATCAGTCCGGTGGCGATCAGCACGATGCCGGCTAATGCCAGCTCAATCACCACCAGTGAGCTCCGTAAGGGATGTCGGCCGCTTGCCGCCGAGGTGCGGCCGCCCTCCTTGAGCGCCGCGCCGAAGGAGGTGCGAGACAGCCGGAGCGCGGGTGCCAGACCGAAGATCACGGAGGTCGCCAACGTGACTAGAAGAGCGAACAGCAGCACTTGGATATCGATCTCGACTTCGCCGAGGCGCGGGACGTTGCCGAGCTCGAGGGTCAGAATCCACCGCAAGCCGAGAACAGCCAAAAAAATGCCGCTCAGACCGCCGAGCAGAGCCAGGAGAGTGCTCTCGGTGAGTAGCTGGCTTACCAGACGCAAGCGACCAGCGCCGAACGCGGCGCGCAAGGCAATTTCCTTCTCGCGTTGAGTGGCCTGGGCCAGCAACAGGTTGGCGACGTTGGCGCAGGCGATCAGCAACACTAGGAAGACGGCGCCGGAGAATGCCAAGAGTCGGCCCTCGACCTCGCTCGCCACCAGCACGTTGCGCAGCGGGTCGAGACGCAGCCCCCAACCGGTGGTCGGGTAGACGTCTGGATGGTCTTGCAGGAAGCGCTGCTCCAGCTGGTCGAGGTAGGCGCGGGCGCGGATCTGATCGACCCCGGCGGCGAGACGGGTGATCACCTGCACCCCGCGCAGATCCCGAGGCACCTGTGGATTGAGCACCAGCGGAACCCATATCTCGGTTGTCGCAGGGATCGGAAGAAACTCCGGCGGCATCACGCCGATCACCTCATGGGGAACCTGAGACAGGGTGACACGGCGTCCCAGAATGTCGGGATCGCCGCCGAAGGCGCGCATCCACAAGCCGTGGCTCAACACCACCACAGCCTCGCCGCGTTGTTCTTCCTGGTCGCTATAGACGCGGCCCAACGCTGGCGTCACGCCCAAGATGCGGAACACAGAGGCCGACCATCGACCGCCGCGCAGCCTCTGGGGCGGCTCGAGGCTGTTGACGTTGAAATTCCAGCCGATGATGCCGCCGACCTCCGAGAAGGCTTGCGATTGAGCACGGAAATCCTCTAGCTCTTTACCGGAAGCCGGCGCCCGTTCGACTCCGGCAGCAGGAAACGAGAGCTGGAGACCAAAGATGCCCTCCGGCTCCTGATAGGGAAGGGGAGTGAGCAAGACGCCGTCGACCAGGCTGTAAATGACGGTGGTGGCGCCGATGCCGAGCGCCAGGCAGAGGATCGCCGCGGCGTTGATCGCTGGCCGCTTGCGGATCATGCGCCAGGCGTAGCGCAGGTCGTGTCGTAGGTTGCCCATGGTGCGAGATCCATACAGCGGGCGGGGCGCGGTGGCCCCACCCAGGGTCGGGACGTTGTGATGCCCTGTTTAGGGCGCCTCGAAGAAGGCTCGGAAGGCACTTCTGCGCAGCCGGTTACGCTCGCGGGAGGTAATCACCCGTTGCCGCTTGTATTCGTTGAGGGAGCGGACGACGCAACTGGCATACCGGCCGAAGCGAACATCTCCGTCGAAGCTGCACGGAATGTGCGGGAACGTGATCTTCTCGCCGTTGCGCACCCGGTAGAGCCGGTTGCGTACGCCGCCGGGCCAGAGGATGTCGACGGTGCCTTTGGCTGCCGTGCCGAGGCCGAAGTTGGCCGCCAAGGCATCCTGTGAGGCGTAGCTCGAACCGCCGACGATTGGTCGGATCGAGGTTGGCCCGCCGTCGGGGGTGAAGGTGACCACAGCGCCGATGCCATCACGGTTGATGACCTCGAAGTTGTTGTTGTGCCCGTGACGACTACCCTCAGAGCCGCCGGCAAGAGAGTTGTAGGCGCTGTTGCCGAAGTCACTGTCGGAATCGTTGTCGCTGTCGGAATCACTGTCGCTGTCCGAATCACTGTCGCTGTCCGAATCACTATCGCCGTCGTCGAGAATGCCGGCGCTGCCGACTGTGGTGATCTCAACCCAGCCATTGCCGTTGTCGGCGCTCGAGATTTCGACCGCCAAATCGCCGCCGACCAGGGTGTCGGGAGCGGCGACGTAGGTCACCTCGTCGGGGTCGAAGGAGAAGGCGAAGATGCGCTCGAATGCTGCAACATCGTCGAATGGCGATCCCGCCGGCGGGATCAACGTCGACAGCAGAGCAAAGTTGGTTGGATTGATCACGGTGTCGGCGACCGAAACGATGTCTTCGAAACCGTCGCCATTGAGGTCGCCGACCGCGACACCCTGGACGATACGCGTGCGGTGATCGGTCGAAAATGCTGCGTCATCCCAAGAAAAGCTCGCCGTGCAGTCACCGTCGTTGCGCAGCAAGACCCCCGGGTTGTCGGCGATGACCAGACTCAACAGGTCGATGCCACCGTGGTAGACGATGTCGCTGTCACCATCGTTGTCGTAATCGAAGATCGAGGTGCCCCAACCGAACGGTGTGCGGACGAGGTCACCGACACCAGGGGATGTGAAGGTGCCGTCGGCGGCGCCGAGGAACCATCGACTCGCCGCTGTTGCAGAACCGACGTAGTTGCCCAGGTCGGTGGCGAAGAAATCGAGGACCCCGTCACAGTTGAGGTCGCCGAAGTCGCCCCCCATCCAGCCACCGATCACGTTGAGTCCGGCGGCCGCGGTGACCTCCGTGAATTGGCCCGAACCATCGTTTTGGTAGAGGCGGAGATAGCCGCGCTCGTTCTCCGGCTCGCCGAGAGAATTGCCGCCTTGATTGTCGAGGGACAGGATATCGACGTCACCGTCTTGGTCGTAGTCCACCGCGGTGATCGCCCAGGTGAAGCCGCCGCCGGTCAGACCCGGACCCGACATATTCGAGACGTTTTCGAGTCCCGCCGCGACACTCTCGTCGGAGAACACGTTGTCTCCCGAGTTGATGAACAGCTGGTTGTGCTCCATCCCCTCATAGGTTGGCCCGGCGACGAAGATCGGTAGACGATGGTCCCAATTGTCGTAGCTGTTGCCGACCGCGATGTCGAGCAGGCTGTCACCATTGAAGTCGGCGATGGTGCAGGCGGTGGCGTTGCGACCGTCGCCGCCGACACCAGCG
>JAJCXQ010000512.1 GCA_029263355.1 Acidobacteriota bacterium | reverse complement strand
CCGGGGCTCGAGCCCTGGGCCGATTTTCGGGCACGAATCCACTCCGGTATCAACACCATCGTCTCCCAGGCCAACAACGGACAACGGATCGTGGCCTTCACCTCCGGCGGAGCTACCGCCGCCGCCGTCGGTCTGGCGCTCGGTCTCGATGACGCCAGGATCCTCGACCTCAGCTGGCGGGTCCGCAACGCCGCCCTCACCGAGCTCCTCTTCTCCCATGATCGCCTGTCCCTCGACACCTTCAACGCCACGCCCCACCTGACGGACGATCAGCTGACCTACGTGTAGGGACACCCCACGGCTAGTCGTTGTCTTTGACGGATATATCGATCTCGAGGCTGGGCCCGCGACCCCGCAGGCGCCCTTGCTCCGGGAGCCCTCGAGCAGTGAGGTATCATCTAGCCAGGAGGCCCCAACATGCCGGATATCACCTTCCAGCTCAACGGTCAGCAAACCACCGTCTCATACGAGAAAGGTATGCACTTTCTCGAGCTCTTGCGCGAACAGTGCGGCATCACTTCCGCCAAGGACGGTTGCGCCCCGCAAGGCTACTGCGGCTGCTGCAAGATCATGGTTGATGGCCGACCGACATTGTCCTGCCTGCGCCGTCCCGAACAAATGGAAGGGCGTGACGTGGTCACCTTGGAAGGTGTGCCAGAAGACAAGATTCAAGTGCTGTCCGACGCCTTCGTCCAAGATGGCGGTGTCCAATGTGGCTTCTGTACTCCCGGTATCGTGATGCGCGCCGCCTCACTGTTGGATGGCAAGCCAGATCGCGACAAGATCGCCAAGGGGCTGGCAGGACACCTGTGTCGTTGCACTGGCTACGCCCGTATCGTGGATGCGGTGCAATCGGCGACAGAAGCCTGGCAGAGCGGCGAGCCGGTCGCTCACCGTCCACGGCGTCCCGACTTCTTTGGTGAAGAGCACGGTCTGACCCGCTCCTCAAAGAACGGCAGTCGGCATGGCATCGGCGGCTCGAGTCCGCGCTATCGCGGCCATGATCATGCGATCGGGCACAAACCTTACGTTGCAGATATGACGGTCGATGGCATGCTGCACGCCGCGGTGGTGCTCAGTGAGCATCCTCGCGCCAAGGTCCTGGCCATCGACCCGGCACCGGCTCTGGCGATGCCCGGGGTCGAACGTGTCATCACCGCCGAAGACGTCCCCGGCGAGCGCTGGGTCGGCCTGATCGTCCGCGATTGGCCAATCTTCGTGGCGTCGGGAGAGATCACCCGCTGTGTTGGCGATGTGCTCGCGCTGGTGGTCGCTGACAGTCAATTCCACGCTCGTCAAGCAGCAGCCGAGGTCGCAGTGCGCTACGAGGTCCTGGAGCCGGTCAGCGACCCCTTCGCCGCTCTTGCCACGGGCGCACCGAAAATTCACTCCAAAGGCAATCTGCTCGACACCTGCAGCTTCGCGCGCGGGGATGTCGATGCCGCTTTGGCGAGCGCGGCGCACGTGATCGAAGAGACGTTCTCGACTCAGCGCATTGAACACGCCTTTCTCGAACCCGAAGCCTGCCTAGCCAAACCGGAAAACGACGGTTTCATTCTGTATTCGCAGACCCAGGGCGTGCACGACGACCAGAATCAAATCGCGCCGGTGCTCGGCATCACCCCCGAAAATCTACACGTCGAACTGGTCACCAACGGCGGCGCTTTCGGCGGCAAAGAAGACCTTTCGGTGCAGGCCCAGACCGCAGTCGCGGCTTATGTCTTGGGACGTCCGGTCCGCACCGTTCTGAGCCGTGATGAATCGGTCCGCATGCATCCCAAACGCCACCCGATCACCATGGCCTACACGGTTGGCGCTGATGCTGAGGGGCATCTGACCGCGGTGCGAGCACGGATGGTCGGCGATACCGGCGCCTACGCCTCGGTCGGCATGAAGGTGCTGGAGCGTGCTGCCGGGCACTCCTGTGGCCCGTACCGGGTCCCCAACGTCGACGTCGAAGCCAAGACGGTTTACACCAACAATCCGCCTTGTGGTGCGATGCGCGGCTTCGGCGCCAATCAAGCCTCATTTGCCATCGAGGGTATCCTCGACATGCTCGCCGACCGCCTAGGTATCGACGGCTACGATATCCGCGAACGTAACATTCTGGCCCCCGGTGACGCCTTCGCCACTGGCCAGCGGATGACCGGCAGTTGTGGCATTCGCCAGTCTCTAGAAGCGGTGCGGGACGTCTACAAACAGGCACGATCAGCGGCAGACCGACATGTCGGCATCGGCTGCGGCATCAAGAACACCGGCATCGGCAATGGCATGGACGACTCCGGACGCCTGCTGATCCGGGTTCTCGCTGGCAGCCAGCTCGAGATTCTCACCGGCTACACCGAAATGGGTCAGGGTCTGTTCACCATCCTGCCACAGGTGGTACACGAAGAGACCGGCCTCGAACCCGAGATCATGACCTGTCGCACTGCCGCGGACCCCCGCGTATTATGCGGCATGACCACCGCATCGCGCGCCACCGCTCTACTGACCGCTGCTGGTCAACGCGCCGCCCTGCAACTCGCCGCCGACCTCAAAAGCAGTTCGCTGGAGACCCTCGTCGGCCGCGAATACCTCGGCGAATACATCTGTGACTTCACCACCAAACCAGGAGCCGACACCGACGAGCCCAAGACTCACATGACCTTCAGTTACGCGACTCAAGTGGTGATCGTGGGAGAGGACGGCAAGCTCGAGAAAGTTGTCGCCGCCCACGACGTCGGCCGTGCGATCAATCCCTTGAGCTGCGCCGGGCAAATCGAGGGCTCGCTGCACATGGGCCTCGGTTACGCCCTTTCTGAGGATCTACCCTGCACCGACGGCCGCCCCGATTCACTAATGCTGCGTGACCTTGGCATCCTCAAAGCCAAAGACACCCCCGAGCTCGAAGTGATCCTCGTCGAAGTGCCCGACGAGGTTGGTGGCTACGGCTCCAAAGGCGTCGGCGAGATCGGTTTGGTGCCCACCGCTGGCGCGGTCGCAGGCGCCCTCTACGCCTACGACGGCATCCGCCGCACCCGCTTGCCGATGACCGACGCCCCCGCGGCCGCCGCGTCGGTGCCGAAGTCACGGCGTTAGTACCTGCGGCTTCGGCTCCGCCTGGAGGGACTCGAAGAAGCCACCTGCTGGGAGCGCTGGCGTCTCGCCGGCTTGGTGGAGGTGCCTGACTTGCACGATCAGGCCATCAACGCCCCAACAAACTACAGCAACCGGCGCCGTCGCACCTGTTTCCGCTTCGGCAGTTCAACGTAGGCGTCGACGCCTTCGGTCTCACACCGCGGCATGGTAATGCCAAGATCGAGCTCGATCTCGCGGACCGTCATTTTGTCCTGCCAAGTACCGATCGTGGACACGACGCCAGCGGCGCTGCCACGAGCCGTGCGACCGGCGCGATGGACATAATCCTCGGTCTGCTCGGGCAAGCCGTAGTTGATGACGTGCTGAATCAGCGGCACGTCGATGCCGCGAGCGGCGACATCAGTAGCCACCAGGATCCGTACTCGACCTTCGCGAAAAGACTTCAGAGCCTCGACCCGCTGCGACTGGGTTCGGTCGGAATGGATCCGTGCCACCCCGAAGCCTGCGAGCTCGATCTGGCGCGCCAGCCATTCGGTGTAGAGCTTACGTCGGACGAAAATCAGGGTGCTGCCTTCAACCTCACGCAGCAACGCAAACAAGCAATTCTTGCGATCTTCGTCTTTCACCAGGTACAGCCGATGCTCGATGCCGGCAGCAATCTGACCGCTGGGACGGATGTCGCAGCGTAGCGGATCTCGCATGAAAATTTGCGCTAGGCGCTCGATCGGGGGCGGCATGGTGGCTGAGAACATCAGGGTCTGACGATTGTCCGGCACCTGCTCGAGAATCTCCTTGATCTGTGGCAAGAACCCGAGGTCGAGCATGTGATCCGCTTCGTCGAGAACCAGCTTTTCGATCTTGTCGAGGCGAACGTTGCGCCGCCGCATGTGATCGGCGAGTCGACCGGGGGTGGCGACCAGGATGTCGGCATCGCGCCGAAAGCCGTCGATCTGCGGTCCCATACGCACGCCTCCGATCACCGCCACCGTCTCGAGCTGATGGTCGCGGCCGAAGATGTCGAGGAACGCTTTGGTCTGCAGCGCGATCTCACGGGTCGGGCAGAGGATCAATCCACGAGTGCCTCGACCATGGTGGAGCCTCTCCGCCATCGGCAAACTGAAGGCAGCCGTCTTGCCGGAGCCCGTCTCAGCGAGACCGACCACGTCATGCCCTTCGAGGGCCAACGGAATGACCTGCACTTGGATCGGAGTGGGATTTTCGAACCCTACCTCGCTCACCGTCTTGAGAACCAGCGGGCTCAGGCCGAGGTCGGCAAAACTTTTATCGGTGAGCTCTACCGGATGTTGAGGGATTGCCCTGTTTAGTAGCCCTTCGGCCTCCGAGTCCCCAACAGCAGCCTGTGGCTCAGCAGCCGTCTTCGCAATGACCTCTTGCCGAGGCTCAACATCTTCGGCAGTGCTGTCCCTGGTAGGTCTGGGGACCGCAGCTTCATTTGCGGCAGACTCACTTACAGCAGATTCACTTGCAACAGATGCGTCGCGGCTCGACTCGGACCGACGACTTTCATGGTTGGCGAGTTCTGGTTCAGCTACCTCTTCCCTGGCAGGCTCACTGCTCTTGGGAGCGTACCAGGGTCGGCGCGGCTCAGAGTCCGGACGTTCCGGCGCCGCCGGTTTAGGCTCCCGGCGATCCCCCAGAACACGACCGAAAGCCCCTCCACGTTTGCGGGGCGTTGGCGTCTCCGCCCTTGGTTCGACCACCTCTGGATCGACCGCCTCAGGTTCGACCGGCGACGCGGTCGATGGCGAGTCGGCTACTGACGCCTCGATCGAAGGTTCATCGACCGATGATGTCTCCGAGGGTGACACTGCTGAGGGTGACACTGCTGAGGGTGACGCCGCTGAGGGCGGCGCAGACGGCGTCGACCCCGTGCGTCTAGCCTTTGGATCAGCAGGCTTATGCACGTCTGACGCTTGGTCGGTCGGTTTCTGTTCGGCAGGCTTGGGATCGGCGGCCTGGGCACCAGGGGCCTCGAGTAACCGGAGATCAAACGTGTGACCGGCCCGCTCGAGAACGGCGATTGCATCGTCGAGTCGTTTCTCACGCACCAAGAGATAATCGGTGTCGAAGGTCGAGACGGTAAACAGGCCGATACGGGCCTCCGCCAATGGCCCAGCTAACGATGCGAGCACACCGATCAGCGATAGATCGAGGGTTCCCGCGATCTTGAGCGCGCTCCAGCCAAGATCGCTCTTGAGCGTCTTCGGGATGACCCGCTCCTCGCAAAGGATCGAGAGCTCATTGGGACTCCGGCTCACCGTATAAAAGATGCTGCGGTGGACCCAGCGAGGGATCCGGGCTCTGGAGTCAAGGCGACAGATGCCGAAGGTGCCGGGGATACGGTCTAAGACGAGCCCGGAAGGTTTGTCGGAAGGCGAATCTTTATCCAAAACAGGGCTCTCAATAGACGAATTCATAACGGGGATTTGCAAACATAGCTGACGTGAGCAGGGGGCTCGGGGTCGCGGTGAAGGAAAAAAGCTCCGCGATCGAGCATAGGAAGGGCAACCATCATACTACCATCACGTTTCTTTGCTTTGTAGTACAATCCGTCCCTGAGCCCGTATACCAGCGTCTCTGGGATTCCCCCTTTCTCGACCGTTCTGATCAGCGGTCAGATCTCTACCGGAGGGATCCGAGCGTTCCAACGCCACGGAGGAAGCCATAGTGAGTGTCAATCGCGGAAAGTGGAGCTCGGACTTCGGATTCATTCTCGCCGCCGCTGGCTCGGCGATCGGTTTGGGGAACATCTGGCGCTTCCCCTACACCGTAGGAGAGTACGGTGGGGGCGCGTTCATCCTCCTTTATCTCGCCTTTGTGGCGCTTATCGGTGTCCCGGTGCTGCTCGCCGAGCTGTCGCTGGGTCGTTCGACCGAGCGCAGTGCGGTTGGCGCGTTCAAGAAGCTGATGCCCGACTCTTGGTGGCCTGCAGTAGGCGGTCTCGGAGTGTTGTGCGGCTTCGGTATTCTGTCGTTCTACAGCGTCATCGCGGGTTGGACCCTGAGCTATTTCTACATGGCGCTGAACGGTCGTTTCGCCGACGGGCTCAGCAGCGAGCAGAGTACGCAGATATTCACCGAGCTGACCGCCAGTCCGATCTCCGAAGTGCTGTTATCGGCAGCCTTTTTGACGCTGACCGCGCTGGTGGTGCGCGGAGGCATCTCGGGGGGTATCGAACGTGCGGCACGGATTCTGATGCCGATTTTCCTCGTCGTCTTGCTGCTCCTGGTCGGCCGCTCCGTGACTCTCGATGGAGCTAGTGAAGGCTTCGCTTTTCTTTTCGCCTTCGATTTCTCGAAGCTGTCGGCTGCTGCCGTGGTCAGCGCTCTCGGCCAGGCGCTGTTCAGCATGAGCCTCGGCATGGGCGCGATGATCACCTACGGCTCGTATCTGAAACGTAGCGAGAACCTTCCTAAAGCCGCAGTTATCGTCGCTTTCTTCGACACCGGACTGGCGCTCATCGCTGGTCTGATGATTTTCCCTGCGCTTTTCCACGCTGGCGCTTCGCCGGCAGCGGGCCCATCACTGATCTTCATTGTGATGGCAACCATTTTCAATACTATGCCCCTCGGTTCGCTCTTCGCGATCGCCTTTTACGGTCTGCTGGCGATCGCTGCACTGACTTCGACCATCAGCCTGCTCGAAGTCATCGTCGCTTACTTTGTCGATGAGCGTCAATGGAGTCGGGAGCGCGCCACTTGGGTGGTCACCGCGGGGTGTTTTGCGCTGTCAGTTCCCAGTGCTCTGTCATTCGGCGGCAGCAGCTTCTTCACCAACATGTTCGGCGGCACTGGGTTCCTGGGAATGGCCAACATCGTTTTTGGCAACTACTTCCTGAGCATTGGCGCGGTGTTGATCTGTGTCTTCGTCGGCTGGAAGTGGGGCATAGGTAATGCGGTCGCCGAGATGGACAGCGGTGGAAAGCTTCCGGCTCAAGCGTTTTGGGGCATCTTGGTCCGCTACGTATGTCCGGTAGCGGTGGCGATCGTGTTGGTCTACGCCGCGGTGACTGGCAACTACCTGTAGGTTGCCAGACGTCACTTGGGGTGGGGTTACAAGCCCTCGCCAGACGTCACTTGGGGTGAGGGACGAGCCCTCACCTAGCGTCACTTGGGGTGAGGGACGAGCCCTCACCCCCTGGTCCCTTGGTTGGGAGGAGGCGTCGAAGGAGGGACGCACAGGAACCAGGGGGCGAGAGATCTCTTCAAACCCGAAGAATCCAGAGAGTCCCAGTCGCTGCCACCTATCGCCGCTGACAAGGTCGACATTGTTCGGCGGACATGAGACGCCTAACGGCACCCCACCGCAATTCCACCGCTCTGACGTTTCACCACAAACGGCGACTGGAACTCTCTGGGTCCTCCGAAGGACCCAATACAAACACTATATAGATGAATTACGATAAGCACAACCCCTCTGTTTAAGAATGAACATCTCCCCCCAGCCGCCCCCTCTCCACCCTCGAGACTCCCCCTTCGAGGCTGAGGCCGCCACCTATGATGCAAGCTTCACTCGCAGCCTCATTGGCTCACTGATGCGGCAAGCGGTGTGGCGACGGCTCGACGCCTCGTTCTCTCCTGGCAGCCACATCCTCGAGTTGGGCTGTGGCACCGGCGAGGATGCAACATATCTGGCACGCCGTGGGGTCTTCGTCCTCGCCACCGACCCGGCTGCCGAGATGGTTGCCACAGCGCGTAAAAAGGCCGAAGACGCCGGGCTCGCCAACCAAGTCTTGACCCGTCAGCTAGGATTCGAAGATCTCTGCGCGATGGACCACGCGGCCGGTCGTGGGCAATTCGAACCGCCGTTTGACGGCGCACTCTCGAACTTTGGTGCACTCAACTGCGCAACCGATCTCACAACAACCGCTCGCGGGCTGGCCAATCTGCTTCGGCCTGGAGCTCGGGCAGTCCTCTGTGTGATGGGACCATTAGTGCCTTGGGAATGGCTGTGGTTCTTCCTTCACGGCCACCCGCGGACCGCCCTTAGGCGGTTGCGTCGCGGCGGCGTGACGTGGCGCGGACTGACCGTTCGCTATCCCTCGATCCGTACCTTGCGAAAAGCTTTCGAGCCGGGCTTTAGACTGCGCCGCGTCAGCGCCATCGGCGCTCTGCTGCCGCCAAGCTACGTCGAACCTTGGGCGGCACGACACCCAGCCCTCATCCACCGGCTCGACCGCTGGGAACGTCGCGTCGATACCAAGTTCCCGCTCCCCTGGTTGGCGGATCATTATTTGGCAGAGCTCGAACGCCGTTAAGCCGATTGTCAGGGAGGTCGGTACGCGAAGCGCGCTAAGCTCAACGTGAAAGAGATCCACAAAGCATACTGATCGAGGTCCTGAGAATATGCCGACAAAAGCCGCAACGACGTCCACCCTGCATCGACTCACCGCCTTTTCCACCAACCCCGATGGCGGCAACCCGGCCGGTGTCTGGGTCGGAGACGCGCTACCCGACCCGGCGACGATGCAACGCATCGCGGCGGACGTTGGCTATTCCGAGACCGCCTTTGTATCCCCCGCCACCGGTTTCGACCGTGTCGTCCGCTACTACAGTCCCGAGGCAGAGGTCTCGTTTTGTGGCCACGCGACAATCGCCACTGGGGTCGCTATCGGTGAGGCAGGAGGAGACGGTACTTATCGACTGGCGACCCTCGTCGGGGAAATTCCAGTGACGGTCCGTACCCACGACGGAATACGTCAAGCCTCCCTGACTTCGGTCGACCCAACCCACACACCCACTCCCGATGCGCTGCTGACAGGCGTCCTCGGCGCTCTCGGCTGGTCTCGCAACGACCTCGATTCGTCGATCCCGCCAGCCCGCGCCTATGCCGGCGCCTGGCATCTCGTCTTGGCAGCTACCAGCGCCGAGCGTCTGGCTGACCTCGACTACGACTTCGCAACCTTGAAGGCAACGATGTTGGACGATGGTCTTACCACCATCCAATTGATCTGGCGCGAGGGCCCTGCCCTGTTCCACTCCCGCAACCCCTTCCCGGTCGGCGGTGTCGTGGAGGATCCTGCTACTGGCGCCGCGGCCGCAGCTCTCGGTGGCTATCTGCGGGCCGCCGAGCTGGTGTCAGTGCCGGGGCGGATCGTCATTCGCCAAGGCGAGGCGATGGGTCGACCCAGCCGACTCACGGTGGACATTCCCGCCGAAGGTGGGATCGTCGTGACGGGTGCTGCCGTGCGAATTTAATTCGTTGAACTGGTGTGGAAGGGTCTCCAAGAAGCACTACTCAGGGGAAATCGATCTCCCCGAAGGAATTAACTCAATAAAATCAATGCTTTGACAATTCTAAGAAGTGATCTTAGTTTTGTCAGAACTACCCGGGTGATTGAAGCGTTGTACCACTCTACTAAGCTACTTGTTTGCCTGTTCTTCTGCGTTCTTTCTCTCCAAGCCACTGTTCCCACAGTGGCTGACGACAAGCGACCGATGGTGCCGGAGGACTACTACCGCTTCACCTTCGTCGACTCACCACAGATCTCGCCGGACAGCTCGGAGGTTGTCTACGTGGCGGCCACGGTGAGCAATGATCGGCGGTCGCGCAACTCGCGTCTTTGGCTGGTTCCCACCACCGGTGAGGCGGAGTCGGTACAACTGACGGTAGGCGATGCTGATTCGGCTCCGCAGTGGTCGCCAGACGGTCGGTGGATCGCCTTCCTACGACCGATGGAAGTGGCTAAGACCCCATCGGAGGACAAGAAGCTCCAGAAGGAAACGCAAGTCTTCCGAATCCGTCGCGCCGGGGGTGAGGCCCAGGCGTTGACCGCGATCGAGGGTGGTGTCTCGTCGTTCCTCTGGTCGCCGGACGGGCAGCACCTACTGCTGACGCGCCGCACCGCCGAAGATGATGCCACGACGGACGAGGAGCAACGGAGGACGGCGCAGACGACGATGAGGCTGATCGTGACCCGTCAAAGCCTGATGTGAAAGTGTTTCGACATGCGCTCTACAAGCGCAACGGTGTGGGTTACGTCGACGACAAGCGAACACATTTCTGGCTCTTCGACATCGAGACCCACAAGCTCCGGCGCCTGACCTCAGGTATCGATTGGAACGACGACAACCCTTCATTCTCGCCCGACGGCAGACATCTAGCGTTCGATGCGGACCACAGTGGCGACGAATACGACGGCGGGTCCAACGACGATCTGTGGGTCATCCCGATCGCCGAGCCGGCCACGGACGCAGCACCCCCCGTCGTCCGCCAGCTGACCCGACATCCCCATTCCGACAGTTCCCCTCGCTGGTCGCCGGACGGCAACTCGATCGCCTACCTACATACTGACGGACCCTACGAGCAAACCGAGATCCTGCTGCGTGACGCCAAGGGCCAGCGGCCACCAAGGTCGCTCACTGACAGCTTCGATCGCCATCCCAACAATATCCGTTGGTTACCCAACAACCGAGGCCTGTTCTTCACCGCCGCAGACCGAGGCGCCCAGCGGTTGTTTCGACTCAATTTGCCGAATGGCGAGATCCGGAGCCTGTTGAGCGATGATGTCTCGGTGGCCGATCTCGACGTAGCCGCCAGCGGCGATCTGTTGGCTTTCACGCTGCACGACGAGACCCGACTCCCCGAAGTCTGGGTTTGCGAGCCCGATGGCAGCCAAGCCAGGCCATTGACCCAGCTCAACACCGAGCTTCTCGCCGAGCTCGAGCTCGGGTCTCTCGAATCACTCACGTTCGACAACGACACCGGAAAATCTGTACAAGGCTTCGTGCTGAAGCCGGTGGGATGGCAAGCCGGTGAGACCTACCCACTGGTGCTCGAGGTCAAGGGTGGTCCCGGGGGTATGTGGGGGCACTTGCGCTACCCCTGACGCATCGGCTATCGAGCCAACGTTACCCCGGGCTTTCGAAAAAGCCCGAGGATTTCGGTTCTACAGAGACGCGACGACGTCGACGGTCGCCTGCGGCTCGGGCCGGACGGTGTAGTCGGGATCAACGTCGATGGAGCGAATGACGCCGCTGGCGTCAACCACAAGCCGCGCCGGCATCGGCAGCGTCCAGCTATCTTCACCGTTGGCCGCGGGCAGCTCGAGCCCAAACGACGAGTAGACCTCCCGCAGATAGTCTGGCAGCTCGAATCTCAAGCCTAGGTTCGCCGCTAGCTGATTGCCGGGATCTTGCAACAAATCGTAGCTCAGACGATGGCGCTCGATCATCGCTTTGCCGTGCTCGGCTAGCTGTGGCGAAATAACCACCAGCTTAGCGCCAAGCTCCTCGAGCTTTCCGGTTACCTTGCGCAGAGCATCCAGCTCCGCATTGCAGTACGGTCACCAATGGCCACGATAGAAACTGACGACTAAAGGCCCCTGCGCCAGCAACGCGGCCGAGCTCACCATCTCACCCTGTGTGTTGGCGAGAGTGAACTCGGGCATCGAGGCACCGACTTTGGCCACCCCTTCCAAGATGCCTGACTCCCTGAGCTCGGAAGTGGCGCGATGCATGATCGCAATCTTGTCTTCTGGGAGGCGTTTCTTCGAGCCTTCTCGAAGTGCGTCCAAGCGTTCTTGTAAACCCATCAAGTCCTCCGTGGGTCAAACCCATCCGTTGGAACGTTCGTTTTTCTAGGCACACTTGCTCTTATTCGGATACCGACGACTCGAGGATTCACTAGCTTCCGCCACCTTGGCTAAGCCATCGGCAGCGGTCGGTGTTTGAAGGTCTTCTTTCCTGGTCCGAAATCATCTGCGATCTGGCCTTCACCTTCGAGCAGCCAGCGCGTGGTCATGAGACCTTCGACGCCCACCGGGCCGCGGGCGTGGATGCGGGAGGTACTGATGCCGACTTCTGCTCCAAGACCATAACGATAGCCGTCGGCAAAACGAGTGCTGGCGTTGACGAACACCGACGCCGAGTCGACCTGACGCAGGAAGCGCTCGCGGGACTCGGGATCACGGGTGACGAGAGCTTCGGTGTGGGCACTGCCGTAACGATGAATGTGCTCACAAGCCTGATTCAAATCGTTGACGGTACGAACCGCCAGAACCAGATCACCATACTCGGTGCCCCAATCCTCTTCGCTTGCTGGTGAGGCTGCCGGCAGGTAGGCCCGTGACCGATCATCGGCCCGTAACTCGACGCCCCGGTCGAGCAACGCCTGACCGACGGCGGGTAACTTCGGCAAAAAATCACGATGGACAATCAAGGTCTCGATGGCGTTACACGCGGTGGGGTAACCACACTTGCCGTCCACCGCCAGGCGGGTGGCGACCTCGACGTCGGCACTGGCGTCGAGCACCAAGTGACAGATGCCTTCAGCATGGCCGAGGACCGGAATTCGAGTCGACGCCTGGATCGAACGCACCAAGGCGCCAGACCCCCGAGGAATCACCAAATCGATGAGCTCGTCGAGCTCGAGCAGCTCACGCACCGCATCCCGTCCTTCGATGCCGCACACCGCCTCGGCAGCCAGCCCTTCACTCGCCAAGGCATCGCGCAGGCAAGCGATCAGGACACGGTTCGAATGGCGCGCCTCTGAGCCTCCCTTGAGGATCACTCCGTTGCCCGATCGTAAAGCCAGCGAGCCGATCTGTACCACGGCATCAGGGCGACTCTCAAAGATGATCAACAGCAAACCGAGGGGACTGCTGACCTGGCGCAAGACCAACCCCTCATCGAGCTCGGTAGCACGTACCACGCGACCGATTGGATCAGCCTGCGCCGCCAACGTGGCGACACCCTCGCGGAGGGTAGCGATCTTTGTCGGTGATAGCTCGAGGCGACCGAGCAACGGAGCCGCCAGCTGTGCATCACGAGCCGCATCGAGGTCACGGCGGTTGGCTGCCAAGATCTCTGCCTCCCGTTCGGCAATCAGGGAGGACAGGGCTCGAAGCACAGCGGTGCGAGACTCCGCGGCCGCGGTGCCCAAAACACGTTGCCCAGCGCGGGCGGCACGAGCCATCTCGACCAATGCCGAGAGGGTCGGCATCGAGGTGCTCATATCGAACTCTCCGTAGCCATTCAGATCTCCAAAGCCAGGTGGTCCCGATGGACCAGGGCATGATGGTTTCGAACTCCGATCGGCGGACGCCCACTCACCCATTCGCGAGCGGTGGCTGCATCACAACAGACGATACCGCGTCCGACCAGCGCACCGAGGGAATCGTGCAATAGCACCACATCCCCAGCCTCGAACTCGCCCTCAACCTTCGAGACTCCAACCGCCAGCAGCGATGCGCCGCGTTCTCTCAACGCGTCAACGGCCCCAGCGTCGAGCTCCAACTTCCCCCGTGGTGCGACCGCGAAGGCAATCCAACGACGCCGAGCTGCCAACCCTGGACGAGCCGGAAACCAGGTACCCACCTCATCACCTTGTAATAGTCGGGGTAAGGCCTCGAGCCGGACACCACTGGCAATCACCGCATGACAGCCCCCTCGGGCGGCCACCGTCGCGGCGTCGACCTTACTGCGCATACCGCCCCGACTCGCCGCCGAGCCCGGTCCGCCCGCAGCCTGGGCCAGGCTCTCGGGATCATCGACCCGCGATTGCAAACGGGCGTTGGGATCACGCCTTGGGTCCCGGTCGTAGACTCCGTCAACATCGGTCAGTAACACCAGCAAATCGACGTCGAGCTTGGTGGCCACCAATGCCGACAAACGGTCGTTGTCGCCAAAAACTGGCCGCTCCGCGCCGTCGAGGAATGCCAGCTCGTCCGTCGACACCGCGTCGTTTTCGTTGATGATCGGAATCACCCCGCGGCGTAGCAGGGCATTCAAGGTGCTGCGCAGGTTGAGATAACGCACCCTATCGTCGAAGTCGCCTTGCGACAAAAGTACTTGCCCGCAAACCAACCCGAGACGTGAAAAACCCCCATCATAAAGCCCCATCAGCTTATTCTGTCCGACCGCGGCGCAGGCCTGGCGCACATGAAGCTCCATCGGCATGCGGTCGAGCTGCAACGCATCTTTGCCGAGCCCAACAGCTCCGGAGCTCACCAGCAGCACTTCGCGTCCTCCGCTTTGCAACTCCGCCACCGCTTCAACGATGGCAAATAGGCGAGCCAGAGCCAGGCTCCCGTTAGCGTGGGTCAGCACCCGGGTACCCACCTTGAGGACCACTCGGTGGGCCGATGCCACAGCCGAGCGTTCAGGCTCGCTCACGGGTCGATTCGTGGATCGCAAAGTGGTCATTTCTCAATTCACTAGCGCCATCGCCACCGATCTAAAACGCTCATGATCGGTATCGAGGTTTGTACTCTAGCAGGCCGTCGAGAAACCGAACCGTAGTTTGATTCTCATCCACGGCCAGAGTCCTGCCTTGGCGAGATATACTGTGAATCATGAATCAAACTCTCAGCGCGACTCTCGCCGAAATCACCCTATCGGATACCGAAGGTCAAAACGTCGAGCTCGGCTCGCTGTGGCGTGAGAAGCCAACAATTCTGGTCTTCCTGCGTCACTACGGCTGAATTTTCTGCCGCGAGCATGTCGCGCAGTTGCGTGACCACGAAGACAAGATCCAGCAAGCGGGAGCGACCCTCGCCGCGATTGGCCTCGGTGATCAGCACTACGGCTCGATCTTCAAACGGCAGACCGGGATCTCGTTTCCCTTGTTGATCGACGAAGACCGCCAAGCCTACAAAGCAACCGGGCTCAGAATGGCCTCGATGCTACATCTGATGAGACGGGACAATCTGGCCGCCAGAAAGCGGGCCAAGGCAGGTGGTCATCGACAGCGACGGCTGGGGCAGAATCCTTTTCAACTCGGCGGTAGCTTCGTTTTTGGACCCGGCAACATCGACCTCTTCGCCCACCTGAGCGAAACCTTTGGCGACAATGCCGACCCAGCAGATCTGATCGCAGCCCTCACCCGCTAACCCTAGCCATCAGAGCTTCCAGAGACGCACTAAACGTCTTGCCGAAGTGATCGTGGGCCGCAAAACGTAGCGGATCCTGACGATCTTTGGGAATCAAGATCATCGGGTTGGTGTTGATCTCCCACACCTGGATCTTGCCGTTGGCCACACTGTAGTCGACCCGCCCGTAGTCGATCCGCGCCAGCGCAAAAATCTCCATTAGCTCCTCTTGGTGAGGATTGGTCTCGACGTACTCGAGCTCTTCCCGCGCGGTCCACGGCTCCATCAGGTCCGGGACCCGTACGATCCACTGGTGGCTGAAGTGGATCTGCCGCGCGATAATACGTCCACGGACCCGAAAGGCTCCATACTTGCGGATCGTCCCTTCTGCATCCGCGGTGTCACAATGCTCGACCACCACTTTGCTTTCGAGTCCAGCACCGCCGACTCTAGCGAGCTCTTGTTCGAGCTCACTAGGTGAGTGAAGTAGCTCCGAGAAGCTGCCACCATGCTCGTTCTCGTCGCGAACGAACACCGGCCAACTCTCCGGAGTCGGGTGATCAGCGGCCGGATAAACGCCGAAACTGTTGACGCCGCGAGCCTTGAGTAGCTGAAGCAACTCGAGCCGACGTCGCGAACGGGTCGGGTGGTTGATGATCAACGCGGTATCAGGATGTTCTTCCAGGCGCTTGTAGAGCCCCTCGGCAACAACCGTTTCGGCTGGGCTCAGGCGCTCGACATCCGTGAAGATGTAGATTCGCCGCTCCCCGGTTGGCGGTCCGGGATCCCTCAAAGTACCCAACCGGCGGGCGCGTACTTCCTGGCTCAGCCGCTTGAGCCACGTATGCCCGGTGCTGCGCAGCCTGGGATAATGCCGCACGTCCACTCTGTCGGCCAGGTCCTGACCCCAACTGGCCAGATACTTGCGGACAGTGTACTCCTTGCCTTTGTGGACCAAGAAGGTAATTCTCGCCATCTCGCGGTTCTCTCGGGTGACGGTTCTTCCACTCAAAGAACTTCGGGTGTCGTCAGATCGATATGAAGAGCCTTTTCAGGCAGGCGGATGCTAGCATCTGCCGTCCTGATGATCTGGAGTCCGCAACGCTTGTTTCACATCGATTCGCTCGCTGAATCACCGCGGCGGACTGGCTTCTGGCTGTTTGCGGGGCACCTGCTGTCGATATGGGCAATCGCTCAGTCGAATATTTGGCTCGGATTGACCATCTTATGGAGCGTCCGCCATCATCGACGACTCCACTGGTGCTGGCGCAAGACCTCTCCCCTGCTCATGCCTCTTGGTCTCTACGTGATCTTTTTCGTCGTCTCGGTAATCGCGTCACTCGAGCCTTTCGTCAGCCTTCACGAGCTCAAGAGCCTGCTCGGACTCGCCACCCTACCCTTGGCGATTCTGCTGGTACGCGGCACTATCGAGGTGCGCCGCATCATCGACTGGCTCCTCGTACTGATGGGGTTGATGGCGACGTACGGTATCGGCCAATACATCTTCACCGACTACGGGCCCCTCGACAACCGCATCCCTGGGCCGTTCTCCCACTACATGACTTTCTCGGGTGCTCTCCTCCTCGGCACCTTCCTGTTGATGGGCCGGATAATCTCCGGCGAAGGCTGGAAGCAGCTCTGGAATTGGTTAGCCCTATTCCTGCTGAGCACCACCTTATTACTAACCTTGACCCGCGGCGCCTGGGTTGCCGCCAGCATCACGTTCGCTATTGTCCTGCTATGGCGTGGCCGGCGTTACCTGCCGGCCTATCTGGCGG
>JAJCXQ010000511.1 GCA_029263355.1 Acidobacteriota bacterium | reverse complement strand
GACGGACGCCGAGCATTGGATACCGCTTTGCAGATCCGCGGTTCGATCGGCAAAGTCTAGATCTGTAGCCAATCTTCTTCAGCGTACTACTTCAGGGTTCTAATGGAGGCGCCATGGGTGACTATCGCATCGGGGTGATCGGGGGGAGCGGTCTGTATGAGATGGATGGACTCGAGGTTCATGAAGAACGGACCCTCGAGACGCCATTCGGGGAACCTTCCGATCCCTATGTCCTAGGCGAGCTCGCCGGGCAGAAAGTGGCCTTCCTGTCGCGTCACGGTCGGGGCCATCGGATTTCGCCATCGGACCTCAACTTTCGGGCCAACATCTATGGCTTCAAGTTGTTGGGGGTTGAGAGAATCCTCTCGGTGAGCGCTGTCGGCTCAATGAAGATCGAATATGAGCCTCTGCATATTGTTGTGCCCGATCAATTCTATGATCGCACCCGTCATCGGCGCGATACGTTTTTCGGCGATGGTTTGGTGGCTCATGTTTCGATGGCCGATCCTGTTTGCGGCGCTCTGCGGGCAGTGCTCGGGGATTCTGCGGCAGCGGCTGGGGCGACCGTTCATCGTGGCGGCACTTACTTGTGCATGGAGGGTCCGCAATTCTCGACCCGTGGCGAGTCGAATATCTACCGTAGCTGGGGGATCGACATCATCGGCATGACCAACCTGCAGGAGGCCAAGCTGGCCCGGGAGGCCGAGATTTGTTATGCCACCCTGGCGATGGTGACGGACTATGACTGCTGGCACGAAGAAGATGTCAGCGTCGATGCCGTGCTCGCGGTCTTGCATAGCAATGCGGCGATGGGGCAGGACGTGATTCGCCGAGCGGTCGCCCGTCTGGCCAGCGGTGAAGACGAGGCCGAGTGTAGTTGTCGGCAGGCGCTGGCCACCGCCTTGATCACCGACCCAGCAGCGGTTCCGGAGGCGACCAAGCGACGCCTTGGCGTAATTGTTGGCAAGTACCTGGGATCCGAGAGCGAATGACACTGCGACCTTCGCGCTGTGCCGTTCGCAAGATCCCGAGGGTGTTATGAGAATTCTGGTAACCAACGACGACGGTATCTTCGCCGAAGGTTTGGAGCAGCTCGCCACGGCTCTTGCCACCATCGCTGA
Organism: Acidobacteriota bacterium; assembly: GCA_029263355.1. Lineage (GTDB taxonomy): Bacteria > Acidobacteriota > Thermoanaerobaculia > Multivoradales > J023 > JAAELT01. The sequence continues at coordinate 2,353 of JAJCXQ010000511.1, read as the reverse complement.
TGTTGTTGTTATGGCGCCGGACCGTGAGCAGAGTGCCAGCAGTCACTCCTTGACGCTCAATCGCCCATTACGAATCAAGCGTGTGCGTGAACATTGGTACGCCGTCGATGGCACGCCGACCGATTGTGTCAATCTTGGGATCCAAGGTTTGTTGAAAGAGTCCCCTCCGGACTTGGTGGTCTCCGGCATCAACTATGGGCTCAACCTGGGGGGGGATGTGACCTATTCGGGGACGGTAAGTGCGGCTTTTGAAGCCAGCCTTCATCATTTGCCGGGTGTCGCATTCAGCCAGGAGATCAGTGAGGAAACGTCTTTTCCAGCGTCCGCGGAGCTCGCTCGCGATATCGTTTGCGTGTTGAGTGAAGGCGGGCTGCCCAAGGACTTGTTGCTCAACGTCAACTTTCCGGCAGCGCAACCCAAGGGCATAGAGTGGACCCGACTCGGCAAGCGAACCTATCGACAGACCGTGGTTGAGAAGCTTGATCCGAAGGGGCGCAAATATTACTGGATCGCAGGATCGCCCGAGTGGCAGGAAGAATCCGGTACCGATTACCAAGCTCTGAGGTCCGGCTTCATAACGATGACTCCTCTTCACCTGGACCTCACCGACTATGCCGGCCTCGAAAGCTCCGCCAGCCTCCGCCAGAAGCTCGCCAGTCTCGACCTTGCATTTCCCGCCGCGTCATCGGTCTGATCTTCAGTAGCCACATCGCGACCGTATTACCGACATGGATGCTTTCAAATACCGACGCCGACAGATGGTGCGTGAGCAGATCCAGAGTCGCGGCGTGAGCGATCCGCGGGTCCTCAAGGCGATGGACGAGGTGCCTCGTCATCTCTTTGTACGTGAGCATCTTGGGGCTCAAGCTTACGAAGACTTCGCTCTTCCCATCGAGTGCGGGCAGACCATTTCTCAGCCTTACATCGTTGCCCGAATGAGTGAGATGATCGAGGTGGAGAGCCATCACTCAGTGCTCGAAATCGGCACTGGATCGGGCTACCAAACCCTGATCCTAGCTCGGTTGGCGGGCCGTGTTTACTCACTCGAGCGAGTTGGCGAGTTGGCTCGCCGAGCGATCGAGCGGTTGCGCCCGTACCAACTCGACAATGTCAAGATCCAGATCTTCGACGGGACGGTGGGCTGGAGCGACGTCGGGCCATTTGATCGTATCCTGGTCACCGCGGCGGCGCCGAAGGTGCCCAAGCCATTGCTGGATCAACTCAAAGTTGGCGGTAAGCTCTTGATTCCGGAGGGAAGCCGCGCTAATCAACAGTTGGTGCTCTACGAGAAGACCGCTGACGGACTCAACAAGCTGGCCGGCGAGGCGGTGAGCTTTGTTCCATTGATCGGTCGCCATGGCTGGAACGCCAACGAGGTGGAGTAACTCCGTCGAGTTGCGAGGAGAATGTTGAATGGAATCCCGTATTCGAGGCGGACGTTGGATCGTGAGTGGGCGGGTGCAGGGCGTCTCCTATCACTATTTCACGCAAGAGATCGCTCGACAGCTCGAGTTGACTGGTTGGGTGAAGAACTTGCCAGACGGCACGGTCGAAGTCCAAGTGGCCGGCGACTCGGCTGTCCTCGATCGGTTTCAACAGCAGTTGCAGGAGGGGCCGCGATTCGCCAGTGTTGATGGCATCGCGGAAGAGCCACTAGACCCCGACCGTCTGGTCAGAGACCTTGGGCATCGGGGGTTCGAGATCCGACGGTAGTCAACCTTTGACTGAACACTTTCTCGGAGATGAACTGATGGAAGATCTGAAACGATACATCCGCGAAGTTCCGGACTATCCCAAGCCGGGGATCAATTTCTATGACATCACGACGTTGCTGAAGGAGCCTCAAGGGCTGCGGGCGACTGTCGACAGTTTTGGCCGCCTGTTGCGCGATCGGGTGATCGACAAGGTTGTCGGCATCGAATCGCGAGGTTTTCTCTTTGGACCACAGCTTGCCTATCAGTTCTCGGCCGGGTTCGTACCGGTCCGCAAGCCAGGTAAGTTGCCTGCCGAAACCGTGTCTCAAACTTACCAGTTGGAGTATGGTACCGATGAGCTCGAGATGCATCGGGACGCAGTGGCCGTGGGTGAGCGGGTGTTGATCGTCGATGACGTGATTGCGACCGGCGGCACCGCGGCGGCGACGGCCAAACTGGTGGAGTCTTGTGGCGCGGTGGTCGCGGCGTTTGGTTTCGTCGTTGAACTGACATTCCTCGATGGTCGTGGCAAGTTGGCCGGTTATGATGTCGAGACCCTGGTTCGGTATTAGCTTCTTGGGGCCTCTCAACGTATAATCGGCCGTCCCGCGGCTGTAGCTCAGTAGGATAGAGCGGGAGTTTCCTAAACTCTAGGTCGG
>JAJCXQ010000510.1 GCA_029263355.1 Acidobacteriota bacterium | reverse complement strand
TGGCATTTGAAATAGCGCCCAATTTGCTCCTGGGTGAGAGCGCGCAAAGCGCTCGGGCGATAGATCGCTTCTCTCGCCATGGCGAGCCGTTGGCTGTCGATATCGATACCCTCGATCCTAAGCGTGTTTGCACCCATCGCGGCGGGCTGATTGCGCGCGAAGATGTTGAGGGTATACGCCTCTTCGCCCGAGGAGCATCCGGCTGAAAGGATGCGCAAGGAGCCTGGTCGACCTGCTTGGCAGAGCTCGTCGAGCCGGGTATTGTCCAGCGCTTCAAATTGGGATGTCTCGCGGAAAAAGTAGCTTTCATTGTTGGTGATCGCCCGCGTCAAGGGGTCAATTTCTCGCTGTAGGTCGTATTGTAGGATCAGGTAGTAGTCCATGAACCGTTGCACATGGTTGGCACGCAGCCTGGGCAGGAGTCGTGATTCGAGAATCTCGAGTTTGTGCTCCGGGAAATGCAGCCCGAAGGTGCTGGAGAAAAGCTCGTTGAAGAGAGCCAGCTCTTCGAGAGTGAGCGCGGCAGGTGCTTGCACCACGGTGGCCCCCTCTCAGGCTTCTAGGAACGACAGGGCGCGTTGCGCGACGATAGGTACTGGATCGGCTGCCAGTTGAGCCAAGGCGGCGAGATTCTCGGGGCGAGCGAAGCGGCCAAGCACCTCGGCGCACGAGAGTCGCACGTACCAATCGCTGTGGTGGGTAGCGCTGCGGAAGATCTCGTCATCTTCTGATGTGGCGCAGCGGGCCAACGCTCGATAGGCCATGCGTTCGCGTTGTGGTCGTCCGGACGACGTCGCGCGACGCAGGGCGGCCCGGGCATCCGGTCCCCCGATGCGTCCCAGGCTCTCGAGCACCAGTGGCTCGAGTGGCGACTCCGGCTCGAGCAGTTGGGTCAAGATCGGAACACTCTCGCGGTCGCCGAGCTCTCCAACGGTTCGGATGAGGTAAGGCTCGGTCTTTTGCTCGAGCAAACGCCGAAAGCTCGGTGCCAGATCTCTGACCTTGGCGCGGGCAGCAAACTCTGCCGCCACCGTGCCATAGGTCTCGGGCGCTTCGTCGAGCCAGCGTTGCCAAGGCAGGCTGCGCATGATCTTCTCGAGATCGAGCAGTTCGCGCAGGGCGCGCACCCGATTCTCGTCGGTCAGTCGATGTAACGATTCTTCGATCTCGGCAGGAGATCCGCCAAGCAGGGCCGTCAGGACCACCCGAGTTGCCTGGTCGACGTCAGAATCAGATTCCAGTCGCTGCTGTAGGGCCTGCTGGTGGATTTTGATCAGTGGATGAACGGTAGTCCGTTGTTCGTCCGGCAAACGCAGGTAGAAGCCCAGTAGCGCAGCGCCGACATCCGGATCGCGTAACTTGGAAAGAGCTCTCAGAATTGGGCCAAGTTGGTCCGGGGTCGGAGAATGTTGGAGGGCCGAAACCACCGATGCTGGCGGGGTCTCCTTGGGGAAACGGGCTGCGAGCAAAAAGCCCCAGGCGCGTTGAATCCCATTCTGCTCGAGCAGATGGCCAATCAAATCCTTACGGTGGTGAATACAAGCAGGCAGCACCGCGGCTTCACGGTGAAAGCTGGCGACCTGGTTCAGGGCTTCGGAATCATGGGTTCCGGTCTCGAGGGCCAGAAGACACCGACCGACGGCGACCCGCAAGTTGTCTTGGTCGCTGCGCAACTGTTCATCCAAAGCTTCGACCAAGCCTTGCGGCGCCTGCGGGGCGCTTGGCAGCCCTTCCAGAATGTGCGCCAGCAGACCGAGTGTGGTCTCGTTGTCCACTTCGTTGAGAAATCGCAGCCAGTGCTGAGCCAAGGCTTTGAATGCGTTGAGGCCACCGATTCGAGCTAGCGCTTCAGCAGCCATTGGGCCGGCCATGAAGTCTGTCAGCAGCCCTTCGAGGTGAGGCACGGCCACGGGCGAACGCAGGTTGCCGAGAGCTTGGACGGCGGCCATCTGAAGCCACGAGTCGGCTTCGAGGAAGCCCAGTAGATCTGGGATCGCGCGCGCGTCACCGATCTGGCCAATCGCGACGATGGCTTCTTGCACGACGTTGGGATCAGGATGATGCAAGGCGCTCCGCAACGGCTCCAGAGCTCGTGGATCCCGCAGATGGGTGAGCGCGATCACCGCCTGAAGGACAACATCGGGATCGTCGTCCTTGAGCAGCATCAACATCAGGCTGAAGCCCCGGTTGCCACGCATCTTGAGCATTTCGAGCCCAGCGTTGCGCAGCACGTCGTCAGCGTCTGAACGTAGATAATCTTTTAACCGCTCGTCGGGAATGGCGGCGGCGCCCATGCGTAGCGATCGACTGCGGATTCCTGGACTGGGGTTACGGATCAGACGCTCGATGGCGTCGATCCGTTCCTCGACGGGCATCGAAGGCAGCTTGTCGAGAAGCTCGATACACTCCTGCCATGTCGTTTCGAAGGGCTGCGGTGCGCCGCTCATAGCTGTTGGCTCCCTCCCTGGAGACCCTTGTCGGTTCGGAGCTGTTGGGTGTGGCCTTGCCGGTCTCCGCGGCGAAGCCTACTCGTTTCCTGCATCTAGGGTGAAGACTTCTGCCACACTCAGCAGGCGTTCGGACTCGTTCGTCAAATTGTGGGTGTTGGACGAGAGTTGCTCGGCCGCCGCCAAGTTTTGCTGGGCGATCTGAGCGATGCGCTCGACTGCCTTGACGACCAGGTCTCCACCTTGTTTCTGCTCGCGACTTGCATCGGCGACCTGTTGGGTCATGCGGTTCATGACTTCAACAGCCTTCATCATGTCGCGTGCCCCGTTGGCCTGCTCTTTGGCGGCCGAAGCCAGCTGGCGGGTGACGTTCTGCATGTGGGTCGAGGTCTGCAGAATCTGGGCCGCGCCTCCGGACTGTTCCTGTGTCGCGCTGTAGACCTCGCCCACAAGTTCTGAGGTGCGGGTGACGCTTTCGACGATCTGGCGCAAGATCACGCCGGTCAACTCGATGGCGTCGCTGGTATTTTTCTGTACATTTTCGACCACATGTGCGATTTCGCGAGTCGAGGTTACCGAGCGTTCGGCGAGGCGTTTGACCTCTTCGGCGACCACTGCGAAGCCACGCCCGGCGTCTCCCGCATGAGCGGCTTCGATCGCGGCGTTGAGGGCCAACAGGTTGGTCTGGTCAGCGATGTCTTCGATGATGCCGACAATCTTACCGATATCCTGACCCGCGACACTGATACCAGCGATCATGGCCGACAGCTCGTCACCGCGAGAATTGGCGATCGCAGCGGCTTCGCGCGAGACGTCGTCGACGACCCGAACCTTGGCCTCGATCGACTGGATTGACGCCGCCATTTCTTCGATGGTTGACGAAGTCTCGTCAACGGAGGTCAATAAGTTAGTGGAGTTCTTGGCTACTTCTTCGATCGAGGCGCCCATTTCCTGAATCGAGGAGGAGGTCTGGTCGACGTTTACTGCCAGGGCCTGTGACGACTTGGCGACGCTGTCGATCTGGGCGGCGATCTCGACCATGGTCGACAACGTCTCGTCAGCGGAGGCGCTCTGGCTCTCGGCGCCGCGGGTGATTTGCGAAGACGAGCTGGAGATTTCGTTGGCCGAGCCAGCAACCGCGCTCGACGCTTCTTTGACTCGGCCAATCATCTCCCGCAGATTCTCCGACATGTCACGGAACGCGCGGCTGAAGAGATCCGCCTCTGATCGGGGGTCGATCTTTGCCCGCAGATCTCCGGTCGCCATTGCCGACGCTACGCTCGCCATTTCCCGTAGGTAGGCGAGCATGGCCTGCATTGATTTTAGGAGTCGCCCAATCTCGTCGTCACTGGTCACTTCGACGGTGGTATTCATATTGCCCTGCGATAACGAGTCTGCAACTTGCACCGCCTGATTCACCGGCTTGTTGAGGGAAGCGAAGATGAAGTACGCAGCTAGCAACAAGATGATAGAGGCGGCGACCGAGAGCAGCACGATGGCGCTTTGGGCGTTGTCTTGCCGCTCTTGAAGCCTGTCCAGCTGCTCCTCGAGATTAACGAAGGCTTTGTCGAGGTCACCTTCGTCGTCTTGCGCCGAGAGCGCCTTGACTTGGCCCTTGAGCTTCTCTTGCAGCTCACGCATCGGCCGGACGCGCGCGAGAACGTCCTGGGACAATACGCCACCTCCATTGATCCATGCCGTCGCATAGCCGGTGGCCAGGTCGTAATAGTTGTCGAAGGTCTGCTCCAGCTCAGCTACTTGCTCGCTGTCGAAGTTGTCATAGCTTTTGGCGGAGGCGAGATGGCTGTGGATCTGATTCTTCTGTAATTCGGCATCGTTCAGGCGTTCGGGATTCTCTTCGGTCGTCGCATCCTCGAAGGTTCTTTGGAGATCAAGCAGTGCTGCCTGGATCCGGATGCCGAAGACGAAACCTCGAATCGAATTACCTAGCTCGGTAACGTTCTTACCAAACAGCACTTGCATTCCGATGATGACGACAAATCCGAGGATCGCGATACACGGAATGATAAGCAGTCGCCATCTGAGGCTAATCTTTTGGAACATACCGCCCTCTCCCTATCCGGGCACGCTCGAAGGTGCGAGAACCCGAGTGACCGATCGATTCATGGGGTGATCTTGAGCTCTTTGACGTCGTCGCCCAACGGAGTGCCAGCCGCTACGTAGCCGATACCACCGGGGGTCGTGCGAACAAATTCCAGGACTTCCTCCGCCGAGCTCTTCTCTTCCGGGGGCTGGCCGCGAGCCGAGAAGATCATCCGCTGCCAGAAACTTTTGATCGCCGTGACGCTCTTGCCATGAACGTCTCTGGTGAAAACTTCGCGTACCGGGTTCTTGGGGCCGAGGTCGATCGGCGTGATGCTCTCGTTGTATTCCCAGCGTTTGATCTTCTTGAGGAAGATTTTGGCGACAGAGGAGGCCTCCATCGTCTCGACCGGATTGGCGGCGTTCACAACGACCTGAAAGCCTGGAGACGCGTCGCTATTGTCGTCGGACGCCTCCTGGGCAACCGAGCTCCAGGCTCCGGCGATGCACACGGTGAGTAAGAAGTGCCACGTGACGCTAAGAAGAGCGGACGACGGGTCTTGCCGACGGATCTTCACGATAGACCCGCCGTGGTCTCGTCGACTTTGGTAGCGAGATGTGTAGAGCTCGTCGTATTCGCGATATCAACATG
>JAJCXQ010000509.1 GCA_029263355.1 Acidobacteriota bacterium | reverse complement strand
CGAGCCGCCCGTCGCAACGCGGCCATCGCGACCGTCACGTCGTCCGTCAACTTGTCGAGGACAGATGCGTCGGTTCCGGACTTGCTGTCGACGACAGCTTCGAGAGTACGTTCGACATCGGCTACCCGGGCTCCCAAGTTCGACGGATAGGGCGCAAGATGCGAGATCGAACGGAGGACTCGCCGCGCACTGATCTCGGCCTGCTCGAGTTTTTGAAGGGCTTCACCGGTTGCGGCGTTGAGATCACCCAGGCGTTGGCGAGCCGTTGCCACGGCTGCCTCGAAGTCCTTCCGGGCCTGATTAGCCAAGGTTTTCGCTGAGTCCAAGAGTTCGAGCGTGTCTCGACTCTTGCCCTGGTCGAAGCTCTGTTGTGCGTCGGCCAGCTGTTGAGAGGCTTGGCGCTGAAGCTCGCTGAACGAGGGAGATCCTTGATCCCACAACGGCGCCAGCTCCGGTGTTTTGCCGAGTGTTGCCAGGGAGTTGGCAGACACTCGTACTGCTGCCAGAGCCTGTTCGACTTCGGTGGCGGCGGCTTCGACCTGACGCAGGTGATTCTGACACTGCTCATTGCGCCGGTTGAGATCGTCGAGTTGCTTGGAGCGCTGGATTTGCTGCTGCCGCAGGGATTCGGCCCATGTCTCGAGAGCTAGGCGACATTTGCCTTGTTCAGCGAGAGCGATGCCGAGATAGTAATGCGGTAAATAGGCGGTCTTCAGGAAACGGTTGACCTTCTCTTCGGAACGTTCTTCGATCGCCGTCTGAAAGAATCTCTCAGCGTCGCTCCATCGCCCGGCCTCAACGGCCTCGAGTCCAAGTCTGTGGACTTCTTTCGAATCGGCGGTAGCAGGCTCGGCGGCTAGGCTTCCCACAAGTATGAGCCCGACCAGTGCCGGTAGGCGCTTCATTGCCACCATCCACTTGCCTTGAAGTATTCGGTAGCGTCGGTCTCGGCGAAGGCTGGGGTGCAGTTTGCAACCGCTTCGAGACTGATCTCGACAGTACACGTCTGTATGTCTTCGCCCGTCGCATCGTGCAGCTGAACTTTGTACATGCCCGGAGGCAGCTCGAGGTACATGGGAGTCTGTGCGGCTTCGGGAATCTCTTGCAGATAGCCCTCTTCGTTAGTGATCTCGGCGACTTTGGCCCACGGTGTCGCGTTGATCACCAGTGGCCCCAGGTTGGTTTGCAGGGTAGCGGGCGGCTCCGCGACGGCGCGGACGGGAAGCTCCGGCTCGGCGAGTTCCTCTGGTGTCGTCCCTGAATCTCGAAGTGAGACCCAGCCGAGGATGATCAAAGCGAGGGTCGCTGATGCCGCGATAGCGCCCCATTTGCGTCGATCCAAAGGTTGGCGGAAGACCGTGCGGTAGGTATCACTCCCCGCTGCATCCGCGGGCACGACCGAAGCAGCGCTCGTCGGGGGGTGGCCAACGTCGGGCAGCGCTGGCGGTTGGGGCGACGCTGGCGGTTGTCCGCCACCACTAACCAATTTCGGTGCCGACGGGTGGGCAGGCACTGGCGCCTGGAGAGCGGAGATACCGGTCAGGTCTTGGCGATTGATGGTTGCTTCGAGTTGTTCTTTGGCGGCCTCCAGTTTGCCTTGAGCCACAAGCTCGCTGATTTCGTTGGCGGTCGAGGTCAAGTCAGACTCGAGGGAGTTGCTCGGAGCCTGTGGACCGCCTGAGCTCGGCAGCATCGTCGAGACCGGCATCACCCTGGTCTTCAGCGCCGCGTCTTCGCGGGACAAGGATGAGGGGCTCGGCGCCGATGCTTCGACGGGTATTGCCTCTGTGGGTAGTGCTTCGGCGGGTCCTGGCTTGGCACCTCGTGTCTTGGCAACCCGTGTCTTGGCGACGCGTGTCTTGGCGACGCGTGCCTTGGCAGTTGGAATCTTGGCAGCTCGGGGCTTGGCTGCTTGCGCCTCAGAAGTTGGCGCGGTAGGGAGTGGCTCGGTTGAACGAGCAGCGATCGGACGGGTCGAATGGCCAGCGTGACTACTTGGCGGCCGCAGAACTTCTTCAGCCGAGACGACTGTCGAGATCGTGTATTCACCAACCTTACCTTCGAGTACCCCTTGAGTCGTCCGGCTGATGATCGTGGGCGACAGTACATCGCTCGGCTCACTCTCGTCGGAAGGAGGAATCGCTAGGGTCGGCAAGGGTGGGTCGGCGTTCAGGCCAGGCCATTTCCCGGCCGCGACCTCATCGCGGATGGTTTCCATCTCCGGGATGAGCTCACTGAACGAATTGAATCGCTGTTCGGGCTTTTTGTCGAGGCAGCGCGCAATCAAGTCGGACAGTGGCTCCGGGCATTCGGCCCACACATCGGTCATCGGCTGCGGCACTTTGTAAAGAATCTGATAAACCAATGCCGAAAGCGTACTGCCGCGAAAGGGCCGTTCGTAAGTCAATAACTCGTAGGCGAGAACGCCGAAAGAGAAGATGTCGGCACGGTGATCTAGATCTGAGCCGCGGACCTGCTCGGGTGGAAGGTAGCTCGCGGTACCCATCGTGACGCCCTTTTGCGTCAGCTGAGTTTCAGCGCTGGCCAATTTGGCGATACCAAAATCCATGATCTTGACCCGGCCATCTTCGAGCACTCGGATGTTGGCGGGCTTGATATCGCGATGTATCACCCCTTCGGAGTGAGCGTACGCGAGGCCCTTGGCGACCTGCAGTAGGTATTCGATACGGGTCGCCGAGGCGAGCGGCGCCCGACGCTTGACCATGGGACTGAGATCTTCGCCGGAGAGAACCTCCTGCACCAGATAAGGGATATCGCCTTCGAAGCCGAACTCGTGAACCGTCACGATGTTTTCATGGACCAACTTGCCGGCAATCTCGGCCTCTCGAAAGAACCGTTTTCGTAGCCCCTCGTCTTCCACCGAGCAGATCTTGATTGCAACGTCGCGCTTGAGATAGGCGTCTCGACCTTTGTAGACCACCCCGAAGCTGCCCTGGCCGAGCTTCTGGGTGACCTCGTACTTGCCGATCTTTTCGAGGGTGATCACAGTGTCCTCATCATACCATTGTGAGGCCGAGGTTACGGTGGCGAATCATCACCCACGCCTCATCGTGCAAGGGCGCCCGAACCCGCGAGTTCCAGCCAGTGAAAGGCCGCCACCACCAGGGAATGCGTGATATGTCCTTGACGCAGGAGCGCTGGGATTTGGCTTATGGGCACCGTGACAACGGTTAGATCTTCGCCTTCGTCGGGAGTCGGCTCGGTGGTCTTGCGAGCTTCTGTGATCAGCCACGTCGAGCAGGCGTTGTCCTGTATGGCGGGGTTGGGATGCACCGTGCCGAGGTGGACAGGCAGCTCGCCGGTGTAGCCGGTCTCTTCGACCAGTTCCCGAGCGGCGCCGCTAGCTGGGTCTTCACCCGGCTCGAGGACGCCACCTGGAATCTCGTGGGTAACGACGTCGAGTCCGTGGCGGTATTGGGACACCAGCACCACTTCATCGTCCGGCGTCAGAGCGATGACGTTGGCCCAGTCGGGGATGTGAAGAACTTGGTATCGGCCGGTACGACCGGTACGCGGCGATCGACGTACGACATCTTGAACGCTGAACACGCCGCGGGAGAGGGTCTCGCCAACTTCAAGGGTCGGCCAAACTTGCGGTTTAGGCCAGGTCTCAGGGGTTTTGATGCGGCTCATTTTGGGGTTCCACCAGCGAGTCGAAACACTGGCTCCGAGGTAAACGTAGGCGGGCGCTTCGGGCAGGTTCTTAGAAGTCGCTGCGTTGAACTGGAGTTCTGGACGGTTCGCCGATGCACTTGCAGTCCCAGCCCGCATGCCATAACGTCGCCGCGCAATGGAAGGCACGCTTAATCTACCATGGTATCGGCGCTTGCACTGGCAGGTCTTCGCGGCGATGTTTCTCGGCACGGTTGCCGGTCTCTTGGGCGGTCCGGAGCTTATTCCGAAGGTCGGCTGGCTTGGTGAGATCTTCATCAAGTTGCTCAGGATGATGATTGTTCCGCTGGTCTTGACGTCGATTATTTCAGGTGTCGCTTCGGTGGGCGGCGGGCGCAGCTTCGGTAGGTTGTTCAGCAAGACTCTCGGCTACTATGTCCTGACGAGCGCGTTAGCCGCGATGACCGGGCTCATGCTGGTCAACTTGATCAACCCGGGAGTCGGAGCAACCTTTGCCGGTGTCGAGGCGGCGGAGCTCCCAGAGCTCACGACGGCAACCTCGCCCAAGGATCTGTTGCTCGACATCGTGCCGACGAACGTGATCGCGGCGGCCGCGTCAGGCAAAATGCTTGCGGTCATCTTTTTTGCGATCTTGCTCGGCATGACCATCGGCAGCCTACCGACAGGGCAGCGGGATATCCTGACGTCGTTTTTCGACGCTGCCTTCCACGCCATGATGAGGATGACCAGTGGGATCATCAAGTTTGCGCCGATCGGTGTCTTCGGATTGATTGTGCGGGTGGTGGGGGCGACGGGCTTTGCCAGCTTCAAGGCGTTGGGGCTCTACATGATCACCATCGCCTCCGGGTTGGTCATCCATCTCTTTGTGACCTTGCCATTGGTGTTGATCGTGCTCGGGAAGATTAATCCAAAGATCCACTTCCGCAACATGATCGAGCCGATGGTGATGGCATTCTCGACCAGCTCCTCAGCCGCGACCCTGCCGGTCACGATGACCGCAGTAGAGAAGAAGGTCGGGGTATCGAACAAGGTCTCCTCGTTTGTATTGCCCATGGGCTCGACGGTCAACATGGATGGTACGGCGCTTTATGAGTGCGCCGGGGTGCTCTTCATATCGCAAGTTCTAGGAGTCGACCTGAGTCTGATGCAGCAGGGGGTTGTCGTGCTGACCGCGTTGTTAGCATCGATCGGTGCAGCAGCGGTGCCGTCGGCTGGATTGGTCATCATCTTTTTGGTGTTGGATGCAGTGGGACTGCAAGGACCGGAAGTTGACGCCATCGTCGGAGCGATGTTTGCGATCGATCGCCCGCTGGATATGGGAAGGACCGTGGTAAATATCTTCAGCGATTCCTGCGGAGCGGCGATTATCGCCCGCTCAGAAGGTGAAGACACCGTCGATGCGGAGGTCAGGTTGTGAGCCGACTCAACATGAAGCGGGTGTTGATAACCGGCGCGGCTCAAGGATTGGGGCTCGCTATGGCGCGCAGCTTCGCCCAGGAGGGCGCGGAAGTTGTCCTCACGGACTTGGACGGTATCGCTTTGGAAGCAGCTCGCGAAGAGCTGGCAAGCTCCAGAGTCCGCTGTCGATCGTATGTGCTCGACGTCACCGATATCGATGCAATCGACGAGGTGCGATCGGCGCTGCATCATGATGCCGGAGCCATTGACCTACTGGTCAACAATGCTGGTGTGGTTTTTGGTGGAAACTTCTTGGATGTCCCGCTGGCCCAGCATCAGTTGACCTACCGCGTCAATGTCGAAGGGATGGTGGCCATGACCCACGCCTTTCTCCCCGACATCCTCGCCTCGCCTCGCGGCCATTTAGTGTTCATCGCCAGTGCGTCAGGGTATGTCGGACTGCCCAAAGGCACAACGTATGCCTCGAGCAAGTGGGCAGCTATCGGTTTCGCGGAGTCGATCCGTGCTGAGCTCAAACATCTCGGACATCGTAAGGTTGGAGTGACGACTGTCTGCCCAACGTACATCAATACCGGCATGTTCGAGGGTGCTGCTCCGCCCAAAACGACGACCATGCTAGACGCCTCGCAGATCGCGGACAAAGTCGTCGAGGCTGTCAAACGACGACGCGTTTGGGTCCGAGAGCCGTGGATCGCCAAAATCACGCCACTACTCAAGCATGGCTTACCGACTCCGGTATCCGACTTCTTGAGCGACGCATTCGGGGCCTCTTCGAGCCTGGATGATTGGCAAGGCCGCGGCAAATCAGAGAGCTGAGCACAGGAGCGCTGAGCTGAACATGGATTTGCCGACCGCGCCCAGCGGCGCCGCGTCGGAGCCTTACCCGCCGGAGGTGCGATTCCTCGATCTTGATGGCCGCCAGTTGATCCTGGTCGGGACGGCTCATGTATCCCGCAGCTCAGTCGATCTGGTACGGCGAGTCATCGAGACCGAGAAACCCGACTGCGTGTGTGTCGAGCTCGACCCACAACGCTACGAATCGTTGGCCAAAGCCCAACAATGGCAGGCCCTCGACCTCAAACAAGTCATCCGTTCGAAACAGCTGCCGACGTTGTTGATGAACCTACTGCTAGCGGCGTACCAAAAACGTCTAGGTGGCGATCTCGGTGTCCAGCCCGGGAGCGAGCTGCTCGAAGCCACGCGCGTTGCTGAGGAGCACGGTATCCCTACCGAGCTGTGCGACCGTGACGTCCGTGTCACTCTGCGGCGCGCTAGCCATGCGACCCCGTTCTTCCGCAAGATCGTGCTGTTCTCCGAGCTGCTAGTGGCGACTTTCGAGAATCCTCAAATCTCCGAAGAGCAACTCGAGGAGCTCAAAGAGCAGGATGTACTGTCCGAGTTGATGGATGATCTCGGGCGACATCTTCCGGCTCTCAAGCGAGTACTGATTGACGAACGTGACTCCTATTTAGCTGAGCGGATCAGAATTTCGTTGGGACAACGAGTGGTCGCCGTTGTAGGTGCTGGGCATCTCGAAGGTATCGTGCGCGCGTTGTCCGAGCAACACGAAGTAGATCTCGAAGCGTTGAGTGAGATCCCGACGGTTTCGCCAGCGTGGAAGTTCATCGGCTGGGCCATTCCGATTCTGATTCTGAGTGCATTGGCCTGGATCGGTTGGACGCAAGGCACTGAGAAGATGGGGGAAGACCTTCTTTTCTGGGTGCTGGTCAACAGTATTCCAACGGCGATCGGCGCTGCGATTGCCCTGGGCCATCCTCTGACCATTCTGGCGGGCTTTGTCGCCGCCCCGATCACCAGTCTGACGCCGGTTGTGGGTGCTCACTACATCACAGCCATCGTGCAGGCCTATGTACGGCCGCCGGTCGTCAAAGAGTTCCAGACCGTAGGCGACGATATCCTGGTGCTCAGAAAATGGTGGCAGAATAAGCTGTTGAAGGTTTTTTTGGCATTCGTCTTACCAGCACTGGGAAGTGTGTTTGGAACCTTCGTTGGAGGCGGTAGGATCTTCTCTAGCCTATTCTGAGGTGAGCCGGATTCCACGGCACAGCTGGGCCGGAGATATGCAGAAACAGATCTCACACTTCAAGATCCTCGACGAGATCGGCTCTGGTGGGATGGGTGTGGTCTACCGCGCCCGGGATCTGAGGCTCCGGCGTACCGTAGCCCTCAAGGTGCTGCCCGCCGGAGCGTTCGCCGAGCCGATGATCCGTGAACGATTGATGCGGGAGGCGCAAACGGCCTCGTTGCTCAACCATCCCCACATCGTCACGGTCTTTGAGATTCACTCTGCTGGCGATCGAGATTTCATCGCCATGGAATTCGTCGAGGGAAAGTCTCTTGATCACCTGATCGGTGACGAAGGGCTGCCGCTGGAACAGGCCCTACGCTACGGTATCCAGATCGCTGACGGCCTAGCCTGTGCGCACGAACAGGGGGTCATTCATCGTGATCTAAAGCCACAGAACGTCATGATCACGCCGAGTGATGACGTCAAGATTCTCGACTTTGGACTGGCCAAACGATTCATTCCGTCAGGCTTCGAGGGATCTGACGATATCTCGAGCCTACATCCAGGGCTGGTGACCCTGACCGCGCCTGGGGTCAAGGTCGGGACACCCGCTTACATGTCTCCAGAGCAGATTGAGGGGCGGGCGATCGATGCCCGCAGCGACATCTTCTCCTTCGGCTCCTTGTTCTACGAGATGCTGACCGGCGTCACACCGTTCACTCGTCGTAATGCGATCTTGATTTTCAAGGCGGTGTTGAGCGATCAGCCCGAGCCGTTGCGCAGCCTACAACCCAAGCTGCCGGTTCGTCTCGAGAAGATCTTGACCAAGGCGATGGCGAAGGCGCCCGAAGAACGTTATGACAGCATGGGAGATCTGTTGGCGGATCTCGACTCGCTGCACAATGATCTTTATGGAACTGGGATCTATACCTCCCGCTCGGGAGTCATGCCTGCGCCCGTCTTGCGCCGTCGCTCAGCGCTGTGGCGACCCGCGCTGACGCTAGTGGGTGCTGTTGGGGCGGCGACCTTAGTGTGGTTGGTGGTCGCGACCTCTCGGCCGCCAGCATTGACGGGACATCGGTTGATCTCAGCGTTGCCTGGACACCAGGCAAGTATTTCGCCCACGGGTGACCAGATCGCCTTCGTGGGAGACGATCACGATGGGGGAGCACAGGTCTGGATTCAGTCGCTCGACGACGGACTGCCCAAGCAGCTAACGGTTGAAGGTTTCGCAGGGGAGGGGCCCCGCTGGCTGAAGCCCGACCGGCTTCTCTTCGGCGTGCGCGGGGCCGGCATCTGGTCAGTGGCGGTGGCGTCCGGCAATCAGCCGCGGCAGATCCTCGAGCTAGGGGCGAATCCGCGGTTGGATCGCAGTGCGCAACGGCTAGTGGTGGAGCACAGGGGAGCGATTTGGCTGGCGGATGTCGATGGGCGGAATCTGGTGCGATCGGACGTGATCCCGGCGTCGTTTTTCGCCAGGTGGGTACCACGATCACCAGCGTTCTCTCCGGATGGTGGATCGCTGGTCTACTTTCAACCAGAAGTGGGGTTGGACGGGAGCTTGTGGGTCGTCTCGATTGCCGGTGGGCAGCCGCGGCGGCTGATCGAGAGCTCGTTTTCGGGCGGTGATCCGGTGTGGACTCCCGATGGGCGTTGGATCATCTTCTCAGCCGATCTCGCCGGCGAGACCAATCTGTGGTGTGTTTCTGCGCAAGGCGGTGAGCCGCGACGATTGACCCGAGAGGCGGGGCGGTATACCGAGCCTGGCCTGTCTCCCGACGGCCGGCAGCTCGTGTACACCTTGTCCAACCCTTCGTATTCTCTCGAGCTCCGCTCGGCGGGAACAGGTAGAGCTCAGACACTCTTCGACAGCCATTTCGAGATAGCCTCGCCGACGCTTTCGCCCACCGGTGACCGGGTTGCGTTCTTCTCGCCGTCTGGAGGCGCCGATCACATTTTCGTGATTGGGATCGACGGCAAAGGTCTGCGGCAAGTCACCCGCGGCTCGGGGGAGAGGAATATTCTCCCGCAATGGAACTCTGATGGCTCGCGGATTTACTTTTACCAAGCACATCCAGAGCCGAGTTTTCGTGTCGTCGCCGCAGCGGGCGGTGAGAGCCGAGAAGTGTTGCCGGATTGGTCGCTCAAGGACCGTTATGACACGGTGGTCGATCCCAGAGGTAAACGCATCGCCTATACACCGCTGGCGAACGGCGAACCGGGAGATTTACGAATAAGAGACCTTGCCAGCGGCGAGGAGCAGGCGTTGCGAGTGAGCCTGCGGTCGCCGCGTTGGTCGCCGAACGGTGGGCTGATCCTTGGCTCGGACAAGGACGATCGAATTTTGCTCTGCTCGGTCTCGGGCGCCGCCTGTCGCTACTTGGTAGATGGTCTTTATCCACGTTGGGGAGCAGATGCCGAGTCGATGACATTTGTTCGTAGAGCGGGAGTGGCTTCGCGTGAAAACACAATCAAAGCAGAGCTTAGAAGCCTGCAGCTCGATAGCCTCGAACAGCAGCCAATCGCCGACGTCATGGCCTACGGTCCGCTGGCTTTTGGTTAC
>JAJCXQ010000508.1 GCA_029263355.1 Acidobacteriota bacterium | reverse complement strand
TTGATGGTCAAGCCAGCACTACCCTACCTCGACGTGATTCGCGAAGTTCGAAATCGGTTCAATCTGCCACTGGTCGCCTACCAGGTCAGCGGTGAGTATGCGATGCTGCAGGCTGCGGCCGCCAACGGTTGGATCGACTATGAACGGACACTTGTCGAGTCGCTGATAGCAATACGCCGCGCCGGAGCTGATCTGATCATTACCTACGGCGCCCGCGACGCGGCGCGCCTGATGCGGGAAGGAGGGCTCGATTGAACCTTTTCGAGCGTGCTCAAAATGTGCTGCCGGGTGGTGTCAACTCCCCGGTCCGAGCGTTCCGCGGAGTCGGCGGGACACCGATCTTTGTGCGGTCAGCCGATGGCGCCTACCTCGAGGCCGAAGATGGCAAGCAATACATTGACTACATAGGTTCCTATGGCCCTCTGATCTTTGGCCATCGGCCACCTGAGATCTTGGCAGCGATCGAGGCCGCGTTGGAGCGTGGTACGACCTTCGGTGTGCCGACGGTTGCTGAGGTAGAACTCGCCGAGCTGATCTGTTCCGCTTTCCCTGCGATGGACATGGTGCGAATGGTAAATTCCGGAACCGAGGCGACGATGTCGGCGCTGCGCCTGGCTCGAGCAGCTACCGAGCGCCAGAGATTCATCAAATTAGCCGGTTGCTACCATGGTCATGCAGACGCTTTCTTGGTAGCAGCCGGATCCGGCGCAGCAACCCTCGGTGTGCCGTCGTCGCCGGGGGTGCCATCAGCTGTCACCAATGACACGCTGGTTGCCCCCTACAACGACCTGGGTTCCATCAGCGACCTCTTCGAGCAGTACCCTGATGAAATCGCGGCCATCATCGTCGAGCCGGTCGCGGGCAATATGGGACTGGTGCCGCCGGTCACCGGCTATCTGGAGGGCTTACGAGAGATTACTCGACGACATGGTTCTCTGCTGATCTTCGATGAGGTGATGACGGGTTTCCGCGTCGCCTGGGGTGGCGCCCAAGTCCAGCGGCGGATCAAGCCTGATCTCACCACCCTGGGCAAAATTATCGGAGGCGGCCTACCGGTCGGAGCCTACGGTGGCCGCAGAGATCTGATGGAGCTCATCGCTCCAGCCGGCCCGGTCTATCAGGCCGGAACACTGTCGGGTAATCCGCTGGCGGTGGCAGCCGGCACTGCGGCTCTGCGGAAGCTTCAGCAGCAGCCCCTCGTTTACGATCGCCTCGAGGCCGCAGCCGCAGCTCTCGAAAGCGGTATGTTGGAAGTTGCAGAGCGCCACGGAGTCTCACTTCGTGTGCAGCGCGACGGCTCGATGTTTGGCTTCTTCTTCATCGATCGCCCGGTCGAGTGTTTGGACGACGTCGAGGCGTCCGACCACGAGCTGTTCAGCGAGGTGTTCCACAAACTCCTCGCTGAGGGTATTCACATGCCTCCCTCACCCTACGAAACGTTGTTCCTCTCCGCCGTCCATGGCAAGAAGGAAATCGAGCGCACGATCCAAGCCTTTGATCGCGCGCTGACGCGCTGAAAACCGCGCTCGCCCCTCGAGATTATTGGGCCGATGGTCTTATCAGCCCGGCCTATACTCTGTAGCGAAAGACTCTGGAGCGAAGGCTGTCAGAGCTCAAGCTGAGTTGCGGTGCTCGACGACCTCTTGCAAACGGCCGGACAAGACTTTTCTCATCTCCTTGCGATCGACCAGGATGGTCTCCTCGCGACGTGGGCCGGTCGATACCAATCCTATGGGAGCACCAATCTCCTCCTCGAGAACAGCGATGTAGTCTCTGGCTTCTTGGGGCAACGCGTCAACCTCGAGGACTCCAGCTGTCGGCTGCTTCCATCCTGGCATAGTGCGATAGACCGGCACAGCATCGGATAACACCGGCAGTTCCGCCGGGAAGTCGCGGTGGACTTCGCCTTGATATTCGTAGCCAATACAGATCTTGATCTCATCGAGCTCGTCGAGCACGTCGATTTTGGTCAACGCCAGCGCAGAGACTCCGTTGAGCATTGTGGCGTAACGCGCGGCGACAGCGTCAAACCAACCGCAGCGCCTTGGACGACCGGTGGTGGTCCCGACTTCATTTCCGCGGTCACGCAGGTGCTCTCCGACCTCGTCCTCGAGCTCGGTCACGAAAGGGCCGCCACCGACTCGAGTCACATAGGCTTTGATCACTCCTAATACGCCGCCGATCCGCCGCGGCGGGACGCCGGTTCCAGTCAAAGCTCCTCCCGCTGTTGAGTTAGAGCTAGTGACATAGGGGAACGTGCCATGATCGATATCGAGCAAGGCGCCTTGCGCCCCTTCAAACAGCACACGACGCCGTTTGTCTATCCACTGGTTCAGCAACAGAGCGGTGTCACATAGGTAGGGTTGGAGGCGCTCTGCCCATTCGGCGCAGAGCTTGGCGAGCGACGACGGTCGTGGCGCTTGCTCACCGCCGAGATCGGCGAGTTGTGGAGCGATCTGGCGATGTTGGATCCGCAGACGCTCGTCGAGGTCCGGTCCCGCGAGATCGCAGGCCCGCAGTCCGCTTCGAGCCGAGCGGGTTTCGTAGGCGGGACCGATGCCACGAGCCGTAGTGCCGATTTTGGTCTCACCACGGGTCTCTTCACGGGCTTGATCCAACAAAGCATGTGTTGGCAGGATGATGTGAGCTCGATTGGACACGAAGATGCGCCCGGTGGTGTCGACCCCAGCGGCCTCTATCTCTTCGAGCTCCTTGAAGAAGGCCTCCGGCGCGATCACCATGCCGTTACCTAGAACGCAGCTCATGCCGGCGTGCAGAATTCCGGAGGGCAGGAAATGCAGGGCGAAGTGCTGATCGCCAAACTTGACCGTGTGGCCCGCATTGTGGCCGCCCTGGTATCGGGCTACAGCATCAAAAACCGGGCAGATGAGGTCAACAATCTTTCCTTTCCCCTCATCTCCCCACTGCATCCCGAGCACAATCGTATTCGCCATAATTCAAGATCCGCCTGGCAGAGAAAATCGTTGTTGTAAGGCACAAAACGCTGAAAACCGAGACCTTGCGTGCCGTTGTCCGTAGCTTCGAATGCAGACGTCGGACCCTAGCAGATGCGGATGTCGGCGGACAAGCCAACCCATGTCGGCCTTTGCTCAGGATTATCCTGGGTGCTTGATATAAGCTTCGCCAGTTGGTTGCCCATCCGTCGGATGCTACCGAGGAGACAACGGCTTGGACTTGGTTCTCAGAATTGCGGTGGTCTTGTTACCGTTGCTGTATGTGCTTGTGGCAGTCGGCTACGGGTGGCTGTTCTTTGCCGACCACAAGGTTCCGCGTAAAACTGCCCGCCCTCTGTTCCATGCAACGCTAGCGCTGCATCTGGGATATCTGATTCTACTAGGGATCCGCTGGCAGCAGTTTCCCTACGCCACCGTTTCTCAGGCGCTTTCTGCCACCGCTTTCGCGGTGGCCGTTGTCTATGCCTTCGTCGAGTGGCACGGCAAGTCATCCTCAACCGGATTCCTGATCCTGTCGATTGCGGGACTGTTCGAGGTGTTGTCGTCGCTCCTCCGAACCCCTAACCCACCGTACCGGGAGATTTTTCACAATCCCCTGTTCTCGACCCATGCCGGCTTTGGCCTTCTGGGTTATGCCGCATTCGCAGTAGCTGCCGGCTATGGATTCCTCTTTCTCCGCCTTTACCACGAGATCAAACGTCGGCGGCCGAGCGTTTTCTTCGGCAAGCTGCCGCCGCTCGAGGTGTTGGAACGGATGATGGTTGGAGCCTTGGTTACCGGTTTCATTGCTCTTGCAGGCGCGGTGGTTTCCGGCGCTGTCTGGGCGGAGCAGGTTTTCGAGGGCGCTTGGTTAAGTGATCCGAAGATTCTCTTCACGATCGCTACCTGGGGTTTCTATGGCCTTGCGTTGACCCTACGCCGGCTGCGCCAATGGCATGGACGCCAGACCGCGATGGCCAGCCTCGCAGGCTTCGGGGCGGTGCTCTTTTCGCTGATCGCGGTGAATTTTTTCCTCACCGATCTGCACGGCTTCCATTGAGTCTCTCGGATAGATAGCCCAGTGACTTCAAGAATGCTCGATTCCCGACGCGACACCGACGTCAGCCTGCCACGGGTGCTGTTGATTGGCGTCGATCACCGCTGCGCTCCGATCGATTTGCGCGAGAAGATCGCCTATTCGGAAGACGAAGGTAACGAACTGCTGCGATCGCTTCGAGCGAGCCACGACATTGCCGAAGCAGCTCTGGTGTCGACGTGCAATCGAACCGAGATTTACCTCCTACCCCACAGGGAGGCAGAGGCTTACCGGACTGGCTTCGAACGAGTGTTCCTCCAACGGGCGCCGGAAATCGAAGGCGAAGGACGGTTCTACGTCAAACGCGGCCATGAAGCCGTGCAACATCTCTTTGAGGTCGCCAGCGGTCTGCAGTCGATGGTCCTTGGCGAGCCGGAGATCCTCGGGCAGGTGCGCCGAGCAGCCCAAACTGCCGAAGAGATCGAAGCCAGCGGTACCGTTCTGAGACGCCTGATGCGAGGAGCGGTTGCCGCTGGTGGCAAGGCCCGCAACGACACGTCTATCGGCAGCGGAGCGATTTCCTTCGGCTATGCTATCGTCGACCTCGCCCGCAGCATCTTTCGCCGGCTCGACACTTGCTCTGTACTGTTGCTCGGCGCTGGAGAGACTGCCCGTTTGGTGGCCCGCAATCTGCTCGAGCGCGGCGCGAGAGAGCTGGTTGTTGCCAACCGCGGCAGTCAGCGGCTCGAAGAGTTTCAGCAGCTATTCCCCCAGTCGAGAACCATCGCCTTCGAAGATCGGCACCGAGCCCTCGCAAACTCCGACCTTGTTGTCGCATGCACCGCCGCTGATCAACCGGTGTTGAGCCGTGCCGACTTCAAGGACGCAATGTCATCGCGCAAAGCACGCCCCCTGCTGGCCGCTGATCTCGGGGTGCCTCGGAATTTCGACCCGGCGGCTGGAGATTTGGAGAATCTCTTTCTTCAAGATGTGGATTCCCTCGAGCAGTTGATCGCACAGAACTTGCGCAAGCGGCGTGACGAGATTCCTCGAGTCCATGAGATCTTGGATCGTGAGCTCGAGATCTTCACGTCTTGGTATCGTGGGCTGGCCGCCGAGCCTGTGGTGACCCAGCTTCAGAAACACATTGAGCAACTTCGCCAGCGCGAGGTCGCCTATAGCAAACGCAATTTTCCAGCCGAGACCCACGCTGATCTGGACCGTCTCACTCGTGCGTTAGTACGCAAAATTCTGCACCATCCGAGCACCCACCTACGCTCCAACAATTCTCTCGACTATCGCTACCTCGAAGCGGTTCGCCAACTTTTCCGCCTCGACGAAGACTGAGAACCTCGACATGACCGAACAGACTCTGCGACTCGGCACCCGCCGCAGTCCTCTCGCCCTTGCCCAATCTCGACAAGTGGCCACCGCCCTGGAACAGCTCCATCTCGGCCTCAGTGTCGAGCTGGTGCCGATGAGCACCCGCGGTGACCGTGAGCTCGGTGACCTCAAGCAACTCGGTGGCAAGGGCCTGTTTACCGAAGAGCTCGAGCGCAGCCTCGACGACGGCTCGATCGATCTTGCCGTCCACAGCCTCAAGGATCTGCCGGTGAGCCTGCCAGATGGACTGACAATCGCTGCTTATCCCGAGCGTGCCGATCCTAGAGACGCCTTGATTTGTGACGTCGCGACCCACCTCGACGAGCTGCCATCGGGCGCCGTCCTGTTGACGGGATCCCATCGACGCCAGTCGCAACTTCTCCACTATCGAGACGATCTTGTGGTCGAGCCGATCCGCGGCAATGTTGGGACACGGCTCCGCAAATGGATCAAGAGCGGACATGCCGGCCTCATCCTGGCGGCGGCCGGCCTCGAACGTCTGGAGGTAGACGATCTACCCGCTTATCCGTTACCCGCAGAACAGATGCTATCGGCCCCAGGACAGGGGATCCTGGCCATCGAGGTCAAGCGAGACAGTCGAGCCGAGACGTTGTGCAATGCCCTCGATCATGCAGCAACCGCCCGCGTTGCTGACGCCGAGCGTCGCATCGTGACGGCTTTCGGAGGGGACTGCACCTTGCCACTTGCAGCCTGGGCTCGCGAGGAGCACGGCCAGCTGCGACTGACGGCGATGTTGTCGACACCGGACGGCAAACATTTGAGCCGGGGCGAAGGCGTCGGGACAGATTCCGCCAGTGCCTCCGAAGCCTGCCTCGAAGCGATGTTGCAGCAAGGAGCCAACGACATCCTCGCACGCCTTCGGTCGTGACCTCCGTGCTCAACGGCTGGCGCGTCGTCGTCACCCGGGCGGTGCATCAGGCCGATGGCCTCGTGACGGCATTAGAGACTCACGGCGCCCGGGTCGTGCGGTTGCCGTTGATCGAGATCACCGCACCGCCCAACCCCGATGAGCTGGGGATCGCGGCCATGGCCCTTGCCAGAATGGATTGGCTCGTGTTCACGTCCGCTAATGCGGTGACGGCGTTCATGCCCCACATTCAGCGCCCGCTGGCGGCTCGCTGTGCGGTTGTTGGGCCCGCCACCGCCAGCGCCCTAGCGTCCTTTGGCATTACCCCTGCTCTCCAAGCGGCAACTCCGCGAGCGACCGGCCTGCTGACTGAACTGGCGCCCTTGCTGCCAGCCGGCGGCCAGGTGATGGTGCCACAAGCCGAAGACGCCCGCCCCGAGTTGGTTGACGGTCTCCGTGCCGCCGGGTTCAAAGTCCGCGCCTTCACCGCTTACAGCAAACGCCTGCCACCGGAAGCCCCCAGTAAGGCCCAAGAGCTCTTTGCCGACAGCACCATCGGCTGGGTCACCTGCACCAGTCCCCGCATTGCCCGACACTTCGCCGATCTCTTCGGAGTGGACTGGACCCATCGGCGCGCCGAGATGAAAGCACTCTCGATCGGCCCGGTGACGACTAAGGCGCTCCGCCAACTCGGCGTCGAGACGGTGATCGAAGCCGCCCGCCCGTCGGATGGGGGGCTAGTTGAGGTGATGATTCGAGCGGTATCCCGCGGGCTTCCTCTCGTTTGAACGATGAGGACTGTTCTTGCCCAGGGGCTCCGGGGATCTTCGTAGGGCTGTTGAACGATCCAGAATGGCCTCGGGTGCCGCACTTGTTCTTAGATAGACTATATAGGGACAAGATTGAATGTCCGGCGTCGACCAGCCACGCGAACCAGCGAATCGGCGATCACATGGTGGCAAGTGGTGTCGGGGAGGCCGAAGGGAATTCCCTGAATGGGCCTCGTTCAGTCAGGCTCTTTACCCAGGATCCAGCCACGTGCTCAAGATAGAGATGAAGCCAGCCCGCACACTCCTAATCGCGGCATTCCTCATCGCACTGCTTTGGCGGCTTGAGGTGGAACTCCGTGGATGGGACGGATTGACGTGGCTGGGATACTTCCACATTTCGATTCCGCTTGGAGGATTGCTCTTTCTTGGTTGGATTCGGTTCGTGACGCGATCTGACGAACGCTCAACGAAAATCGTCGGCTTCGTCACCATTTGGGGGCTCATTGTGTCGTTCGTGCTCGATTATGCAGCAAGCGTCTATTTTGTGGGCGGCGCGGCAGCCATGGGTTACGTGATGACACTCGGCGCGCTCTTTGATTACGTCCACTGGCTCTCACCCATGGTATGGGGCGCATCGATCTTGGCGCTTTACGCGGGTTATCGATGTTTCTTCCGTTTCTCGCCCGCCGTCTGGATCATCGGCTTCGTATTGTGGCTGGCCAGTTGGCACCTAGGCTTGATCGTTGTTTCCATCCTTCCAGAACGCGGCTACCACGATCTCATTCATGCACTCAAGACAGGTTGGCTGATCCCTTTTTGCGTCATCGCTGTCGGGCTCCCAATTGTCTCGCTAACCCACGACACGAAGCGAACAGGCGCTGCTAGGCCCTGATCCGGCTTGGAGTCGGAAGCCATGCGCAACTTGGCTCTCGTCGAGGCCCGCCGAGTGGCGAGAGCACTTCCTCCTCGAGCCCGAATGGCGGCAGGTTGAAGTTCGGCGGAACCGATCTCGCCGCGCGCGGGTCCATCTCCTCATGAGGAGCACCGTAAAGGCCGTGACGGTGAGGAAGGCGGCGCAGCGGAACGTGGTGCTGATCACGCTGGTAGCGATCAGCGGAGCCTGGCTGCTCCCGTCTCCCGGTGCCGCCTGCACCTGCCGTGGTCTTCCGGGTCCTACCGAGACCTTCGATGGATCAAGAGCTGTCTTCATCGCTACGGTGGCCGAGATCTGCGATTACCCTCCTTGGTACTACCGGCTGTTGGAGCTGATCGATCAGCGATTCGACACCGGGCTCATCTGGCAGGTGGACGAACCGCTCGTCCACTTGGAGGTGGAAGCGAGTTGGAAGAGCGTCACCGCCGCCCGTGCCGTGACTCACACCAGCAGGAACGGCGGCGGCTGCGGCTATCACTTTGTCGAGGGCCACCAATATCTGATCTATGCCGTCGAGCGCCAGGGCCTCTTGGTCACGGGTCTCTGCTCGGGCACCAAGAAGGTCGCGAACGCTGGCGACGATCTCGACATCCTGGCCGGTTACCCTCAGCTGCCGCAGCTTGAGGCAGAGCCGCTGCCGCCGCTGTCACGGGTGACCCAGTGCTGGTCGCATTGGAAGGGGTGGTGGTTACCCTTCGCCCGCTGGGCCGGATTCTGACTCCGCGGGTTGATCACAGCCATTTATCAGAGCACCAAATGATTCTGCGTCCGCCGCTATCGTGTCGGAGCGCTCGACGGAGCAGGACGCCAGCGACGGTCTCCCAACTCTGCGTCGAGACGGTGATCGAAGCCGCCCGCCCGTCGGATGGGGGGCTTGTTGAGGTGATGACTCGAGCGGTATCCGGCGGGCTTCCTCACGTTTGAACGCACAGTCCAACCGGTCGGTGAGCGATTTCTCATAGAAACGCCGAAAGAGTATGCTGTAGAGTCGATTTGTCAATAAATATCGACCCTGTAAGGACAAGGAGAATTAAGTGTTGAATCGATTCAAACGCGGCGCGATGATCGCGCCGCAAAAGGAGCGGAAGACGATCCGTTATATGTTCATTGTGGGTTTGTTTCTAGCGTGTTGTGTCGAGGCCGCGACAATTCCGGAACTGCTTTTGGAGGGAGCGGATCCGAATGATCCGCCAGCTTGGCAGTCAGAAGAGCGATTCGAGGCGTCTCGAAGCGACGACCGAACTATCACGTCCCCGCGGTGGATTCAGCTATCCCAAGCGCTAGACCGTTCCCCGCTGGTCTCTGATTCACAGATTGACCGTGGCGATCTCGACGACTGCGAACCGCAGATGTTGATGTCGTTTCATCATTCGACCGAAACAGCGGCGGGCTTGCGCAGCCGTGCCCACTACATCGCATCTGGTCAGATCATCGAATCAATGTCCGGATTATCTTATGGTCGCCCTGGTGAGCTTCTACGATTCCAGGTGGCCAGCGTCCTCAAGAATGATGGCAAGGTGCGATCGACGCAAGAATTCTTGATCTTTCATTCTTACGCGAGGATGGTCATAAACGGGCGGGCGGTGTGCATTGGGAAACCGCTGCCGACTGGCGAGTTTTTGCTGTTCTTGGCTGACGAAGATGCAATGCTGGCGCTGCCGTTATACGACTTGGAATCCAACGCCTTAGTTGCGATCTCGAGCGAGCCCTCGATACATGGCTATCTGTTCACGCCGCGCAACCCGAATAAAGAGCTTCCGCTTCTTTTGGCTGGGCTGGGGCGATGAAGTGGCCAGGTCTTCTATTCGTCATTTTTCTGCTCTATTCAGTGCCCGCACGAGCCCAGACCTGTCAACAGCAGACAGTCGACTATCTCAATGCGAACGCGCCTATAGGCGCAGTCCGGGTGATTCCTGGCGGCAACAACTACAGCATTGCTGCCGGCACTTCAACGGCACTCAGGGACGCCCTCATGGGCTGGAATCAAGCTTGCGGTAGCAGAGTCCCCGAGCTAAGTTTCACGGCTACGTCATCGATTGTTTTCCGGGTGAATTATATGACCGGGGCATACGTCGGTAGTTTCCACCGTGACCGATGCACCGATGCGCGGTGACGTCGAGCCCAGCGGCCGGCAGCCGCATCACTCATGGGACAATAAACATCTACGAGACAACAAAAAACGGCGCGGATTGTACGGGGGAGTATCTCGAACTCACGATGCACGAGATCGGTCACGCGATGGGACTGCGGGGGAATTCTTGTCCGTCGAACATTATGCGAGAGAGCGCGCCAGCCGGGACGAGGGTTGGCGATCGTCCCAACGCCGCCGACTGTGAAGCTGTTGATGATTTTTGGTACAGCACCGAAGAGCCCGCGCCCGGCAGCCCAGACGGTGACGATGCCAACCAAGACAATCAATGTGTCGAGGAATGCGGCCCAGGCGGAACCACGCCGGTTGTGATCAGCCTGATTGATGAGCGTTACGAGCTGACGCCGATTTTGGGCGGCGTCGTTTTTGACATCGACGCGGATGGGAGCGCGGATCGAGTTGCGTGGACGGTCAGCGGTTCCGATGATGCGTTCTTGGTGCTGGATCGCAACGCAAACGGCATCATTGACAACGGAACGGAATTGTTCGGCGGCGTCACGCAGCAGCCGCCATCAGTCGAGCCGAACGGCTTCGCCGCCTTGACAGTCTTCGATGCACCCGACAACGGGGGAGATCTGGACGGCTACATCACATCGAGCGATGCCGTTTTCGAGCTGCTGAGCCTTTGGCTGGATGATAATCACGACGGCGTCTCTGACGTTGGCGAGCTGCTCACGCTCTCGGATGCGGGCATCCTGTTTCTAGATCTCGCTTATGGGGAATCTCGGAAGGTGGACGACTACGGCAACGAGTTTCGTTTCTGGTCACTAGTGGGACGTGAGCACGACATCATTACGATGTGGGATGTGATCCTGCTACATAACTAGAGAGCGCAAGAGGAGGAAGGAAAAATGAGACTTCTAGTTTTGGCGGATAGGGTCTCACCGCCTGTGCCGAGCTGCGCCGGACCTCGAACGGAGACGCTGATGGCTCGAATCTGGAAGATCTGGCTGCTCCCGATGCTGTTGACCGCGGCTTCACACGCCTCGCCGCAGGACGGCTGGACGGGATTCGACGAGACCGGGTTCTGGTTGGAGCCTCCGCTCTTGGCCGACAGCAGACCCAGCCCGTAGCCACGGAAAGTACGCCCCTGGGCCAGCGGCTGCCCGTGGTGAAAGTGCTCCGCGCTGAGAGCGCGGAATCTTTCGCCAACCCGGCTATGACAAGAAAGCCTCGGCAACCATTTCTTGACGATTTGCTGGATCACATAGGTCAAGCGAAACACTCGCTTAACTTCTGGAATCAAAATGAAGGTTAAGCTAATGGTACGCTTAACCTTCACTCAAGGAAAGATGGTTAAGCGATAGATTCGCCTAACCGTCTTCATGAAATGCGCGGTTAAGCCAACAATACGCTTAACCTCTAAATCGCTGAGTGAGGTTAAGCCAATCACTCGCTTGACGTTTGTAATCAATTGGATAGTAAAGCGAACGGTTCGCATAACCTTTCGAGTGCTCTGATAGGTCAAGCGAGTCAGTCCTGCGTCTCGCAGCTCCGCTGGAGACAGTCAAATCTTTTGCCGGCTCGGTCGCCGTCGCCGATGTCGCCACTTGCCAATTCCCCAGGTGCCTTGATCCCGTTTCGCTCGCCCCTTGCTGCGATAGTAGCGTAAGGCCTTGGCCCGATTGCCGCAGGTCGTCATCTCGCACCAGCGACGTTTGCGCGCCGCCGTGCGGTCGAGAAAGAACAAGTCGCACACGGAAAGGCCACATTGGCGAACCTCGGGCCGCCCCTCGGTGGAGATCAGCAACT
Organism: Acidobacteriota bacterium; assembly: GCA_029263355.1. GTDB lineage: Bacteria > Acidobacteriota > Thermoanaerobaculia > Multivoradales > J023 > JAAELT01. Next base: position 1,154 of record JAJCXQ010000508.1, on the reverse strand, counting down.
CCCCGGCGGTGTGGAATACTGGCCACAACATGCGATCCAGAGCCTGCGACTCCCCCACCCAACCCCAAGTCAAACCTCGCTCGCCGGGGACCAGGTAGGTTGCTGGCATGTCGTCGATCAAAGCCTGGTTGAGCGTCGCTAGGGCGTCGGCTGGGAAGGCCTTCTCGAGGTGCAGAGCGACGAACAAATCGCCCAGGGCATCGCCCACGGCAACCGCCCGCTCGAACACCGCCTCGGCTTCCGCCGGTCGCGCGGCAGCGGCTCGCCGCAACTCTTCAGACTCCGCCGCGGACAGTAGGTCCACTTGCAGGCTCCAGGCGAGGAGCTCGTCGTAGCTGGTGACTCCCAGCTGACGGCTCTTGCTCTGGGCTCCGCCGGTGTTGACGAATGCCACTGCCAAATGACCGGCGAGCTCGAGTTGCGGCCCACGCCGGCGAAGAGGCTTCTTGGCCATGTCGGCATTATATCGACCGTTGCAGCCCTTGGTGCTCGTCCTACTTGGACCAGCGGGGGCATTTGAACGAAAACCTACGGTTTCGGCATCGGTTAGGGCCTTCAGAACCGTAGGATCTTGTACAAGAATCACCTAGCCCTCGATGAAGTAGGTACCGTTCGGCATCACGTGCTTGAACGGCAATAGCGAGACGTGTGAAAGATCCTCGTCGTTGATCGTCTCGCCCGCCGCTCGCAGGCAATCTACGGTTGCGCCCATTTTGACCGTATTCCAGTACAGGATCGACCGCGCGTCCGAGATCAAGAGGTCCCAGAAGGAAACGTGCTGCTTGCTCTCCGGGATGTAGAGATCGCCCGATCGGAACGCGTCTCGTAGCGCCAGGAAGGAGATTTGCGCGATGATGGAAATTTCCAAGCCTACGCTCTACAAATCTGTCGAAACAGCCATGCAGTAGTCACCGCAGGGTTTGCATGCCCTGTCGCTGATGACCCCCTGGAGGAGCATTACGATGAGGGAGGATTCCAATGAACCGCTGGCTAGGCGTCATTGCTAGTACGATCGCCTTAGCGAGCCCGCTAGACGCCAGCGAGCTGCGAGTGAAGTGGACCCCTTTGTCAAGACCATTCTGAGTGAAAAGTAAGTTAATTCTTTAGTAGTAGTCGTGTAGATCGGTTCAAGTTCCTCTCCATCGTTTCGGACC
>JAJCXQ010000507.1 GCA_029263355.1 Acidobacteriota bacterium | reverse complement strand
AGCCGCGCCCATCGCCTCGACGCCGCCGGCGGGACTCAGCGACTGCGCACCCATCGTGATTTCCAGCTGCGCCAACCAGCCGATGGCGGTGACCAACCTGCTGGCGTTCAAGGACGCGAACGAGCTCGATGTCCAGATGGTGTGGGACGTCGAGAGCGTGTCGGATGGTGGCTACAACGTCTACTCCGTCGAGGTGAAACGGGAGATTCCGTTCTCCAATACCACCGCGCCGACCTCTCAGCTGGTCTTCACGACCACGGCGTCGGCCGCCGATACGTCGGCTGTCGATGTCGGGGTGGCCATGGGTCCGGCCGGTGAGATCCTTTACTACCAGGTCGTCGGGATCTGCTCCGACGGTGTCACCGAGGGCCCGCTGTAGGCCGGTCGCGCACCGGAGATGGTCGAAACCCGGCCATCTCCGGCGCAGTCCGGCGCAATCCGGCCCGCCCGCCGCACCCCGCGGCGTCCGGCGGGCCGTTTTTGTTTCCGCGCGAGGCGACGGCGGCTAGAATTGGAGTCAGGAGACACGAATGAAAGGGGCCAAGAAGAACATCCTCGAGACCATCGGCGACACGCCGATCGTGGCGCTGACCAAGATCGGTCAGGAATTGCCGTGCAACCTGTTCGTCAAGCTCGAGTACTTCAACCCCGGCCTGTCCATCAAGGACCGGATCGGGATCGTGATGATCGAAGAGGCCGAGAAACGGGGCGACCTCAAGCCCGGCGGCACGATCATCGAATCGACCTCGGGCAACACCGGCGTCGGCCTGGCGATCGCCGCCTGCACCAAGGGCTACCGGGTCGTGTTCGTGATGCCGGACAAGGTCAGCATCGAGAAGGTGGCCAACCTTCGCGCCTTCGGCGCCAAGGTGATCACGTGCCCGACCGCCGTCGAGCCGGACGATCCGCGCAGCTACTACTCGGTCTCCAAGCGCCTGGCGACGGAGATCCCGAACTCGTTTTACTGCAATCAGTACCAGAACCAGGACAACCCACTGGCCCACTACCGCGGTACCGGGCCCGAGATCTGGGAGCAGACCGGCGGCGAGGTCGACACCATCGTTCTCGGCATCGGCACCGGCGGCACCTGCGCCGGCATCGGCAAGTACCTGAAGGAGAAGAACCCCGACATCAAGATCGTCGGTGTCGACCCGGTCGGCTCGATGTACTACGGCGTGTTCCATGGCGGCCAGCCGAGCCCGGTCCACACTTACCTGATCGAGGGCATCGGCGAGGACTTCATGCCGGCCTCCATCCAGGAGCTCAAGTACCTCGACGACGTCGTCCAGGCGGAGGATTCCGAGGCCTACTTCTGGACCCGCGAGCTGGTTCGCCTGGAGGGGATCTTCACCGGCAGCTCGTGTGGCGCAGCCCTCGCCGGCGCGCTCAAGTACGGCAAGACCGCCCGCAAGAATGAGAATGTGCTCGTCATCCTGCCCGACTCGGGGGTCAAGTACCTGTCGAAGGCGTACAACGAGGACTGGCTCCGGGAGAACGGACTGGCCGAGCCCAAGCTCGCTGGCACCGTGGCCGACCTGATCACACGCAAAGGGCGTGACGTGGTAACCGCCAGCCGAGAAGACAAGGTGCAGGATGTCGTCCACCTGATGCACGAGCGCGGCATTTCACAGGTGCCGGTGCTCGCCGGCGGCGAGCTGGTCGGCATCGTGACCGAGTCCGACCTCCTGAGCGGCCTGTGCACCAGCAGCGTCGATGCCGCAGACGCTGTCGAGAAGATCCTGTCCACCCGCTACGTGCGACTACCGATGGAGGAGCCGCTCGACACGTTGGTCGACACCTTCAACCGGTCCAACCTCGCGGTGGTGTTCGATGGGGAGCGGGTGGCCGGAGTGCTGACCAAGATCGACCTGCTGACCCACCTGACGGAAAAGATCCGGCAGTAAGGGCCCGCGCAGCGTGGCTTCGTTGCGCGGTAAGCGACGCCGAGGCACGGGCGGTCTGTGCACCGTCTCGCACAACTCCCGTTCTATCAATTCGATGCGCCCGCGTCGTAACTCTCCCGCGCGTGATGGGCACCTGAGAGTGAGCCAGAACGAGCCGCTGCTGAGCAGCCGGGTTCGAATCCCGTTGGGGACGCCAAACGTTCCTTTTCGTCCGAGACTGCCCGTAAGTGGCTGAATATCGGGCAAGTTACGGCGGTTCGAAAAGCCTGACCATCGAACGCCAGCCCCTCGGGGTAGATGAGCTGCTGGAACCGCTGTTTCTGGTCGAGGTTGAACTCCGCCCACATGCGGGCAGCATCGACCAGCAGCTGCTCGGCGAAGGCCAGCACGCCCTCGACATCAAGCTCGTCGAGACGGGCACCGTGTAGCTCCAACCGGAGGCAGGCGATCTCCTCGTTGAGCTTGTCGAGCTGCTCCCGGTAGGTCTCCTCGTCGAGTGCCTCACGGTAGACGAAAGCGTCTACCAGCCGGTCTTTACGAGCAGCGAAGTCGGCCAGCCGCCGCTCCAGCTTGGCCCGCAGGTGGATCACGTCCTTCTGCCTCTGCTTCCAGACGTCGAGCACGATGTCTTTGAACAGAGCCACGTACCTCGGACGCGCCTGGAGAGCCTCCAGCTGGCTCAGGAAAGCCGTCTCTAGCTCGGCCTTGCTGACGCGGACCTTCGATGAGCACGCACGGTTCGAACAACCGTAGTAGGCGTAACGCTCCGTGCGCCCTTTCGACCAGCCTCCCGTTAGCGACTTGTCACAGCTCGCACAGCGCACGAACCTCCGCAACGGGAAGTCCGGGTGGTTGCGCTGCCTCGGCGTCAGCGTTGGCTTCTTGCCTTGGAGCACGGCCTGGACCTGCTGGAAGGTGTCCTCACCAACCAACGCGACGAAGTCGCCGCGTTGTTCGATGTTCCACTTGGGCACCACGACCCAGCCTGGATAGAGCGGGTTGCGCAGCATGGCACCGAGCGACTGCGGCGTCAGCTTTTTGCCACGAACGGTACGCAAGCCGAGGTTGCTGACCTGATCGAGCACCTGTCTCTTGGTGTACCGACCCGTGGCGTAGAGCTGGAAGGCTCGGCTCACCAGCGGCCCACGCTCGCGGTCGATGACGAGGCTGGCCGCCTCACCGTCGTCCTTCGGCTTCAGGTAGCCCAGCGGTGGCTTCCACGTCCACCGCCCGCGCTCCAGGGCTGCCTTCATGCCGGCCTCGGTGCGCTCGCCACGCACATCGTTGTCGAACTGAGCGAACGAGGCGAGCACACCCTCCATCAACTTGCCGG
>JAJCXQ010000506.1 GCA_029263355.1 Acidobacteriota bacterium | reverse complement strand
ACGACTGTGAAGTCCAGCGTCAGGGTTTGATCGGCTTTGCTGAAGACATGCATCGGCAAGGCACAGCGCCAGTGGCCACACTGATGGCGATCGGCCGACTGGCGGATGATCTGGAGGCGGGACAGCTGCACGAGCGGCGTGTTTTCAACGAACGTTTCGCCAGCTTCTCTCAACTCCAGAACCAACAGCTCGCAAAACAGCTCTTCAAGGCTCGTTGAGAATCTCTTTATCGAATCTTCATTGAGCCTGCGCGACACGTTTACGCGATCCTCACATCATACGGCTACTTTCCTCTTGTAACCCCCAGCGGGGTTCCCTGGGCGAGGTGCCGATGGGACCATGGATTGGGTGCTCACCATGAAGTTCCCTGTTACCGGTCTAGCTTCGGTACCTACCTGAGGACTGCCGACGGGAAGTTGGAAGCCACGAGCTCAGGCTCGCCTTCCAGGCCCAGGCGACTTTTCGCCGACACAGAACTCATTGGAGGAAAAAATGATCAAGGTTCGCAATATCGCCGCTGCCGCTGCTGCCTGTGCTCTCTTGGCGACGGGGCCGGTTGCCGGCCAGGTGAAGGTCGATGACAAGCTCCCTACTTACGAAACGGTCTCCGGGGTCGCCGGAACGATCAAAAGCGTTGGCTCCGATACCCTCAACAACCTGATGACCTTGTGGGCTGAAAAATTCAAAGAAAAGTATCCCAGCGTGCAGGTAGAGATCGAGGGCAAAGGCTCTTCGACCGCGCCGCCGGCCCTGATCGCTGGCGCCTCCAACTTCGGCCCGATGAGCCGGGCGATGAAGGACAAGGAGATGGACGAGTTCGAGAAGAAGTTCGGCTACAAACCGATCGCCGTACAGACCTCGATCGACATGCTCGCGGTCTACGTCCACAAGGACAACCCGATCGCCAAAGCCGGCCTTTCGCTGCAGCAAGTCGATGCCATGTTCTCCGCCACCCGCAAGGGCGGTAACAGCAGTGACATCGGCACCTGGGGTGACGCTGGTCTCAGCGGTAATTGGGCCAACAAGTCGATCAGTCTCTACGGTCGCAATTCGGCTTCGGGTACCTACGGCTACTTCAAGAAGCACGCCCTCTTCAAAGGGGACTACAAGGACTCGGTGAAAGAGCAGCCGGGTTCGAGCTCGGTGGTCCAGGGTGTGGCCAGCGACCTGGGTGGCGTCGGTTACAGTGGTCTCGGCTACAAGACGGCGGATGTCGCCACCGTGCCTCTGGCCAAGAAGCACGGCGACGAGGCAATTCCCGCTTCGCCGGAGTCAGTAGCCGACTATCCCCTGGCGCGCTTCCTGTTGGTCTACGTCAACAAACAGCCCGGCAAGGATCTCGATCCACTACGCCGCGAGTTCCTCAAGCTGATCTTCAGCAAAGAGGGTCAGGAAGTAGTGGTCAAGGACGGTTACCTACCGGTGTCCTACGACATCGCCAAGAAGACCCTCGCTGGAGTCGGGATCGATATTTAGGTGCTGAGGTCCCGGTTGCCGGAGGCTCTGTGCTTCCGAGGCAACCGTTTTTCGATAAGGAGGAGTGGGGCTGGCCCTTCTTTTCCTGGGTGGCGGCGCCGGCCCTCGTCGCGGAGAGGAGGGTCTCGCCCCACCCGTCTTGATGTTTGAAGTCCCGACAGCAGACTCACTGGCAGAACATCCCTTCTCTACAGAAGACCTACCGCAGAAGGCACTATGGAATCCAAAGGATCATTCACCGGCCGTACCCGCCAGCGCCAGACTCGCCGCAGCGTGTTGTGGGCCGACCGAATCGCCGGCGCTCTGATTTCGATCGGTGGCATCGGCACCATCATCGCTGTCTTGGGCGTCATGATGTTTTTGGTCTGGGTGGTGGTTCCGTTGTTCCTACCCGCTAGAGTCGACCAGCTCCAAGCCTTCGATCGTAGGTCTGTCGAAGGAGACGGGCAACAGAAGATCGTTCACCTTGGGGTGGACGAGTATCAGGTGCTCGCCTGGACGCTGCTGCCTAGCGGCAAAATCGAAGTGTTCCGGCTTGATTCCGGCGAGCCCCGTGACGAGATCCAACTGTTCCCAGAAGGACAGATGTTGACCTCGTCATTTCTCATCCGTGGTGAATTGGCGGCTTTTGGTCTTGCCGACGGTACGGTCCAGTTGGCGGAGATCGGGTTCACTGCCAAGTTTCTCGAGCAAGAGGAGCTGCCAGCGGAGACGCTGCAAGCGATCGAGGCGTCACCCGGAGTACCCGTTAGTTTCGAAAAAGGCGTGGTGGAGCGCACCCCGACCGGGCAATATCGTGTCCAGCATTTCGCGGCTGAGATGGGAGCATTGATCCGTGTCGCAGACGGCCCGGTACGCCTGCTCCGCCACGTCATGCGCTCCAGCGGACCACTTGTGGTCGCACTTGTCGAGCAGGGACCGTCAGCCACCGACGACCCAGTCGATGCAGACACGGTGGTCGACGAAGAAGCGTCTCCCGGCGCCCTCCGCCTAGTGGCGATCTCCGGCGAAGAGAGCTCCAACTTTCTCACCGGCTTGACCACCCTGGAGTTTGACGCCCCGGTTGATCTGCCCTTCGCCCCGCCAGCTGAGCGTGAGGCCCCGAGCCACATCGCCATCACCGGCTCCGGTAGCGATGTGATCCTCGCTTGGACGGACGGTATGATGATGCGGATTCGTCGCTCCGATACCGAGGAATCGTTTCTGGCCGAGCAGGGAAACCTGTTGGCCGAGGGCCGGTCCCTGGAAAGTCTGGAGTTCACACTCGGCAACACCACGCTGATCTGGGGAGATTCCGACGGCGCCGTTCGTGGCGGCTTCACGGTGCCCAAAGATCAGCTCGAGAGCGCCGGGCTGAGAGCCTCGGTCCTCGACCCCCGAGGGCGCGATGTCTTCACCACCACGAAGGTTTTGTCCACCAGTGGGGCAGCCGCTATCTCCTTGGCGTCGTCAGCGCGCAGCCGCTTGTTATGGACCGGTTTCGCCGATGGTGAGATCCGTCTCTACAACGTCACCAACGCCACCCTGCTGCGGTCGTTGACCCTGCCGGCCGGCCCCGGCGGTCAACCCGAGCCGGTGCTGGCCTTGGCGATGGCGCCCAAGGAAGACGGCCTGGTGGCGGTCACTCCGAGCCAGATCTTCCGCGCCGACATCGACCCGCGGCATCCCGAGGCGAGCCTGAAGGGACTCTTTCGGCCGGTGTGGTACGAAGGTTATGGGGCGCCTCAGCACACCTGGCAGTCGTCCAGCGGCACCGACGATTTCGAGATGAAGCTCGGTCTTTGGCCGCTGATCTTTGGCACCCTCAAAGCCACCCTTTATTCGGTGTTGTTCGGAGCCCCCTTGGCATTGCTGGCGGCCATCTTCACCAGTGAGTTTCTGCACCCCAGGGTCAAAGGCGTCGTGAAGCCGAGTATCGAGCTGATGGCGAGCTTGCCGAGTGTGGTGTTGGGATTCTTGGCGGCGCTGGTCTTCGCTCCTTATGTCGAGCGTGCGATTGCCGCCAGCCTGGCGGTTTTTGTCGGAGTGCCGCTGGCGTTTCTGCTCGGAGCTTACTTTTGGCAGTTGCTGCCGGTCCGTCTCGCGGTGCGCTACGCTAATTGGCGTTTCGCGTTCATGGGTCTGGCGTTTCCGTTCGGTATCGCGGGTTCGTTCGGATTGGGCCGGATCGGTGAGGATTGGCTCTTCGCTGGCGATTTTCGCAGCTGGCTGTCCTGGGGCGCGGACGGTGACGCGCGCTTCGCGAGCCCGATCGGTGGTTGGATGATTCTCCTCTTGCCACTCTCCGCCTTCGCCGTCGCCTTGTTCCTCGGACGTTTGGTGGCTCCGCTGATGCGCGGCCAGATGGGCTGGGACCGACGTCGATTTGCGCTGATGGATCTCGGCAAGTTTGTACTGGCCTTCGCCGCCACCTTGATTCTTGCCTACGTCGCGGCAATGCTGCTCGCCAGCTTCGGTTTCGATCCGCGGGGCGGTGTCCTCGATACCTACGTCCAGCGCAACGCCCTGATTGTCGGGTTTGTGATGGGGTTCGCCATCATCCCGATCATCTACACGATTTCCGAAGACGCCCTGCAAGCGGTGCCCGAGCATCTGCGCTCAGCGTCCCTGGGAGCTGGAGCCACCCAGTGGCAGACCGCCACCCGGATCATCATCCCAACCGCCATGAGCGGCCTGTTCTCAGCCCTGATGATCGGGCTCGGGCGGGCCGTCGGTGAGACAATGATTGTCCTGATGGCAGCCGGCAACACGCCGGTCATGGAATGGAACATCTTCAACGGTTTCCGGACTCTGTCGGCCAATATCGCCGTTGAGCTACCGGAAGCGGTGAAAGACAGCACGCACTACCGGACTCTTTTCCTGGCTGCCCTGGCGCTTTTCGTCATGACGTTCATCGTCAACACGGTAGCCGAGATCATCCGTCTGCGCTTTCGCAAAAGGGCGTATCAACTATGAGTGATACGGCGTCAAGCCCCCCGGCGTCTCGAGACACCGAGCCCGCCACCCTCGAGAAGACAATCCGGCGTCGTCGGCAGCGTTCCTCCTCGTCGTTGTTCGCGGCCGGCGAACCGATGGTGTGGCTCACCGGCGGTGCGTTGGTGATCTGTACCGCAATGGTGGCTGGTCTACTGGCCCTGGTGTTCTGGAAGGGCGGTGTGACCTTCTGGCCGCTGCCGGTGATCCGGGTCGAAACCCCCGTGCTCGAAGATGGTGGATCGCAGGTATTCATGGGGGAGGTCACCCGGGTCGATACCTTCAGGCCGGAGCAAAGTGTCGTCGACGCGCTGCCCGAGGCGATTGCGAGGCAAGCCGAGACCCAACTCCGCGACCGTGCCGGTGAGGCCGAGCGGCGGCTGTTCCGGACCGGTAACTTCAAGCTCACCCAGAATCACTTCCGTTGGGTGACGGACTTTGAGATTGCCGACGAGATCCAACCGGAATGGGCCCTGGTGATCGAACGGCTCGAATGGGGCCGTTTCTATGGCTTTCCGGAAGCTTTCCTGGAGCTCACTCCGGTGGCCGGAGGTGACGCCGACCAAGCTCGTGCGATCGCGAGCGGGCTGACCGCGACGGACGGTCAGGAGATCAAGCTGCTGGATCGCCGTTTCGAGAATGGTGCTGAGCGTGACGTGTTGATCCCGGTGTCGGAGGCAGGCACCGCACACAATCTGCAGGCGGTGGCCTTGGTCGCGAGCGGTCCCGAAGCCGCATGGGAGCAGTTCGGCGAACATCGCGACGCGGTCCGCGATCGGTGGCACGAGCGCCGGGATTTGGAGAAATTCGATACCGGTAAGGTCAGCCACGAGCAAGAGCAAGCGCGGTTGGCTGTTCGCGCGGTCGAGCTCGAGCTGAGCAAGATCGAGGAGCGTCAAAGTGCCAAGTCCGCAGCTGCCGTGAAGGCGGCGGCCAAGCTCGAGCAGGCCCGTACACGTTTTGCCGAGGTTGAGAAATGGGCGCTCGCGGAGTTCGACCGTATCCGGATCGATATCGACAACATCAACCAACAGAACGCCAAGTTTCAACTGTTGATGCGTACCGCCGGTGAAGGCGCCATCGCGAGTGAGACGACCCTGATACCGCTCGACCAGATCGTCCGTGCCTATCCCGCCAACCGTTTATCTCTGGGCGGTAAAGTGGGACTCTACCTGGCGCGTTGGAAAGAGTTCTTGGTTGACGAACCGCGGGAGGCCAATGCTGAGGGGGGAGTCTATCCGGCCATTTTCGGGACGGTGGCGATGACCCTCATCATGTCGATCCTGGTAGTGCCGTTTGGGGTGCTGGCGGCGTTGTACCTGCGCGAGTATGCCAAGGCGGGGCCGCTGGTGAGCGCGGTCCGCATCGCCGTCAACAACCTGGCCGGAGTCCCGTCGATCGTTTTTGGTGTGTTTGGATTGGGTTTCTTCTGTTACGTCATGGGGGCCTCGATCGACGAGCTGTTCTTTGCCGCCAATCTACCCAATCCCACCTATGGCAAGGGCGGTTTGTTGTGGGCCTCCTTCACCCTGGCGCTGCTTACGTTGCCGGTGGTGATCGTGGCCACTGAGGAAGCCGTTGCGGCGGTCCCGAGCTCGATGCGGGAAGGCTCCTACGCCTGCGGCGCCAGCAAATGGCAGACGATCCAGCGCATTGTTCTGCCGCGCGCCACCCCCGGAATCATCACCGGCTTCATTCTGGCCCTCGCCCGTGGCGCCGGTGAAGTCGCCCCCTTGATGCTAGTGGGCGCGGTGAAGCTAGCCCCCGAGCTACCGATCGACGGGATCTTCCCGTTTGTCCATCCCGAACGCAGCTTCATGCATTTGGGTTTCCACATCTATGATGTCGGCTTTCAGAGCCAGAACTCCGAGGCCGCCAAGCCGATGGTGTTCACCACCACCCTGCTTTTGATCACCATCGTCGCATCGCTCAATCTAGCGACCATCTGGCTCCGCAACCGGCTGCGCAGGAAATTTGCGTCGGGGCAATTTTGAGGACTGAGATCATGCTGAACGCTGTTTCATCGAATCCATCGAATGTTGAGGACGCGGTCAAATCTACCTTGGCGGCGTCACCGGACAGCTCTTCGGACCCTGTCGCCAAGAACCCTGTTCCCAAGAGCGTGGGCGACGATCGCTTGCAGGCGATCGGCGAAGGTCGCACGCTGCCCAGTGAAGTCCACCCCAGCGTCCTCGAAGAGGAATCCGTACTGGAGATCAAGGACTTCAAGCTTTGGTATGGTGAGGCGCAGGCGTTGTACGACGTGGCAATGAGCGTACCGCGGGGTAAAGTCACCGCCTTGATCGGGCCGTCGGGCTGCGGCAAGTCGACCTTGCTGCGGTCGGTCAATCGGCTCAACGATCTCATCGACATCGTACGCATCGAAGGCGATATGGTGCTCAACGGTGACTCGATTTATGGCCGTGACGTTGATGTCATCGAGTTGCGCAAGCGGATGGGTATGGTGTTCCAGAAATCGAACCCATTCCCGATGTCGATTTACGAGAATGTCGTTTACGCCTTGCGGATCGACGGCGAAAATCGCAAGAGTGTCCTCGACGAAGTCTGTGAACACAGCTTGCGAGGCGCTGCCTTGTGGGATGAAGTCAAGGACCGTCTCGGCGATCTGGCACTGGGGCTTTCCGGTGGCCAGCAGCAGCGACTTTGTATCGCTCGTGCGATTGCCGCCGAGCCCGAGGTTTTGCTGATGGACGAGCCGTGCTCGGCCCTGGATCCCATCGCCACCGGCAAAATCGAAGACTTGATCGATTCTCTGCGCGGTGAATACACGATTCTCATGGTCACCCACAACATGCAGCAAGCGTCGCGGACCTCCGACTACACGGCTTTCATGTATCTTGGCCGAATGATCGAATATGGTGCGACGACCGATCTCTTCACCA
>JAJCXQ010000505.1 GCA_029263355.1 Acidobacteriota bacterium | reverse complement strand
TCTCTTCGCCGCCGGTATCGCGCGCAGTGGCGCCTACAATCGCACTCTGACGCCGTTTGGTTTCCAGTCCGAGGAGCGCACCCTATGGGAAGCGCCGGACGTTTACCTCGGCATGTCGCCGTTCATGCACGCCGAGAAGATCGACGAGCCGATCCTGTTGATTCATGGTGAGGCCGATAGCAACTCCGGCACCTTTCCGATGCAGAGTGAGCGTTTTTACAATGCCCTGCGCGGTCATGGCGCGACGGCTCGGCTAGTGATGTTGCCCTACGAGAGCCATGGCTATCGGGCCCGCGAGTCGGTGTTGCACATGTTGTGGGAGACCCATCAGTGGCTCGAACGTTACGTCCGCAAGCCCGCACTGGTCGAGTCTGAGGCCACGCCGCGCGTCGATCGTGGCGCCACGGCTCAGGGGAGGAGTGAGCCTTGATCGAACTTTCGGCGGGTTGACAGCATCCGAAGCCTGCGGTCATCCTTCATGACATACGCCCAATCAGTGACGTTGTGTGTCCAATCATGGATGGCCGGCGTCGCGGGAGACGAGATCGGTGCAGGGTCCGGCCGCTGACAAACAGCATCTGCTCTCGGTGGTTCTGGAAGATTATTTCCAAGTCGCCCCGTTGCGTGGTGTCGTCAAGACCGAGCAGTGGCATTTGTTCGAGAATCGGGTTGAGGTCAATACCCGCAAAGCCCTCGACCTGCTCGACGAGTTCGACATCAAGGCGACGTTTTTTGTCCTTGGTTGGATCGCCGACGAGATGCCGGAGGTGGTGCGTGAAGTGGCTACCCGCGGCCATGAGATCGCCAGCAAGGGGTATTACCACCACAGCCTCAGTCAGCTCAGCCGCACCGAGTTCAGGCACGACCTGCAGCGTTCCCGCGAAGCTTTGGAGCGGGCCACCGGGACCCGGGTGCATGGCTATCGCATCGCTCACGGCTGGTTCGGGCCAGAGGACCTATGGGCGTTGGATGTGCTGGCCGAAGACGGCTTCGCTTATGACTCCAGCTTGCGACCCATTTTCCGCTCCTTCGCCCGCGATCGGTCGCGTCGCCTGCCGTTCCCACATCGTCATGGTGACGCCACCCTGTGGGAGTACCCGCTCTCGACTTGGAGTGTTGGGGGCTGGTCCTTCCCGATCGCTGGCGGCAACTATCTGCGGCAGTTTCCCCACGCTTTGATGAAGCGGGCGGTGGCGCGCTGGCACCGCACCTGCGAGGCGCCATTTGGGATGTATTTCCACGTTTGGGAGCTCGACCCGGGGCAGCCCAGGATTCATGCCGCGCCGCTGCTGGAACGGATCCGTCAGTATCGTAATCTCGACAAGATGCCGGCGATCATCCGCCACTACCTGGGCGCTTATCGTTTCGTTGGCATCGGTGACTACCTGGGGCTCGCCCGTGATCCGGCAACTCGAGACCTGGCGCCCCGCGAGCCGGTAGTTCGTGTCCGGGTGCCACCTCGCCCCTTGGCGCCTGAGGCGAAACCGACTCATGGTAGCGAGAACGAAAGCTCGGCTGCTGCGGTCGAGCGCCAGCCGGTGCCGGTGCCAGCGCCTGCGACGGTGCCGGTGACGATCATCGTGCCGTGTTACAACGAGAGCGAGAGCTTACACTTCCTGGCAAATACCCTGCGCGGAGTCGAGGCCAGCCTGGAGGATCGTTACGACCTACGCTTCATTTTTGTCGATGACGGCTCCGCAGACGGCACGCCGAGTCTGCTCGCCAAGCTGTTTGGCCATCGGTCGAATTGTGCCATCGTTTCCCACCCGACCAACCGTGGGGTAGCCGCCGCAATCCTGACCGGCATCCGTGATGCTGGTACCGAGATCGTGTGCTCTATGGACTGCGATTGCACCTACGATCCGCATCAGCTTCAGAGCTTGATCCCGATGTTGAGAGACGACGTCGACATGGTCACTGCGTCGCCGTATCACCCGGAAGGGCAAGTGCGAAACGTCCAGTCCTGGCGGCTTGTACTGTCCCGCGGGTTGTCGTTGCTCTATCGTCTGGTGCTCCATCATCGCTTCTACACCTACACCAGTTGTTTTCGGGTCTACCGTCGCAGCGCGGTCGTTGATCTGCCGGTGCGCGAAGGGCATTTCCTCGGAGTCGTCGAAATGTTGGCGCTGCTCGATCTGTCCGGCGGACGTCTCGCCGAGTGCCCGGCAGTGTTGGAAGTCCGATTGCTGGGCCGGGCGCACATGAAGGTGCTTCGGACCATCACCGGGCACGTGCGACTCCTCGGGCGGATGGGTTGGCTGCGACTGACAGCACCACGCCCGGCGGCGCGACGGGAGGAACGCGAGGCTTGATCATGGAGATGCGCCGGATTGGGAATCCCCCCTATCCCCCCTATGCCGGGCGCCCCTCTTTCAAAGGGGGGAACCAGATCGGAATTCAGGCCTCCCCCTTTGGAAAAGGGGGATCGAGGGGGATTTTCTGGCGGCCTCACTACGCGATCGGAAATCCCCCCTATCCCCCCTTTTTCAAAGAGGGGGACTGTTCGGATTCTGGCCCGGTTGGCTCTCTATGACGGTCGTTATGTCGGCCGTAATATTGGGCTTCTAAAAACACTGGACCAAAACACTCGACGCCAGACTTGAACCCCAGCAACTTGGAGAACGTCATGACAACCCAGTCGATCACGCGCCTCGACCTGCCTTCAGATCAAGACGCCAGCGGTCGTACTTTCGGCGCCGAAGAGCTCGAGCAGCTGACAGGGGTGCTCAACAGTGGAGTCCTTACCAGCACCAAGGGTTCGCGGGTCAAGCAACTCGAGGAGCGTTTCGCCAGATTGGTCGGCGCCCGTTGGGCTTATGCCTGCTCGTCTGGCACCTCGGCGGTCCATGCCGCGGTCGCCGCCATCGATCCCGAGCCAGGTGACGAGATCGTCACCACGTCGATCACCGACATGGGAGCCCTAACGCCAATCTTGTATCAGAGTGCGATCCCGGTTTTTGCCGATGTCGACCCGCGCACCCTCAACGTGACCGCTGCTACTCTTGAGCCCAAGCTCAACGATCGCACCAAAGCAATTGTCGTCACCCATTTGTTTGGCAATCCCTGTGAGATGGACGACATTCGGACCCTCGCCGCCGAGCGAGGAATACCGGTGATCGAGGATTGTGCCCAGTCCTTTCTGGCGACCAGTGGGGGAGTCCAAGTTGGTACTCTCGGGGCCATCGGCTGCTTCAGCTTGCAGCAGGGTAAACACATCACCACCGGCGAGGGCGGGTTGGTCGTCACCGACGACGAAGCTCTAGCGCGTCGCCTCTTTCTGTTCATCAACAAAGCCTGGGGGTATGGTGATGCTTCGCCGGATCACTATTTCCTGGCTTTGAACTCGCGGATGAACGAGCTACAGGGCGCGGTTGCGGTGGCGCAGCTGGACCGGCTCGAAGGTGTGGTCGCGGCGCGCCGCCGCACCGCCGCCCGATTGAGTGAGATGCTGACGGGCGTCGAAGGCATCGCGGTGCCCTGGGTCGCCGCTGACCATCAGCACAGCTACTGGAAGTATTGCCTACGGGTCGACTCTGAGCAGGTGCCCGGTGGGGCCGACGCGTTGGCAATTGAGCTGCGCGAGCGGGGGATTTTCTCGTCGCCGCGCTACATCCGCAAGCCCGCTTTTCAATGTCAGGTTTTCACCGAGCAGCGGACCTTTGGCAACAGTCGTTTCCCCTTCGACCATGCCCGGCCCGAAGCGGTCGACTACCGGCCGGAGCTTTATCCCGGGACCTTCAGTGGCCTAGAGCAAGTGCTGGTCATGCCTTGGAACGAACGTTACACCGACGATCACGTGGACGGTATCGCAGCGGCGGTGATCGAAGCGGTTGCTGCGGTGCGGGGGTTGGCGTGAGCGATCCTTTAGGTTTTGGCCTGGTGGGCGCGGGTGCAATTGCCCAGACCTACGCTCAGGCCTTTGCCGACTCAGCCGAGGCGAAGGCAGTGGCGGTGGCGGACGTGCGGCCGGCAGCGGCGGAGGCCCTGGCCGAGCGCCTGGGCTGCGCGGTGTTCGCGGATCACACCGCAATGCTCGACGACGGCTCGGTAGATGCCCTGGTGGTGGCGACGCCACCTATGACACACCCCGAGATCTGCATCGACGCCATCGGTCGCGGCATCCCGGTGCTGTGCGAGAAGCCGCTGGCGGTTGATGTCGCCAGTGCCCGGCGCATGGTCGAGGCGGCTCAGAAAGCCGGTGTGGTGCTGACCATGGCGTCGAAGTTTCGTTACGTCGATGACATCATCCGCGCCAAGTCGATTGTCGCCTCCGGCATTCTCGGTGAGATCATTCTGTTCGAGAATACCTTCACCTCCCGGGTCGACATGGCCCACCGTTGGAACGCCGACCCGAGTCACAGCGGTGGTGGGGTGTTGATCGACAACGGCACCCACTCGGTCGATTTGATCCGCTACTTCCTCGGTCCGATCGCCGAGGTGCAGGCGGTGGAAGGCAAGAACGTCCAGGGCTTGGCGGTCGAAGACACGGTGCGGCTGTTCGTGCGCAGTCGCGATGGCGTGATGGGCTCGGTCGACCTGTCCTGGAGTCTCAATAAAGAGCTCGAGAGTTACGTCAACATCTACGGCTCCCATGGCACCATCCAAGTCGGATGGAAGGCGTCACGTTACCGCCAGAGTGGGAGCGCTGATTGGGTGGTCTTCGGGCAGGGTTACGACAAACTGCAGGCTTTCCGTCGCAAGCTCGAGAATTTCTGCCGCGCGGTACGGGGCGAGCAACGCCTGCTGATCGACGCCAAAGACGCCATCGCCTCAGTGGAAGTGATCGAGAAGGCTTACGCTTCGCTGAAGGACAATCGTTGGATCGCCGTCTGAGCGGTTCTGTGATGTTTCGATGACGCTGCAGATCCATCCCACTGCCCTGGTCGAGGACGGTGTCGAACTCGGCGGCGGCACTGCGGTGTGGGACAACGTCCACATCCGCGGTCCGGCCCGCATCGGGCGCCAGTGCATCGTCGGCGAAAAGACTTACATCGCCTACGGCGTCGAAATCGGCGACCGGGTCAAAATCAACGCCTTCGTTTACATCTGTACCGGCGTCACCATCGAGGATGGCGTCATGATCTCGGCCGGCACCGTCTTCACCAATGATCGGTTTCCACGCGCTACCCCCCCGGATCTCGCCACGCTGCGGGGTTCCGAGCCCGACTCCGACACTCTGCCGACCCGGGTCCGTCAAGGAGCGACAATCGGCGCTCGGTCGGTGATCGGTTGTGATCTCGAGATCGGTCGATTCACGATGGTCGGCATGGGCTCGGTCGTCACCCGCTCGGTGCCGGACTTCCACCTCGTCGTCGGTCATCCCGCGCGCTCGGTGGGCGCTGTTTGCCGCTGCGGTCAGCCCATCGCCCGTTGGGCGCCGGATGCACCACCGGCGTCGCTGGACGTGGCCTGCGCGGAATGTGGTCGCGGCTACGAAGTGCGAGACGGTGCGGTGATCGAGCTCGATCCGTCATAGAATCCACCCCACCTCATGAGATGACACTCGTTTCGCGATCTACCCGCCCCACCTCATGAGATGACACTCGTTTCGCGATCTACCAACACTTGAGGTGACACTCGTTTCGACGGGGCGCGCGCACGATCCCTTGAGATGACACTCGATCCCTTCAGATGACACTCGTTTCGCTCACGATCCCTTGAGATGACCCTCGTTTCGCCCGGAGGTGCTCAAGATCCCTTGAGATGACACTCTTTTCGCCGAGAGCGAAGCTTTGCTGCCAGTAGCAGGGGACGCCATAGGTACAGCGCTGCCGAGGCGCAGGTCTGGATGCAGCGTCAACCTTGTTTGGGCAATAGGGGGTCAGTGAATCTCAGCAGGCCTCACCGTCTTGTTATGGTGGCTGCCCTCGAGAATATGGGACGAAGGGGCGGCCAGGCGGAAAAGTGCCTTCCGGGAAACAGGCATTCTTTTCGCCAGCTTGCTGACGCTGGGCAGCCTTGCGGTACTCGGCGACGACCCAAGCGTAAGCCGCTCGCATCGCGTCACGGACTCTTTTCTTGCGCGCATGGAACATTGGGGCGGGCGATCGTGCGAGACTTGTTGGGCGATAGTGCGGATCTATCTCCATGACTGCTTCAGCTCCTAGAACCGATTTGTCGCCAGCTCGACGATCAGCTGCCGCCTCGAGCTCAATCTCCCGAATTAGCTGCTTCACCAGATTTCGGATTTCCTTTTGCTGCAAGTGCTTCCAGCACGGCAATGGTGACAGCTCGACAGTGTATTCCGTCGCATACTCGAAGCGTCCAAATCGTTTGCCGCGTCGCCGCGCTGCATTCTCTTGCGTGCGGCTGAACCACCAGCCACGCAGCGGATGATCTCGGGTCAGCGCCCTGGCGCAATGGACCCCAGGCCAGTCGACAGCATGCTCTACCAAACCCTCTTTGACCCCAGCCGCCAGGAGATAGCGTAGGCGTCTGATCTGATCCTCGTCTTCGTTGCTCACCGGGATCGACTTGAACCGACGAACGAAGAGACTGCCTGGCCAGTCGTGGATCCGGCCGATTTCGTCGGAGATGTTGCCCGCGGCATGCTTCATAAACTTGGCCATTTGCAACGCATCCTTGGGAATAGCAAGAATATGCAAATGGGTGCTAAGGACGGAGATGGCCACGATCGGCATGGCCGTGAGCTTCTGGGCTCGTCCGATGACTCCGAGGATAAGCTCGTTGACCCGCCCACGTTTATCGGGTCGCAGGAGGTAGCGGCCCTGGATGACTCTCGAGGTGATTTCCACCAGGGTTCCGCCTTGGGCGACGTGGCGGGGGGACCAGCTACTCATGCTGGTTCTTCCTCGTTGGAGGATCTCGGTATTGGCTGTGTGGCCGCGGGTAGCGTCTCATCTCGTTAGAGATGAGACGTAAACAAGGCTTGCGATCTGTTGATTTCAGGTGAATTGGTCAAATTTTGAAAGTTTGTAGTAGAAATAGATTAGGTTGAGCCGTTCGCTATCTCCTCGGTTCCTCGCCACTCTTCCGTTGACGAACCGTGTGTCACCTCTGAAGAAGGCTCGCCCCTCTCTTCCGTTGACGAAACGTGTGTCACCTTTGAAGGTGATCGACTCAACGAGGTACGAGAGGGAGCGGTGATCGAGCACGATCCGTCATAGAATCCACGCCCGTGGTCGCAGTCAGACGGTGAGTCTGAACGGACCACCCCTCAAGCGGCAGCACTGCACCTCCCGAGAAGGAAGCGAGACTATGACGGAGACGCCTCAGGATCCGACGGCTGGAAAATCGGAGCACGACGAGTTTGTACCCGAAGATGATGCTGTCATTGGGGTCGCCTTTCGACGATCGCTGTTTGTCCTTTTGGCGTTGGTCGCAATCTTCGCGATCGGGCTGTTGATTGGCAGTCGAATCGAGGACAAGGCGCCGGAACAGGTGATCAACACGGTGGCGCCCGAGATCGTCGCTCAGTCTGAGGAGGCGCCGACACTGCGCTTCACGGACATCACTGTCGATGCTGGGGTCAACTTCGTCCACTCCAACGGTGCAGCTGGCGACAAGTTGTTGCCCGAATCGATGGGCGGCGGCGTCGCCTTTCTCGATATCGACAATGACAGTGATCAGGATCTGCTGTTCGTCAACTCCACCAGTTGGCCTGAAGATCCGCCGCTGACGCCTGAGCCCACGATGGCCCTCTACACCAACGATGGCAGTGGTCAATTTACCGACGCCACCGCAAAAGCGGGACTCGACATCGGCTTTTACGGCATGGGAGTGTCAGCCGCGGACATTGATGCCGACGGTGACGTCGACCTCTTCATGACCGCGGTCGGGAAGAACCATCTGTTTCGGAATGACGATGGGGTCTTCACCGATATCACTTCGTCAGCTGGCGTGGCTGGAGCCGCCGACGCGTGGTCGAGCAGCGCTGGCTTTTTCGACATCGATAACGATGGTGATCTCGACCTCTTCGTCTGCAACTATGTTCGGTGGTCGCGGCAGATCGACTTCGAGCAGGACTTCCGGCTCACCGGGGTCGGCCGCGCCTACGGTCCGCCGCAGAACTATGAGGGCACCTTGCCCTACCTCTACCGCAATGACAGCTCCGGTGGCAAGATCGTCTTTACTGATATTTCCGCCAGCGCCGGCGTCGAGATCACCAACTCGGCAACCGGTAAGCCGATGGCCAAGTCCCTCGCCTTGGCGCCGGTTGACGTGGATGCTGACGGTTGGATCGACATCCTGATCGCGAACGACACCGTGCGTAACTTCTTCTTCCGCAATCGGGGTGGCGAAGACAGAGGCGTGGCCTCTGGCGAGCCGATGTTCGAAGAAGTGGGGGAGCTGGTGGGCATCGCCTACGACCGCGCTGGCAACGCTACCGGCGCCATGGGCATTGACGCCGCCTACTATCGCAATGATCACAACCTCGGCTTCATGATCGGCAACTTCGCCAACGAGATGACCTCGTTCTACGTCAGCCAGGACGACCCCGGCATCTTCGCCGACGAAGCGATTGTCGAAGGGATCGGCGCCCCCAGCCGTCGTATGCTGTCGTTCGGTGTCTTCCTCTTCGACGTTGATCTCGACGGGCGGCTCGACGCCCTCCAGACCAACGGTCATCTCGAAGGTGAGATCGCCACCGTCGACCCCAGCCAAAGTTACCGTCAGCCGGCGCAGTTGTTTTGGAATGCCGGCCTCGAAGGCGGCTTTGTCCCCGTCGAAGCGTCGACCACCGGCGACCTTGTCGAACCGATCGTCGGCCGCGGCTCAGCCTTTGCCGATATCGACGGCGACGGTGATCTCGACGTGGTCCTGGCCCAACTCGCAGGTCCGCCGTTGCTGCTCCGCAATGATCAAGATCTCGGCCACCACTGGTTGCGTCTCGATCTGCGCGGCAAGGCTCCCAACCGTGACGCTATCGGCGCTTGGGTCGAGCTCGCCGCGGGTGGCGTCACCCAGCGTCGGCAAGTGATGCCGGTGCGCAGCTACCAGAGTCAAGTCGAGCGCATCCTCACCTTTGGGCTGGGCAAGACAGAGCAGGTCGACTCGGTGACCATCACCTGGCCGGATGGCTCGACGCAGTCGCTAGCGAACGTTGGGGTTGATCAGCTGCACGTTGTTGAGCAAGGCGGGTAGGGGCTGGCTCGGAACTTGGATCATCTCTGCTTGACGTCTACTGGCCCCTCGTCGGTCAAGCGGCATTGCCGCTTGACAGCTCCGGAGGCGGCGGCGGTCAAGCGGCCATTGAGGTTGAGATGAACGGCGCCCGTGTCGGTCAAGCGGAATCACTACTTGACGGAAACGCCGCCCGTGTCGGTCAAGCGGAACTTCCGCTTGACAGCTCCAATGGTCTCATCGGTCAAGTGGTTGATCTGCTTGACGGCAA
>JAJCXQ010000504.1 GCA_029263355.1 Acidobacteriota bacterium | reverse complement strand
GGGTCAGGAAATGAATACCGCTGTTCGGTGGTAATGGCTGCATGACCATACCAGTGCGGGTGCCCGAATGAAGCCCCAGCCCATAAACGACTGTGCTGCGCTTGATCGTCTTTTGGTGTTTACGGGCATTCTTGACGATGGGCAGCAGTGGCGGAGCAACCACTTCT
Source organism: Acidobacteriota bacterium (assembly GCA_029263355.1). Taxonomy (GTDB): domain Bacteria; phylum Acidobacteriota; class Thermoanaerobaculia; order Multivoradales; family J023; genus JAAELT01. Next base: position 17,346 of record JAJCXQ010000504.1, on the reverse strand, counting down.
TTCTCGATCTCGATCCGATCCCGACGACCTTCGACGGGCGCACGGGACTGCCGGTGAGCGCGCTTGTGAGACAGGGCCCCCGCCACCGCCTCCAGCACCTGATTGTAAGACAACGGCTTCTCGAGATAATCGTAGGCCCCCATGCGAATCGCCTTGACCGCGGTCGAGACGGTGCCGTGGCCCGAGATCATGATGACCGCAGCGTTCGGGTCGAGCTCACGCAGGGAATGAAGAACCTCCAACCCATCGCGGTCTGCCAGCCAGATATCGAGGAACACGACATCGGGCTTCTTCTCCTCAAACAGCGCCAACCCCTCGAGACCGCTGCTGGCAAGTAACGGCTCATAGCCCTCGTCGGATAACACTGCCGCAATGGTGCCGAGGATCGCCGGCTCGTCATCGATGATCAGAACAGTACTAGGCATACTTCGCAGGCCTCACCAATTGTTGACCGGGCTGTCGCACCTTGCACGGACGAACCTTGCATGCCCCCGAAGGGTTTCTCAGGTGATCGAGCTTTCGATGTCAACGATGATACCGCACCTAATGCTGCTATCCTCTTTGAAGTCGGTTATGCTGACCCCACACAACACTTGAGCTCTGCCACCCGACGATTGAGAATGCCACCGGCCACCGATCTTACGACGCCACCTACGTACCCAATGAGCCAAGAGCTCGGCGGTATCGACGTGACCTTTCGGCTCATGAGCGCCGCCGATCGGGACCTTATGCTCGCGTTTACACGCTCACTGCCGGAACGCGACTTATTGTTTCTCCGGCTCGATATCACTCAAGACAGCGTAGTTGATTTCTGGCTCCAGAATATCGAAACCGGTAAAACCGTGTCTGTTCTCGCCGAGCATGACGGCGAGTTGGTAGGCTATTGCAGCCTGCACCAAAGCTCGAGCCTGTGGACCCGGCATCTCGGGGAGATCCGCCTGTTGGTGAGCTCGGATCAGCGCGGCAAAGGCATCGGCGGCGAGCTGGCACGCCAGATCTTCGAACTGGCCAAACCTCGAGGATTTCTGAAGCTGGTGGTGCGCATGATGTCGTCCCAGGACGACGCTCAGGCATTGTTCCATGGTCTCGGTTTCATTCCAGAAGCCTTGCTCAACGATTGGACAATCGACCGCAAAGGTCGTACACACGATCTCATCGTCATGTCGCGTGAGATTGAAGAGAATCTCTGAGCGATCTTCAGGCCTCGTCCAGCGACCATCCCAGCGTCGCCGCAACGCGGCACGCGAGTCCTCGTCTTGCCGCAGTGTGCCATTTGGACCTCTGGCCAGCGAGATGTGCCTAATCTGCACCCAGCCGAGGCTGCCTGAAGATCATCCTCAGAGAAGTCAGGCTTTGCTGAGCCTCTGAGCACACTACTCTTTCAAAGACTAGCAAGCCACTCCTGAGCTCGAACAACGTTTGGCAATAAGCAGATAAGCCTCGTTTTTGCTTAGACTTGAAGCATGCCCGGAGGCATCGGGCATCAATTCTCGCCAACCCAGAACGAAGATTCTGGTGCGCTTTGCACCGGCAGAAGCAAAGCTGGCACGAGATTTGCTTCTGTCTTTAGAGTAACGTGGTCGGAAACGATCATGGGCCTTACAGCCCGAAAACCTGCCAACAAGATGGCGACTCGATTGCCATCCTTCCTATACAGCCTACCTTAATTGCCCACCCACACTAGCTAACCTTTTACGGCCACCCTGGAGTCAGGGGGTGGCCCCGCCGTGTGTTCAAAAAGTTTCGTGTGCCATTCCCGCTTCGGACGTTGACATCCCTCTGGCCAACACCGTTTGCGACCCTGTCGTTTTGGCGCGACAGGTCACACCACTGGCAAAGAGGCCCGCGACTTCGCCTCCCGCTTCTTGCGGTTGGGACAGGTTGCGCAGGTCAGCGGTTCACCGCTCGCAGTCATCACCTCAGGGCCTCCGCAAGACCCGCGAAGGCAGGGGCGACGCATGATCACTCCGATCGCCATGATCAACATTGCGATCGCAAACGCAGCCACTGTGAGAAACACAACTCCCATTTCGTCGCTCCTAACCTCTCAAACTCCGCTGAGCGCCTCGAATCTCGGCGTCATGCGTTCGATGAATTCGTTGCCGTCGCGGATCAAGAACAGCACTGCCAGGTCCTCACTCAGCGCCAGCTCCCAACCTTCCTCTGGCCCCATCACCATCAAGGCAGTGGCCAACGCGTCTGCCACCATGCAACGCGGATGAACCACACTGACCGATGCCAGCCGATGATGGATCGGCCAACCTGTCCGCGGGTCGATGATATGCGAGAATCGTGCCCCATCGCGTTCTCGGTAGTTACGGTAGTCACCCGAGGTAGCCACCGAGGCGTCGTCCAGAGGCACAATCCGTTGCAAAGCCCCCGGTTCTAGCTGAGGACGCTCGATACCCAGCCGCCAACTTCGTCCGTTCTCATTCTTGCCGGCTGCTCGCACCTCGCCACCGACCTCGACCCAGACATCGTCAAGCTGTTCGGAGGCCAACGCGGAAGTGATTCGATCGACGGCATACCCTTTGGCGATCGACGATAGATCACAATAGAGGTCGGGCTGTTGCTTCCGCACGAACTGTTGTTCGGTATCAATCTCGACCTTCGCGAATCCGACACTGCTCAGAATCTCCGCAACCGTGGATGGGTCGAGATCGGAACGGCTCCCCTCAGAGCCAAAACCCCAGGCATTGACCAATGGACCGACCGTGATGTCGTAAGCCCCGCCAGTCGCCTGCCAAACCGTCCGAGCCTCGGCCATCACCTCGATGACGGACGGCGAGACCGGAAACGGCGAGGTCTGCTGGTGCCGATTGAAACGACTGAGCTCGGAGTCTTCAAGATAGGTCGACATTTTGGCATTGACGTCGGCGAGCTCACCCTCGATCAACTCTTGCAACGCCGTCACTCGCGCCGCAGCCAAGTCTTCCGCAACCACTTTCACCACAAAATAGGTGCCCATCGTCGAGCCGCGGAACGAATAGGTCGTTAGGGCCCGGCCTGCGGCGCTAGGGTCTTTGTTGTTAGGATCTTTAGCGCTTGGCGTGCACGCGCTCAGCCCCAGGGCGCAAGCGACCGCCAGCATCAACCAAGTGCCGGTGATGACCGGGCAACGTCTGGATAGGCTATCGAGCATCATTAAAAATCCCACCAACCTGCAATGTCGATTCGGAACCTGGCAGCTGCATGCTATCGTCCAGCGATAGCCAAGGGAATCCGAGTCGAGAATCGTTCCGAATCAAGCATTCGGTCAGGAGGGACGCGATGGGCCTCAGAGTCGCCGTAGTCTTGCTAATGGTCGGCTATATATTGGCCTGCCCGCCCATCGAGGCACAGGACCCGGGGCCAGGTCCTGGACCGGGACCGATAGCTCCAGATCGCGACCTGCCGCCGCTCAGTGGCTTCCCGGGTATTCCGTTCAACTTCGGCCCCCCCGGCGCACGTTCTTTGGGCATGGGCGGCACCTTCATCGCCATCGCTGACGACGCCACCGCCGCCGAGGCCAATCCCGCAGGTCTCACCAATCTGACCCGACCCGAGGTTTCGGTGCATGGCCGTTCGTCGTCCCTCGATGGTGAGGTGCTGGATCTCAACGCGGTCGTGAACCTCGACACCTTGAACCGCTTTCGTCAGTTCAGTCCACGACTCGAGCCAGACACTCGCATCGGCAACGCCTTCGCCAACGACAACAAAGCGAGAATCGATCATTCGGTGGACGAGGCGTCGTTCGCGAGTTTCGTCAAGCCGATGGGCGAGTCTACCTATTCGATTTACCTCCAGCGGTCGGCCGACTTCGAAAGCACCAACACCTTCATTGCCTTCGACGACTCCCTACTCGATCGTTATCAGGCCCGGCAGCGCATCGACCTGTCGCTAGAGAACATCGGGGTGTCTGCCGCCTTCAAGGCCACCCCCAACGTCTCGGTCGGTTTCTCTTTGCGCTACAGCCTCCTGCAACTGGATGCGTTGCAAGAGACACGACTCGACTATCTGAGTGATCTCGAGCTCGAGCAACTGAGTCCCGGCGCCAGCCTCGAAGAGGTCCAGGCCCTCGGCATCATCGATCAACGGATCACTGCCGAAATCTTCGACCATGAGGCCCACGACATCACCTTCAACGTCGGCCTGCTGTTCAATCCAGCCGGCAAGTGGTCGGTCGGCCTGGTCTACAAAGACGGCGGGGAGTACGAGATCGATGGTAAAGAAGAACAGACCGATTGCCTGATCGCGATGCCGATGCCCGGCGCCTCTTGCGAGCCGCAGACGGTCAACGCCGCCACCACCCGCATCAAGGTTCCGGATTTCCTTGGACTGGGTTTTGCCTGGCGCCCCACGGATCGTTTCAAAGCGGCTCTCGACCTCAATCACATCACCTACTCAGACCTCGCCCTGGCTCCCGCCTCCAACCCGGATGTCACGCAAGCGGTACGCGATCAATTCGAGAATGTCGACGATGCTCTCGAGGTCCATTTGGGGCTCGAATATATCTTCCTCGTCGGTTCCAAACGCCAACCCCTTACCGTCCGAACCGGCGCCTACACCGACCCCGACCACGACGGCTTTCGCGAGATCGACACCGACGAAACCGTGATCACCGCCGGTATTGGCACAGTATTGATGGAGAGCTTCCAGCTCGACCTGGCGGCACAATGGGGCGATGCCGTCGACGCCGGGATTCTGTCGCTGGTTTATCGCTTCTGATCAGCTCGCGCCGGAATTGACCACTTGCTGGAAGAAAGCCCGGAAAAGCGGCGAAAAAACCCGCGGATCCGGAGTCAAATCCTGCGCTAGTGCTCGACACTCGCGCACCGCGGAGCTGGCTCGCATACCGAGACTGTCGTCGACCTCTCCACCTACGAGGTACAGCGTGTGCAGCGCCGCAGCGACGAAGAGGTGTGCCTGGGCGACTAGCTGAACGTCGGTTTGTTCGGTATCGTCGAGAATCTCGATCGTTTGGAGGGCATCGCCAGCCAGAAAAGCCCGCGCGCCGGCGATCAGCTGCAAGGCGGCGAGGGACGACGCCAGGCGCGACCGTAACGTCTCGAGACCCTCCGCATCTTCGGTTGTGCGGCGCTCTCGAGCCTCCAGAATCAGCAGGGTCAATCGCGACTTTTGGGTCTCGAGCAGCTCACTGGCGGTTTCCTCCGTACCGAGCACTCCCAAGAGCCGGCTGCCGATGGTTCGCAGACGAAGAATCTCGTTGACCAACTTCCGTTGCGCACTGTTCAGCGTTGTTGGACGAGTCTCCCGGGCCGGCCTGATTTCGGGCGCCACTTGGACCGGCAGTCTTGGGCTCCCCCCCGTGGCGCCGAGCGCGGCTTGCCGTTCCAGACCTTCGACATATCGTGTGGTGGCCTGCTCGGCTCGTTCCCGCATCCGCTCAAAACTCGAGATCGCCACCTTGGCGTCCGCCTGAGCCTGCTCGATCTCGGCCAAGCTGGAGTCGTTCCTCAACTTGCTACGCGCCGATTCGAGACGTGCGACTCCGTCAGCTGGCATCACCAGATCCGCTTGCTCACTCCAAGCCGCCGATCGTCCCGGATCAGCCAGTAACCGGCTTAGATCCTGCCTTGCGCCGACGGCTTCCTCAATCGCCGACCGCGCCCCGGCCATCGCGACGGCCAAACGTTCCGATGTCGCAGCCGAAGACCGACTCGCTACCTTGGTGAACAATGCCGCGGCCTCCCCCGCCACACGCTCCGCGGCTTGGAGATCGCTCAAACGGCTTCCGTCCTGGCCGCTTTCCAAGGCTGCCCGAGCCTCAGTGAGCTTGTCCAACCCCGCCACACGATCCCGCTCGAGATCCGCGTCTGCCAAGGGTTCAGTTAATCCCTCTCCCAGCCGGGTCGCCCGCTCGAGCTCCCCGTGCGCAGCGGCCAGCGCGTCGGGCAGGACCGCTTCATTACAACGGTCCCGAGCCGTCTGTAGATTCTGGTACTGCCGTTTGAAGCTCTTGATGAGACCTTGACGCTCTGAAGCCTCGAACGCTTTCAGCGCCTCGGTACAATCTTGCAATCCGCTGTTGAACAGGGCCCATCCGAGATAGTAGTGGGGCAAGTACGGGCGCGAAAACACTCCCGAAAGGAAAACCCGGTTCTCGGACTCCCGTGGATTCTCAGCCACCGCCGCACGCAGATGGCTGGCCGACTCTTGCCACTTCTCCAAATCCAGGGCGGCGATGCCCTTCTTGAACGATTCCTCGGGATCTGCCCACGTCACCAGCGCCAAACCGGTCATCATCGTCGCGACGGCGATCGATCGATTAACATCTCTCACGTCAGTTCCCCGCCCTCTCCAACATCGACGCCAGCCCAAGCTCGTTGAAGTAGTCGTCCGCCGTCACCTTACCGATCTCAACCCTCGGCGGTGTCCGGGTCGGAACCTCGAGGGTCAGCCTTCGCGGCTCCGGAAAACCAGGATGTACGAGAGTGAGCTGGTAAGTCCCCGGCACCAAGGACAACACGGCGGGGGTGAATGCCCCTTCGGCGGTTGGAACCGGCAGACCATCGGCATCAATAACGGACTTGAGCTCGGCCCAAGGCACGGCTTCGACCACGACGCGCACCGGCGTCGCGGACCCCGACTTGAGCCAAGCGGCGACGATCACTCCCAAGACCACCGCCAGGACCAGCGCCAGAGCACCGAGACCTCCCCCCACCCAACGACGGGAACGAGGGCGCGAAGAGCCATCCCGGCGTGCAGCCCTACGCGCCGGCTCGTTCAATTGACGTTGATGCTCGGCCAAAGCCACCGTGCTAACGAAGGTCTCCGGTACGGCTTCAGACCGAGCCGACTGAAGATCCTCGTGTTCGACGGTGGCAAAAGCATCTCGGTAGAGCTCCGCCAGATCGTCGAACGAAATCACCGTCTCTTCACGAAACGGCGCCAAGGCAGTTGCAAAATCGGCGGCGTTGGCAACCCTCCCCGCCGGGTCCTTGGCCAGATTCTCCATCACGACCTGACACAGGCCTACCGGTAACCGGCTTCCGAGGTCGGTCGCCGCAAGATCGGGTACCGGCCGGATCAGATGAGAGGCCACAATCTCTTCGAAGCTCGCCCCCTCAATCGGGCATTGGCCAGACAGCAGCTCATACAGCACCACACTGAAAGAGTAGAGATCGCTACGCGCATCCGGCTCCTTGGAGCCACTGCTGAACTGCTCGGGACTGGCATAACGCACCTTACCCATGAACATCCCGGAGGACGTCAAGTCGAGGTCCCCCGCCAGCCTTTTGGCCAAGCCTAAATCGATCAGCTTCACATGTAAGCTGCCATCAAAACTGCGACTCAGCATGACGTTGTCTGGCGAGATATCGCGGTGCAGATAACCTTGCTGATGGAGGTAACCCAAGGCTCCCAACGCCTGAATTGATACCTCGACCGCCAAGCTCACCGCGGGTGGATCCCCATGCGTCAACAACTGCTTCAGAGTCAGCCCCTCGATGAACTCCATCACGGTGTAGGCCGTGCCTTGCTCGTCGATGGAGAAGTCATGCACCTGTGCGATGTTGGGGTGCCGCAACCGGATGGCAGCTTGGGCCTCGCGACGGAACCGCTCACGCAGATTCGGTCGTTGCGCGTGCTGCGGCTGGATCACCTTGATCACCCGCAGCTCGTCGAGCAGGCGATGGCGGACTTTGTAAACCGCTCCCATACCGCCTTCACCGAGTTTGTGAAGAACCTCGTATTTGTCCTCGATATCCGGCAGTAGAAGGCTCAACGGACTCCTCGCTGCGCCCGACTTTGCCGCGAAGGGAGACCGCCCTTCACTTCGGAATCGTTCTCACATTCACCTGACCGCTTACTGGCGCCGGCTGATTCTAACAGGCCGTAGCACGCACGCCTCAAACGCTAGATCGCATCTAGCAACAGCGATTTGAGGCCGTCGAGGTCGCGCTGATGGAGCGAACACGGGCGAGTATGTTTGAGCAGGACACCAGTAGCTAGCCAACAGAGCATTGTCATCAATGAAATTGGAAGACTAGACAGTGCCAAGGCGAGCTACGCAGCTCCGCGCGCAGCCCACCAGTGCGACCGGCAGAAGGTCGTTCTTGGATCGAATCCAACTAACCTGTCGATTCGAGACCTATCCGAAGTCGTCGAAGAGGATGTTCTCGGGCTCGACGCCGAGATCATCAAGCATCTTCATGCAAGCCTGAAGCATCATCGGTGGCCCGCAAAGATAGTACTCGACGTCTTCTGGCGCCGGATGATCCTTCAGGTAATTGTCGTAAACAACCTGATGGATAAAGCCGGTGTAGCCTTCCCAATTGTCCTCGGGCTGCGGCTCGGAGAGCGCCAGATACCATTTGAAGTTGTCGAACTCGGCTTGGATGCCGTCAAAGTCCTCCTGGTAAAACGCCTCGCGCATACTGCGGGCGCCGTACCAGAAGCTGACCTTGCGGTTGGTCGACAAACGCCGGAACTGATCGAAGATGTGCGACCGCATCGGCGCCATACCGGCGCCACCACCGATGAACAGCATCTCGTTGTCGGTCTCCTTGGCAAAGAACTCACCAAAGGGGCCGGAGATCGTCACCTCGTCGCCTGGTTTCAGATTGAAGATGTAGGACGACATTTTGCCGGGTGGTGTGCCTTCAGGGGCTCTCGGTGGCGGCGAGGCGATGCGGACATTGAGCATGATGATGCCGCTCTCCTCGGGGTAGTTGGCCATCGAGTAGGCGCGGGAGACTTCTTCGTCGACTTTCGACACATAACGCCACACCTTGAACTTGTCCCAATCTTCGCGGTACTCCTCTTCGACGTCGAAGTCCTCGTACTTGGCGACATGGGGCGGACACTCGATCTGGATATAACCGCCAGCACGAAACGGAACCGCATCACCTTCAGGTAGCTCGAGCACCAACTCTTTGATGAAGGTCGCCACGTTGTGGTTCGAGCGCACCTTACACTTCCACTGCCGGACATCGAAGATCTCCGCTGGCACCTCGATTTTGAGATCGTCTTTGACCTTCACCTGGCACGACAGCCGGCACCCCTCACGGGCCTCGCCGCGGCTGATGAAGCCGGTCTCGGTCGGCAACATCGCACCGCCACCCTCGGTGACGTTGACCTTGCAGACCCCGCAGCTGCCTTTGCCGCCGCAGGCGGAAGGGATGAAGATCTTGTTGGCAGCCAAAATGCCGAGGAGCGTGCTTCCGGAAGCCACCCGCAGCGCTTTGTTCGGGTCATCGTTGATGGTAACGGTCACTTCGCCGGAGGCGACCAGGAAGTTGCGAGCCACCATCAGCAGACCGACCAGCGTCAAGATCATGGTCGAGAACATGATCACGCCGAGCAGAATCGTTGCGCCCATCATAAGCTCCTAGAGTTGGATGCCAGAGAAGGCCATGAAGCCGATCGCCATCAGACCGGTCAAGATGAAGGTCAGCCCCAAACCGCGCAGTCCGGCGGGGACGTTCGAGTAACGCAGCCGCTCTCGAATCGCCGCCAGCGCGACGATCGCCAACAGCCAGCCAATGCCGGAGCTGAAGCCGAAGACAACGCTCTCGCCGAAGTTGTACTCACGTTCGACCATGAACAACGAGGCGCCGAGGATGGCGCAGTTGACGGCGATCAACGGCAGGAACACGCCGAGCGCAGAGTACAGCTTGGGAACAAATCGATCGAGGGTCATCTCGACGATCTGAACCATCGCGGCGATGGTCCCGATGTAGCTCAAAAAACCGACAAACGACAAATCGTACTGCCCCAGACTCGGATGGATCCAGGCCATCGCGCCGTCTCGCAGCAGGTAGAAATAAATCAGGTTGTTGGCCGGCACAGTGACCGTCAAAACGAACACCACCGCCATGCCGAGCCCAAGAGCGGTCTCGACCTTTTTAGAGCACGCGAGGAACGAGCACATGCCTAGGAAGAAGGCGAGCGCCATGTTCTCCACGAAAATCGCTTTGACACCGAGACTCAAGTAATGCTCGAGCATCTCATGCCTCCTCTTCGACCTGCTCAGGCTTCCAAGCCCGGAGCATCCAGATGAAGATTCCGATGATGAAAAACGCCCCAGGCGACAGCAACATCAAGCCGTTGGGGTTGTACCAGCCACCCTCGGTCACCAGTGGCAAGATCTCGACGCCAAAAAGCTTTCCAGAGCCAAAGAGCTCACGTATGAATGCTGTCGCCAAGAGGATGACGCTGTAACCGAGTCCGTTACCCACGGCATCAATGACGCTCAGGCCAGGACCATTCTGCATGGCGAAAGCTTCCGCTCGCCCCATGATGATGCAATTGGTGATGATCAAGCCGACAAACACCGACAGCTGCTTCGAGACATCGAAAATATAAGCTTTCATCACCTGGTCGGCGATGATCACCAACGAGGCGATGACCGTCAGCTGAACGATGATCCGAATGTTCGGGGGGATCCGGCTACGCAGCAGGCTGATCGAAAGATTCGAGCCCACCAACACGAAAATCACCGCCAGGCACATCACTACGGAGGGTTCGAGCTTGGTGGTCACGGCCAGCGCCGAACAGATCCCCAGCACCTGCAACGCGATCGGATTGTTGTTGAACAACGGGTCCAGAAGGACGTCCGACTTCTTATCCGACATTGGGCACAGCTCCCTTCCGTTGGCGGACTCTTTCGAGATAAGGCCCGAGGCCCTTTTCGCCGAGCCAAAAACTCATCATGTTGGTCACTCCGCGACTAGTGATGGTGGCTCCGGAGAGACCATCGACCCGATAAGGATCGTCTGCCGCCGGTCCGGCCGAACCTTTGATCACCTCGATTTTGGGAGCGAAGCTCTCATCCAACGCTTTGCGGCCAGGCCATAACGCCTTCCAGCGCGCGTTGTCGACCTCGCCACCGAGGCCCGGGGTCTCCTTGTGATCGTAATACGCCAGACCCACCACGCTGCGGGTGTCGGCATCGAGCGCTAGGAAACCGAGCAGGGTCGACCACAGTCCGTAACCCTCAACCGGCACCACCACCATCTCCAGATCGCCCCCGGCACCGGCCATCTCGTACACCAAGACATGGATCGGTACGCGCTTGACCAGCGACGAGTTCGCCGGCGCGACCCGACTGCGCTTGGGATCCTTCTTGGCCTTTTGTTGATCAAAGGTATCCGGGTCGACGTCGGGGGCTTCCTCACCAGTCTCTAGATCGATGACCACCGGCCGAAAGCGTGAGAACCGTTCCTCGACTTCCGCCGCCGCAAGCGACTCGTCCGGCTGCATCAGGCCCGCTGCTTGTAGGACGTTCTTCTTCTTGTCGAGCAGTTTGTTGGTGTCTTGGCGTTCGGCCAGCGTCACCGCGGACGACGACACGAAAATCGCACAGACACCACAAACGGCGGCTGAGAACAAGAAGTTGTAGAGGACGCTAAACTGTCGCTGCATAGCGCGCCTTCCTTCGGCGAATATTGGCTTGGACGACGAAATGATCGATCGTCGCGGCGAAAACGTTCATGAACAAGATGGCCAGCATCATGCCCTCGGGAAAAGCCGGGTTGAGTACCCGAATGAAGATCGCTAACACGCCGATCAGGAAACCGTAGATCAACTGGCCGCGCTCTGAGTGGGCCGAGGTCACCGGCTCGGTCGCCATGTACACCGCACCGAAGGCCCAACCACCGAGCACGATCTGCCAATGGAACGGCACGTTGAGCAACGGATTGGTCTCCGAGCCGATGGCGTTCAACAGCTGGGTGGCGAGGAAGCTGCCGGCGATCAGGCTGAGCAGGACACGCCACGAGCCGATGCGGGTCAGCAGCAGAATTGCGGCGCCGATCAGGCACGCTAGGGTTGACGTCTCACCCATTGAACCCGGAATCAGCCCGAGAAAAGCGTCCATCCAAGTGATGTTGTCAGCGAAGGCCTGGGGACCGGACACCGCGGCTTCGGACAACCAGGTGGCGCCACTGACGCCATCCGGCGACGTTTGCGCCGCAGTCCACACCTTGTCACCGGAGATCTCGGCGGGATAGGCAAAAAACAAGAAGGCCCGCGCGGTGAGCGCCGGGTTGAGGATGTTCATGCCGGTACCGCCGAAGATCTCTTTACCGAAGACCACTCCGAAGATGGTTCCGACCGCCACTTGCCACAACGGAATGGTCGGTGGCAACACCAACGGCATCAGCATCCAGGTGACCAGAAAACCTTCGTTGATGTCGTGCTTGCGGGTGATGGCGAAGACTGCTTCAACGCCGCCTCCCGCCGCCAAGGTGACGATCAGTACGGGCAGATAATAAAGCGAACCGTGGACGATGCAGGACCACAAGTTGGCAGGATCAAAGGCCAACCCCAGCCACTCCATGGCGCGGGTCTGCCAAGTCTCCAGCGGCAGCGCGCCCTTGGCGATCGCCCGATGGGCTTGCAGCCCGGTGTTGTACATCGCCATGTAGATACAGGGAATCAGCGCCACCACGACGACGCTCATGACGCGCTTGAGGTCGGCAGCATCGCGCACATGGGACGCGGCGCGGGTGACCGCGCCAGGGGTGTAGAGAAACGTGTCTTGCGCTTCCCACAGTGGGAACAACTTCTCGAGCTTGCCACCCTTTTCGAAATGCTCGCCCTGACGGTCGAGAATCTTTCGCAGGAACTTCATCTCAACCTTCCTTCTCAATCGTGGTCAGGACAGCCCGCAGGTGGACGCCGAAATCGCTTTTGCTCGGGCAAACGAAGCTGAGCAGCGCCAAGTCTTCTTCGTCGAGCTCGAGGGCGCCCAAGGCCTGGGCCTGTTCGAGGTCACCCATCGCCAGCGCTCGCACCAGGAAGGACGGCATGATGTCCAGTGGAAACACCCGTTCGAAAACCCCGATCGGCACGATGGCGCGGTCGGAGCCGTTGGTTGTCGTCGTGAAATCGTATTTCTTGCTCGGCAAGAAGCCCGACAAAAAGGCTCGTGTCATCGAGAACTTGTCGGCCCCAGGGGCTAGCCAGCCGAGGAACTCTCGTTCCCGATCTTCGGCGAGTACCGAGACCTGCTGATGGTAGCGCCCGAGATAACCCTCGATGTCTCCCTGGGCCGTGCGCCCCGCAAGTACCGAGCCCGAAATCACCCGCAGATCTTCGCCGTTGACCTCTCCGGAGGTCAGGGACTCCGTCGCGGCGCCCAATCGGGTTCGCAGCAGTCGTGGACGTTTGACCGGCGGCCCCGCCAAGGACACCACACGACTGACGTCGAGCTCACCGCGGTGGAACAACGTGCCGATCGCGATGACGTCTTGTAAACCGACGTACCAAGCCCGCTTGCTGCGATCGACCGGGTCGAGCACATGGATGTGCAGGCCGGGGGTGCCGGCAGGATGCGGGCCAGAGAACTCTTCGGCTTGGATCCGACCATCGCTCGGCAGCGAGATTGCGGCCCCTGGGCCCGTGCAGACGAAGACCTTGCCTTCGGTCAACTTGGCGAGCGCCGACAGACCGCGTTGGAACGGGTCCTCATTACCGCGCAGGATCACCGAAACGTCGGGCGCCAAAGGATGGGTGTCCATCGCGGTGACAAAAATCGACGAGGGCTGGGTCGCCGGGTCGGCGACTCGGCTGAAAGGACGCGCCCGCAAGGAGGTCCACAAGCCGGATTCCACCAACAGCTCCTGGACCTGATCCCGCGACAGCTCGGTCGGAGACTTGCCGGTGTAGGCGGCGAACGGGCCAGCTTTGGCCCGGCCGGCGCGCTCGTCCTCGTCGAGCTCGATGACCACCGATTGTAGCGCCCGTCGGGCGCCACGGTTGATCGCGGTGATTTTGCCACCCGCGAGGGCGTTGTAACGCACGCCGGGTGTTTTCTTGTCGTCGAATAGGAGTTGACCTCGACGAACCGTGTCACCTTCTTTGACGTGCATCGTCGGCTTGAGGCCGTGATAGTCCGCTGCGATGAGCGCAACGTGGGTGGGCGAGCGGGCCTCATCGATCGCCTGCTCCGGCTCGCCACCGATGGGCAGACTCAGCCCCTTCTTGATCTTGTGAACAGCCATTGTCTGAGTTGGATCCTTCCCTCGTGCCCGCAGGGCAGCTCCGTGGTTGCCCGCTCTCTTTTAATCTACGAGCCAGTGCCGGTCGGAGCGACGTGGGGCGCTATCGTGGGTACGCGGTGCCTTTGTGCGGTCAGTTCAGCCACAGGCGCAGCTCGTTGGACGCAAATTGGAGATTTGATTTGATTGTAGACCAAATCGTCCTCCGCCAGCCACACCCTAACCACCGTCGTTCGACTGAGCGTTCAACGGAGCCGTTAGTTGACCGACCCTTGGATCGACCTCGACCGTCTTCCAAGCCCCGGTCGCATCATTCTTGCACCCTTGACGGCCAGTGCCAAGACCCCTTGTGAAATTTTTCACAAGCGGCTTCGATCGAAGAGCGAGACGGGGCCTTTTGTCCACCCGACAGACACCGGCCGAGACAAGCTCGGCCCCTACATCACAACCTGCCCAATCTCAGGACTGTTCGATGTTGTAGATCGTCCGCGTTGGGTACGCGAAGTCGAGACCTTCAGCACCGAAGCGCTTCAACACTTCCATGTTGAAGATGGACTGCACCCCTCGGAAGCTGGCATCAGGGTTCACGAAATAGGCGCACCGGATACCCATGGCCGAATCACCGTAGCTGGAGAAGCTGATGTTGACGTCGTCACCAACCCCTTCAGTGCTGCCAGCGATCTCGTGCAAGATGTCCATCCCGCGCTGCATCTGCTCGGCGGTGGAGCTGTAGACCAACCCCAGGTTCAAGATCACCCGCCGCCCCTTTTCGCCCGCGGTGACATTCTCCACCGGTGAGCCGGTGAAGATCGAGTTGGGGATCGTCACCATCGGCCCATCGCGGGTCTCGAGTCGAGTGCTGCGCAAACCGATGTCCCGGATCACCCCGTCGTAACCCTTGATCCGGATGCGGTCGTTGATGGTGAAGGGACGATCGGCAAAGATCGTCGCGCTGCCGAAGATGTTGGCGACGGTGTCCTGAGCCGCAATCGCCAAGGCCAGGCCACCGACACCGAGGCCGGCAAGGACCGCACCCACGTCGTAGCCAGCATTGTTGAGCGAGATGATGATCGCCATCACCCAGATCACCAACTTGATCCCCTTGCGCACGATCGGAAGCAGCTGATCGTCGAGGTCAGTCTCGCTCTTCTCGGTCAGTGGAATCAGGTATTCCTGGATCAACGAGTCGATCAGTCGCGCCAACAGCCAGGCGATACTCAAGGTAATCGCCGCCTGCATCGCGTGGCCCACAAACTCGGTGACTCTCACGCTATCGATCGTCAACGTATTGAAGCCGGCCCAAAAGCCCATCACCGTCACGATCACGACGATCGGCTCCTCGATCATGTCGAGAATGATGTCGTCCAGCTTGGTCTCAGTCTTCGCGGTCAGCTTGCGTGCGATGTTCTGAAAGATCCAATAGACCGTCTTACCAACGATCAAAGCCCCAACGATGATGCTGAGGGCTGTGAGCCACTCGAGAATCGTGTTGCCGTAATACGTCGCCTCGAGAAACGCTTCCATGCTTCTCCTCCTCTATGCCTGGCGTCCCAGCCCTGCGCTGTTATCGAATTGTGTCCCCAGATTATGGCCGGTTTCGACACAGGATCAAGGGTTGCGTTACTGACCACACTAGAGTCGCCCACAAAAAAACCGCGCCAAGAGGCGCGGTAGGGTCGTAGGTGGCGCGGTAGGGTCGCAGGGCCGCGGCAGGTCGACCGGACCGATCACCACGGCCCCTCCCGCGAGGAGCCCATGAGGTTTTCAACGACCGGCGTTACTCGAGGCCGGCCTTACGCAACACCGTCACGACTCCATCGCTGATGCCAATCACCGATTCGGAGCCACCATCTCGCAGGACGCCGTAGACAAAATAGTCGCCCGGCGCAACACCATGGGTCGTCCAGGTGAAGGCGCCTTGGCTGGCGGATAATCCTTCGCTCAACAGCTCACCACCCTGGCCATCACGGTCCAGATCGACGTAAAGATCAACCGTGGCCTCGTCGCTGACGTTCTGAGCCCACCACTGGATCTCGATCTCACCGTCGGCGGTGGCGCCGAAGACATCGGGGTTGACGATCTCCAAGCTGACGGTTGGCTCGACGACCGGAAAGCCGGCGCGGATGGTCGGGTTGTAGGTGCAGCCCGTCGTGGTGACTTGGCAGATCGGCAAGCCACCGGCTGGACCCACGAACAGCTGCAAGCCGGGGCTGTTGACCGCACTGACTGAGAAACAACTACTGTTGCCCGACGTCACCGTCGCGTTGACGCTTTGGCCACCCAGAGCGTTGATGCTGGCGACAAACGCCGCCGCCAGATCCGCGGCGCTGCCACCGGCCGTCACTCCCGGCGCGTTCGGCTGGCTGAGGTTTACTCCGTTGCCCAACAGTTGCCAGGTGTAGGCCGCACCGGTGGCCGTGCCGGTGATGCAGAACACACTGCTCTCGTTGAACCACACTCTGTTGGGCTGGTTGTAGTTGACGACAAAGGCGTCGAGGTCACCGTCACCATCGAGGTCACCGAGCTTGACCTCGCGACTGTTGGAGCTGCCGAGGCTCTGTCCACTGTCGGTGAAGGTCAGGTTGCTGGCGCCGTCGTTGAACAACACAGTGTTGCCACCGAGTTGGCCAAAGAAAGCGTCCTCGAAACCATCGCCGTTGACATCCCCGAGATCAACAGCATTGCCGGAAAATCCCAGGGTCTGCCCCACTTGCACAAACACACCGTTGCCGGTGTTGTTCCAGGCGTAGTTGGGCTGCCCAGGGATCGAGCGAACGACCGCGTCGAGATCAGTGTCCCCGTCGAGATCGGCCAACGCCACCTTGCGGCTCGCCTGGTTACCCAAACTCTGACCGGTGTCGAAGAACGTCGTGGCATTGGTGTGCCGCCACACCCGGTCGCCGACGCCGTTCAGGCCCTCGGCAAAAAACGCGTCGGGCCAAGGATCGCTGTCGAGATGGCCGAGGGCCACCCCGCCACCCCAAACGCTGCTCAGGATCTGCCCCAACGTGAACGTGCCGGCGGTGTTGTGCCACACGGTGTGGCCGCCGCTGTTGGCGACCACGGCATCGAGATCGCCA
Source organism: Acidobacteriota bacterium (assembly GCA_029263355.1). Lineage (GTDB taxonomy): Bacteria > Acidobacteriota > Thermoanaerobaculia > Multivoradales > J023 > JAAELT01. Next base: position 320 of record JAJCXQ010000504.1, on the reverse strand, counting down.
TCATTATCGATGTCGGCGAGGGCGGCATCGAGACTGATGGAGCCCCCCAGAGCCTGGCTGGCACTGCTACCGAAGGTGTTTACCGCCGTGCCGTTGCCGAACCAAACTCTGGCCGGCCCGGTGTTGTCGGCGATGAACAGGTCCAGGTTGGTGTCGCCATCGAAGTCGCCGAGGCGCACCGCGGAGTCTTGCGAGATCGTCAGACTCTGCCCGGCGACAAACCCTCCGATGCCATTGTTGAGCCACACTTGAGTCGGCTGCATAACGTTACCGACCACCGCATCAAGGTCGCCATCGTTGTCGATGTCACCCAGGTCGAC
>JAJCXQ010000503.1 GCA_029263355.1 Acidobacteriota bacterium | reverse complement strand
CTGGGGGGCTAGCTAGGTCGCATCCAGAAACAGCGTTTTCGAGTCAGCCAGGTCGAGTGTGTGGTGCGAGCACAGCCGAGGATGTCTGAGCTGACTGGATCAACGTGTTGGTTAAACCATTGATTAAAGAGGCTTTATGATTCTTGGTATCGGACGTGCGAGTCACGCAGGCTGAGCGCAGCCCACAACATTCGACCGGTCAGTGGGCGTTCTTGGATGGGATCTAGCTAGCCTTCGCGCAGTTCTTCGATTGGGTCGACACGGAGGCCGCGGCGGGCGGGTCCGGTGGTTGCGACCAGGCCGATCAAGATCATCAACGCCGCCGCTGCCGGAACCACCCCGGGTACGCTCCAGCCGCCGACGAGCTCGATCGGGAAGTAATGGGTGATGAGGAGGGCTATGAGAACGCCGACGAGCGCTCCGGCAGCAACTTGACTCATCGCCCGTCTGAAGATGCCGGTGATTAGGCGTCGCGGTTGCGCCCCCAGGGCTGAGCGAATTCCAATCTCCCGTCGTCGTTGATTGACGGTGAACGACATGAGCGCGTAGAGACCTGCGCCGGAGAGCAGAAGCACACACAGAGTGATCGCTCCGAGGGCGGTGGCTCCGATGTTGTTGCCGACGGCTTGTTCGCTGTAGATCACATCTAGAGGCAGGACTTCATCCACGCGAAGGGTCGGGTCGAGAGCGGTTGAGATGCTCCGGAGCCGGTCCACCAGGTCGATCGGAGCAGAAGCTGTGTGTACCGTGAGGCTTGCTGGGTGGGTCTGCCCAGGCACCATCGGATGGTACATTTTGCCATGGGCTGAAGTCGCTGGAATAGCAGCCACGACTCCCACAATCTCGTACCAAATCCTAGAGTCTTGTGAACCCGACGGTGAGGTGGCCGACGGTGATGTGGCAGATGGTGAGGCCGTCGGCCCTTTTGTACCCGCCTGATCTTCACGAGAAGTTGGAGTCGCCACCACGTTACGATCCTGCTTGCGACTGTATCGAACCCGCTGGCCGAGGGGATTGGCGCCCCCGATGTGCTTCTCGACGAACGTTCGGTCAACAATCACGCTGGCTCGTTCCGACTCGAGGTCGCGACTGTCGAATCCGCGGCCGAGCAGGATCGGGATGCCGAAGACGTCCAAGAAGGCGTCGTCCACTCGATTGACTTGGATTGCGTTGATCCCTCCGAAGATACCGGTGTCCGGTTGTGGAATGCCTTCGACCTCGATCGTCGCCCATGCCTCTTCGCCCGGCACCGCTGCCGCCAGGGTCACCCCAGAGACACCGGCCTCGGCCCGCAGCTGCCGCACCAATTCGGTCTGGTAGGAGGCAAAACGGGCTGCGAAGGGCCGCGGGCTGTTCTCGGCCGACATCGTGTTGACGGGCATTCTGTTGGCAGCGACACCTTTGGCCGGCAGTTCTCGATCGACGGCAATTCTTGCGGTCAGGTATTCCTCGGCAGCAAACCCAGGACCCAACATGCCGGTTCTGAGCGTGCCCCATGCCAGCTCGACAGCCGACGGCAGCGCGGCAGCGGAGAAGGCGACCTGGGCTACCACCAGGACGGTCCAGGTCTTGCCGAGCTGCATGCCAGTGCGGCTGCCTAGGGCATTAAATCCTGATTGCATTTGGCGTCCGGTGGCTCGGAGGGCGGGCACGACACCCGCGATCACGGCGGCGAATACGGCAAGCCCAGCGGTGAAGAGGATCGTCTCGAAGGTGAGGGAGAAGTCGATCCAGAAGGGGGCGTCGGGGTTCCTTCTCTCGAGTTGACTGGCGCCCACACGAATCAACATCAAGGCCAACCCCGAGGCTGCGGCGGCAAGCACCAGTACCTCGATGAAGATCTGAACAACGATGCGGCTGCGGCTCGCGCCCAACACGAAGCGCGCCGCGAACTCTTCCTGGCGCGTGACGGTCCGGGCATAAATCAGGATAGCGATGTTGGCACAGGGCGGGATGAGAAAAAGGGCGACGCAGAACAGGATCAGGCGGCTGACCCACTTGACTTGCCCGGGTTGGTCGTCCATCAGCCCGAACACGTAGGCTGTGACGCGCGGTCGGAGTTGTTTGTCGGGTGCAGTCGTCGCAGTCGACGGCAGGAATCCGAGAGAGGTCAGCTCGGCTTGGGCGCCTTCCAACGTAGCGCCGGGAGCAAGTCGGCCAAAAATGAGCTCAAACGGCCCATCGTCCTGGTGTCGGGCCGACGGATCGGGCCGAAGTGGTGTCCAGAAGCGATGTTGCACTGGAAATGCGAAGCCTTCCGGCATCACACCCACCACGGTGTAGACGGTGTCGCCGAGACGAAGCGTTTGCCCCAATATCGTCGGGTCGGCCGCGAATCGTGACTGCCACACGTCATAGCCGATCACGACGACCGGAGGGGCGGTGGCGAGCTCGTCTTCCAGGGTCAGCGGTCGCCCCAGCAACGGCGCCACTCGCGCCAGTCGAAACCCAGCCGCAGTCATCTCAGCGGTAGGTACCGGATTGGCCTGACCGTCTCCGAGGATCAGGTTGCGTTCAATGGTCTGGAAGGCGCCGATGTCTTCCACTGATCGTAGGCGATCACGCCAGCGCTCGAAGTCACGTAGTGACGTCGGGTGTCGACGCTGGGCTTGTTCGTCCCAGGTCTCTAGGGCGATCACTCGATCGCCCTCTTCCAGCGGCAGCGTGCCCGAGTAGACGATGTCGAAAAAAGCGAATACGGCGGCGCCGATCCCGATCGCAACCGTCATTGCCAGGCCACCCACCAGAGTCAGGCCCCAGGATTTCCGTAACATGCGGAAACCCAGCTTGGCATCGAGCCAGAAAGTACCCAGCCACGGTAAGCCGCGAGCCGCGCGACCTGCCTCTCGCAGCTGTGTCAGCCCTCCCAGTTCCACTCGCGCTTGTCGCCGAGCTTCTCTGGGTGTCAGCCCCTGGCGGATCTTGTCCTCCTCCGCCATCGCCAGATGGGTTGCGAGCTCCTGGTCGAACTCGTGCTCGAGATGGTCAGCGCGGAAGAAGCCGCGAATACGTGCCAAGGCCACACGAATGGATGTCCACATAGATCACCCCGGAGTCGCCGGTTGCAGTACGCGGCCGATCAGTCCGGAAATTCGCTCCCAATTTTCGGTTTCGGCCGCGAGTTGCGTTTGGCCGGCTTGGGTGAGGGAGTAGAACTTCGCTTTACGGTTGTTGTCGGACTTGCCCCAATCGGCAGTGATCCACTGTTTCTGGACAAGACGGACCAGGCAGAGATAAATAGTTCCCTGGTTGACGACAACGGCATTCTGGCCAACTTGCTCGATGCGTCGAGCGATACCATATCCGTGCAGGGGTCCCATCTGTTCCAACGTTTTGAGCACCATCAGATCGAGAGTGCCTTGAAGAATCGGTGAGCGAGTTTCTGACATGTTGGCTCCTCCATGTGGGTTGCATACAGGAGTGTACTCTCTTCCTGTGGGATGTCAATATGAAAGCGTGCTTCACGCTAAGGCTCTCCATCGCAGCAGGCACTGACGCCGGATCAAGGACAGAGTGTCCACAGGTCTGGACGCTCAGGCAGTCACTTTCGAGCGGAGTCCCAACTCGAGGGCTTCAAAACCTCGGTATGATGATTGCTTATCAATCCTCCAACTACGGCAGTTGGCGCTCAAATGGAGGATGGTTTCGTGGAATATGTTTTTTTGGAAACTGGGCCTGTGAGGCTTACTCGCCAGGCCAGCAGGCGTTGCGGGCGCCAGCATTGGATGAGACTGGCACTGTCGTCGGGCCTGGTGGCGATGTTCGTTACCCAAGCGCCGAGGCTCAGTGCGTCCGAAGCAGAACCCGAGATCTTCGGCGAGCAGATCGAGGTGCGGGTGATCAATCTCGAGGTGCGAGTCACTGATCGTAAGGGGCGGCACCTTCCTGGTTTAGGACCGAGCGATTTTCGGCTCGAGATCGACGGTGAGGTCGTGCCGGTCGGTTACTTCAGCGAGATCCGGGAGCGCCATGCCGTAGCGTCCTCGGCTGACGGTAGCGGAGTAGTGGCGGCCGAGTTCGCCGGCGAGGAAGGGACTGCGACGTATCCGAGCATTGCTCCGGGCGAAAGGGTAACAACGAGTTTTCTCGTTTTCGTCGACAACGCCTTTGGACGACCGAACGATCGCCGGCTGGTCCTAGAGGCGATGGGAAGAACGGTTCGTGAGCTTGGACCTAGCGATCAGATGGCGGTGGTCAGTTTTGATGGTCGCCGGCTGGTCGAGGTAGCAGACTGGACAAGCTCCCACGAGGTTCTAGAGGAAACCCTGGAGCTAGCCCTCGTGGCGCCCGCATTGGGTTTGCAACGCCTCGCCGAGTCGAGTGTGCTGGATCAGCAACGGTCTCGGCAAGGGTCGGGGCTGGTCGGTTCGGGGGACTCAGTTGTCGCGGAAGATTACATCCGCGACCTCAGTGGCAAAGTCGAGAGGGCCCTCCAAGCCGCCACGTCGGCCCTGCGTGGTTTCGCCGATCCTCCCGGACGCAAGGTCATGTTGTTGACTTCCGGCGGCTGGCCCCGGGATCCGTCGATGTTTGCGGTCGGCTTCAACCCCGCGATGCGTTCTCGCACTCGTCACTACTTTCCTACCGCCGCCTTCG
>JAJCXQ010000502.1 GCA_029263355.1 Acidobacteriota bacterium | reverse complement strand
CCAAGGAAGACCATGAACATCACGAAGCCGGCCACGGGTCGCCACTTCACCCAAGCAGAGACTGCAAGGGCCAACAGCGAGATCGTGCAGATCCACACCGCTGAACCGATCAGGATACTGGCTGCAAAGCGAGTATTCTGAAGCGCCCATCCCCAGCCTGCATAGAAGCTCTGAAGCGTGTAAAGCAAGAGGCCGGGGATCCAAGTGATGGCCGACAGAATAATTCCTAGAACGGCAAATTTTCCCAGTACGTATTCGGCGCGCGATATCGGCCGGCTCAAATAGAGTGGGAGGCCGTTGTTGGCGAGATCTTTCGAGACCAGGCCTGGGCCGACAAAAAGCGCAACGAAGAACGCCAGGGAGCTTTGAACAGCCATGACTAAACCAAAGTAGTCGGCGTCGATACTCAGGTACTGGGTGAAGAACTCCGCGATTCCCGGGACCGCTTCGAAGATCGAACTACCTTTGTGGTAAAGATAGATACGGATGGCCTGAGACAGCGGGAACAGCAGGCAAAGGATGAAACCGCCAATCAAGTAGCGTGATCGGAAGATTTCTTCGTAGGCATAACGTGGGAGTACCAGGAATCGTGACCACTGAGGCGTCAGAGCACCTTGGTAACGTTTGTAAGTGCGCTCATAGACCGCCATTGTCGGCCTCCCTTTTTGTCTCCATCGCCTTTAGAAAGATGTCTTGAAGGGAGTCTTTCTTGAAGTCCAGATGGCGTATTTGAATCTTCTGTTCGGAGGCGATTGCGTAGAGCTCTCGGATTGTACGCTCCGGCGGCAGGATCACCTTGATGCTTCGCTTGCCATGTAACGCACATTCACAACCCAGCTGACGTACGCTTTCAACAAAACGTCCGCGGTCGCCGTGGATCTTCAACTCGAGAAACTTGCGGTTGGCTTTCCGCTCTTCTTCGAGATTGCGATAGTAGACAAGCTCTCCTTGTTTGAGGATCATGACCTCTTCGCAACATTCTTCAACGTCGCGCAGCAGATGAGACGACAACACGACGTGGACCTCGCCGGTGTCGCGGATGTCCTTGATCAACCCGATCATGCGCTCCCGCGCCGGTGGGTCGAGGCCGTTGGTGGGCTCGTCCAAGAACAGTAGCTTGGGCCCGTGGACCAAGGCCTGAGCGAGCTTGGCGAGCTGCTTCATTCCGAGGGAATAGGTTTCGAGTTTTCGGTAGCGGGCTTCGCCGAGGCCGACGTAGTAGAGCGCTTCGTGAGTTCGCTCCAAGGCCTCGGACGGCGGCAAACCAGAAATCTCAGCCATCAGACGAATAAAGCGCACTGCGGTCATTCCGGCGATGAAGCTGTCACGCTCCGGCATGTAGCCGATCAGGGCGCGGGCGGCTTTGTCCTGCTGGAGGATATCTTTACCAAAGATGCGTCCGCTGCCAGCAGAGGGCTTGTAGAAGCCGAGGAGAGTGTGAATGAGAGTCGTTTTGCCGGCGCCGTTGGGGCCAAGCAGACCGATGGCCCGGCCAGAGAAGGCTCCGCTCAGGCTTTTCAAAGCCTCGAGCTTGCCAAAACGTAACGAAAGAGAGTCGAGCTCGATAACGGGATTCATAGCAACACGTCTTGGTTGTGGATCGGTGGTAGAGAATCAGTTCGGATCTATATAAACCTACGTCGAGAGCCAGGAGTTTGTTCCATCCCCGACCAGTTATCTTCAACTTTATTGAAGTCAGCAGTTTAGCATCTGAGGAGCTGCGATAACCAAGACGACAAAACGCCGTCTCCCGGGTGGGAGACGGCGCTTCGAACCGGCGAGCTGTCAGAGACTACAGACCCTGGAACAACTGGCCCAGCCCCGCCGGGTTCTTCATACCCAGCAAGTAAAGCAATGCTGAGGTCAGGGCGTCATTCTCGCTCGCCGCGGCGACAAGAATGCTGCTTTCTTCACCATAAGCATATGCGAGCATCGGTGAGCTTTCGCTCGACAAGGCGTCGATTGAGCTCTGCTGCTCTTCGGTCATCTGGCCATTCGCCAGGCGCTCGGCGACGGTTTGCATGACGCCTCCGAGGTCCTGGTAGATCAGCGCCGAGAAGTTGTTGCGACCATCGGTAGGCATCAAGGCGGTGAACTTCGTCGAGTCAGCGATCGAATAACCGGAATCGCGGTGACGGATCGCTTTGTCCAACAAGGCTCGATTCGGTCCCAGCAACATATAACCTTCGACGAAGGTGTAGTGGACTCCGATACCGTGAGCCTCCAATGAGTAGAACAGGCGACTCGCGACCTCTTCCTGCACGATCTCGACCTGGGTCTCTCCTTGTTGTTGGAGATGCGTGTTGAGCTCTGCCACCGACTCTTCGAGCGCCCATTGCAGACGTGCTGGATCGTAAACTTCGATGACCGCTTTCCAGGACGGAACCGGCAGCAATGGGCCGTCGAGGGCGACCGCGAACTCGCCGCCGAGCGACTCCGCGACATCACCTCTGAGGCTGAAGCCGAGGCGTTGCTCGAGGTCACTCAAGAAGCTGAGCTCACTCTGGTCCTCCACCAGGCCGTAGACGTCGTCCATCAACCGCACCGGATCCTTGAACACGAACGCACCGACGACATGGGCGTCTGGCGATACGAAGTCGAGCGATCCCATGGGGGCCGGAGCCGCCAGCCACGAGGCGAGACCACGACGTGCTTCGCTGAAGCTCAGGGAGGCTCGGTGATGAGTCTTGGAACCGAGCTTCTTCTGCTCGACCAGCAGGTGCTGTACATCGAGGAAACCGAGCTGCTCGATGCGATTCATCTCATCCGTCGACTCATCCGCGATCGCGGTCGTCACCACACCTTCGAGGTCGGCGGCGACGATGATCTCAGTGCCGTCTTCGTAAAGAGCGGCGATTGCGGCGTGGAACTCCGAGTCGACGAAAGGATTGTGCTCACCGCCTAGAACGAGACTCGCCACCCGGGTGATCTGAGCGGCGTCTACTGTCGCCACCGCGAGATCGTCAGCGAACCACATGAAGAGTTGATCGTCACTACCGATTGCCGGCGCGAAGGGATCTTCGACAAATACCAGTTCCGGATGCCCGTCGTTACCGGCGAGCTCAGCGAGCTGGCGCTCGATGAAATCTCGCAGGCCCGCGGAATCGACGATTTCGGCCAGAACCAACGGGCCGTCGAAGTCGTCGTCGGCGGTAGCGGTCGTCACGCGATAGCCCATCACCGCCACCTCATTGCCGAGGAACTCACCAAACTCGGAAAGCCGAGTGACGATCTCGTCAACATGCGGAGCGAATTCTTCAGCGCCTTGAGAATTCCACCATTCCGCCAGCATCTCGTTGCCTTCGATGCGCTCCTGGATCACGCGGTGGGTGTCTTCGATCGTTTCGCTGAGGTTGGGCAGCGCCGCAAACAGCACGCTATTTTCAGGAGCTAGGTCCAGCAGGCGACTGCTGTACCGCAAGCCGGGACGCGTCACCTTCTGCTGCAGCTCCTGACGCAGCTGCGAATACTCCTGCAGCACCGTCAAGTAGTGATTGACATCACGACTCCAGGAGATCTCGTCCGGCACATTGACCATGTCGAGATTGAGGTTTGTGGCGACTTGCTGGCCGGGATGGAGCACGTGCTCCTCGCCGGAATGTGCGACCACCACTTCACCCTCGATCACCGAGACGCGGGATCCTTTGGTGCCATGGTTGACCGAGAAGATCGTGCCAGTGACCGAAACTTCACAGTCCTCCGTCTTTACGAAGAGATGACGTTGGCGCTGCTCGGCTGCCTGGACGATGACACTGCCACGCTCGAGAGCAATTGTGGTGCCGCGGCGTCCTTCTTGGATCCGCATCTCCGAGCGCTGACGGACTTCGATCAGAGAACCATCGTTGAGCCGTACGACTGAGCTGCCGTCGCGGCCGGTGCGGATCGTCTCGCCTTCAGCGATGACATCACCTTTGGCAATCGGCACGTGCGAGGTCTCGGCGATCCGGAACAGATCACCGTCGACGGTATGAACGACGGCGCTCTCGGCGGAGCCGAAGGGCAACATCTCGCGAACGAGAAACTGGGCCAAACCAATCCCGGCGATCAGCGCCGCCGCAATCGCCCACCGCTTGTAGGACTGCCAAGTCGGTGTCGCGGTTGTTTCTGCTTTTTGCCATGTCTGGGAGGCGCTGCTGTCACCTTCCCGAGCCATCTTGAGGGCACGGCGACATGGCACACATTCCCGGGTGTGATCTTCCAGCAGGAGTTTGCGAGCTTCGGGCAAGGCGCCTTCCAGGTAGGCTGGGATCAGCGCTTGGAAATCGTCACAGCCGCGAATCTCATCCACTTCGGCAGCCTGCGCCGCGGCGGTCGCTGAATCCGCAGAGAGGCGGCTCCAAACACGGTTTGCGGCAGCCTCAGCCTGGGCGGCGTCGGGTTGAATGTTGGTGATCTGGGACGACGCGCGATCGATCATCGCATCGAGATCAGTTATCGGATCGGACATCTCAATTTCCTCCTACGAAGCTGGCGATCTCTTGCTTGACTTGATTACGGGCGCGATGGAGAGCGACCCCGACCGCGGCTTGCGACATGCCGAGGGTTTCCGCGATCTCGCGATTCGGTGTGCCGTCCAGGAAGCGCATGCTGAAAATCGTTGCGTTCTTCGGCGACAGCTGCAGGATCGCTTGGCGCAATCCACGCCGTAACTCACGATCGTGCTGTCGTCGATCTGGGTCGTTCTGCTCACCCTCGATCGGCGGCGTCTCCATGTCGTCGAGAGGTATCGAACGCGACCGGGAGCGGGCGCGCAGCAGGTCGAGGGCCGCGTTCACCGCCGCGCGGTGCAGATAGCCCCCGGGGCTGGGGGTCAAATCGGTCTGACCTTGGCGACGCAGCAGGCGAAGGAAAACTGTCTGAAGACAATCTTCGGCATCCTGTGCGCTGCCGGTCACCCGATAGGCCGATGCGAACACCCGCGAGCTATGTTGCTCGAAGATGCGCTCCAGGCCTGGCGAAGGTCCGGGAATCGATGCACTATTCATGGCTGCTAACAAAGCTTCTTCCTCCTTGCGGCGATCTTCTTCGAGGGTCTCTGAGAGAGCGGACTCCGAGAACCCTCCGTCAACAGTAGAACGCCGTGGATGAGGATCCATTACATGAAATTTCTCGCTGATAACTCCTGGTCCGCACGGCGGTAGGCCTCTGGCGAGCCCACGTGCAGTCGGTCACCGGACATCTGGTGGGCATAAAGCGGCTCACGCGACGCAAGATACGCCACAAAGCGACCGATCTCATCCTGCGACCGGGGGCCGGCGAGATAACCTGGGAGCCGTTCGAGGGCCGAGGGTTGAAAGCAGTAGAGCGACGGACAAGCCCACGTCGACGGCGGCTGGGCAGGCTTCTCGTGCAACTTCAGGACCCGGCGATCTGCCGCCAGTTCGAGCACACCGGTTCGCTTGAGCTTCTCAGGGTCTCGCTCCTCGAGTCCCAACACGACGCTATGCCCGGACTCGACGAAAGCGCGCCATAGCGGCTGCAGCGAGAATCGGAAGATATTGTCGCCAGCGGCAACCAGCGCACGTGTGGTCTTGCTCAGCCCTCGGGCGGCAAAGTCGAGATCGCCGATTGCCCCCAGCCGATCGTCGTTGGAGGTGCTGCCATCGTTGTGGACGATGATCTCGTGCCCCGTCAGTCGACGGTGGTTCTTGTTGTGGTCCTCCCCCCAGGTCCGAAAGGCTTCGATGTACCGGGCGTTCGAAACGACGTGGATCGTCTGCAGTCCGTCGAGCTCGAGCAGTTGATCCAGCAGATAGTCCAACATCGGCTTGCCGCCGACCGGCAACAGGGGCTTGGGAGTGGTCGCGGTCAGAGCCCCCATGCGGGTGCCGTAGCCGGCGCAGAGCAGAATGGCGATGTGGTGGTTCGTCATGGGGCCATTTTTGCGGTTTCAGTCGAGGTTGCAAAGTCCCCGAGAAATTCCACGCGTGACGCCAGACTTCGAACGATTTGCAGCTGTTCTGCGTCCAACTCGATCGTGCGGTGGATATGGGGATCGACTGGTGGCGCCGGGATCCTCACCTGCTCGGAGCGGCTGCCCAAGACACCTTGCCGGCCGGTACCGATCAACTGGCCGAGCTCAAAGCCAAGGTGCAAGAGCTCGAAGCCCGTCTGGAAGAGTCCGATTCAGCAGTCGCGCCAGTGCCCGATACCAACGCCAATGCAGAGGTGCGCTGATCTGGATTCGTCAGGGGTGTGTCCTGCCCGGTGACCCTGTCCAGTGACCCTGCCAGCTCAGCACAACCCTAGCGGTGGTCGATTCAGCTGTGCGACCACTAAACTCTGCTGATGTCGAATCGAATCGTTCTTCTCGGAACTGGCACCTGCCAACTCCAGAACCATCGCATGGCGTCTTCGGTGTTGGTCGAGCTGGGCAATACGCGGCTGGTTTATGACTTCGGTCGCGGGATCGCCCATCGGCTGGTTGGGCTCGGTTTGCGGCAGGACGACATCGAGCACATCGTGCTGTCGCACTTCCATCCCGATCATCTCTCGGACCTGATCCCCTACCTGCATGCCGCAGCTTGGTCACAGATCGACCCTCGCAGCAAAGACCTCCACATCTACGGTCCGGTCGGTCTCGAGGTCCAGCTGATGCGACTGCTCAGTCTGTTCGGCCCGTCGACCCTGAGTCGTGAGCATTTTGAGGTCCATCTACACGAAATCCATACGGATCAACTCGTGATCGACGATCGTGTGCTCGGCTTCGTCGATTTGCCGCCGGCTGACAATCACGGGCTCACCTTCGCGGCCGGCGGAACGACGGTCGTGTTGACCGGTGACTCGTCTTTTCATGAGCAAGAAGTGGCGTGTCTGCAAGGCGTCGACCTGGCGGTGATCGATGCCGGTCATCTCGATGACGATGAAATTCTGGAGCTTGCGGTCCACAGTCGAGCGGCACTCATCGTCTGCTCGCACCTCTACCGCGAGCTCGACGAAGCCGAGCTCAATGCCATGGCGTCAGCCCGAGATTATGAAGGCCGCCTGATTGTGGGTCAGGATCTCATGGTTTTTGATCTCGGTTCTCAGGGCCGTCCAGTGCAGCGCCGACCCGCGGTGAGGTAGGATGGAGTCACTGATGATCATTGGTATCAACACAATCTTCGAGCACGATGGCAAGAAGTACCATCTGCAAGCTGAAGACCTCGGTGAGGAGTCCACCACCTACGAAGTGCGCGTCTATGACGAGGGCTCCGTGGTTTGGGTGAAGCGACTTTCGTACGCTGAGTTACAGGCCCAGGGCTTGCCGAAGGCCGAGCACGAGCAGGCCTTGCGGGTGACAATGGAGAAAACACTCCTCACCGTTGGCGCCGCGATCACCAAGGGCAAGATCGGCTGACTCTGCGCGGTTTGGACGCTCGAAGCTCTCGAAGCACCGCCGACCCGAAGACTTTGGACATGCTGAGCTCGTCGTGAAGATGCAATCTTGCGTTTTTGGGCGACTAGAGGCCGCGTCGTAGTTTGACGCGTGGAATGACGACTTTCCTAATCGCCGGGATCGTTCTCGGACTCTCCGCCGGACTCGCCCCTGGCCCGCTACTGGCCCTGGTGTTGCGCCAGAGTCTCCAATACGGCCGCCGCGAAGGTCTGCTGGTCGCCGCCACGCCGCTGATCACCGACTTGCCAATCGTCGCTGGGTCCATTTTTATCGCCCACCGGGCGCTCGACCTCGAGAGCGTCTTCGGCTGGGTGTCACTGGTGGGCGCAGCCTATGTGCTACATCTCGCCGTCGAGACCGCCAAGGCGCGTTTCCCGACGACTGACGCCGCCGAGCAAGCACCGCGATCCTTGCTCACCGGAGTCTTGGCGAACGCGCTGTCGCCCCACCCCTATCTGTTCTGGCTCACCGTCGGCGCACCTATGGTGGTGGCGGGAGCCCGTGATCACGGCTTGATCGGCGCCGCTGCTTTCATCACCGTCTTCTACCTGTTGCTCGTTGGCTCGAAAATGGTGCTGGCGATCCTGCTCGGCGGGTCTCGTCAACGCCTCTCGCCGCGGGTTTACCGGGTGATCATGGTGACTCTCGGCGTCACGCTGGCTGTCTTCGCGGTGTTATTGGCAGCCGATGGCTGGCATCGACTGGGGGCGCCTGGCGTGGGTATCGGCTAAAGGCTCTCGCCTGTGCCAGGCTGGCTCGCAGGGTGTGGTCGCCGAGAGCTGTGTCTGCAGGGTCGCGAGCAGCCGGTAGGTTTTAGATGACCTCATCACGCTGGAGTTGTTCGATCTCGTCGGCTGACAAGCCGAGGAAGTCTCCGAGAATCTCCTGAGTGTGGGAGCCGAGGTCCGGTCCCGGCCAGTCCGTCCGCCCGGGGGTCAGCGACAATTTTGGGGAGATCGCCGGTATTTTCAGCGGACGGCCGCCGACCTCGACTTCTTCGAACATGCCGCGAGCTTGGAAGTGTGGGTCATTGACGATGTCCACCACACTATTGATCGGTCCCGCCGGTACCCGCGCTTCATCGAGCTGTTCGATCACTTCGGCCATGGTGAGGGTGGCGGTCCAATCCGCCAACGCCTGATCAATCTCGTCTTGATGTTTGACCCGACCATCGTTGGTGGCCAGCCGTGGATCTTCAGCCAGGTCGAGGCGGTCAGCGGTCGTCATCAGCCGTCGGTAGATCGAATCTCCGCTGCCGCCGATGATGACGTATTTGTTGTCGCGGCACAGGTAGGTGTTGGTGGGCACGATACCGGTGATGGTGGAGCCCGAAGGCTCCCGCACGACACCGCAACGATCGTATTCTGACACCACCGCTTCCATCATGTTGAAGACGGATTCGGTGATCGTAGCGTCGATGATCTGCCCGCGGCCGCTGCGTTGGCGTTCAAGGATCGCTAGCACGACGCCGAAGGCGGCATGCAGACCGGTGAGCGAATCACCCAGGCTCAGGTTGGGGCGCATGGGACGTTCGCCGGGAATGCCGTTGACATAACGCATACCGCCAACTCCCTCGCAAACCGAGGCATATCCCGGTTTGGATGAGTAGGGACCGGTCTGACCGTAGCCCGAGACGCGCGCGCAGATCAGCTCCGGGTTGGCCGTTTGCAGCTCTTCCGGCCCCAATCCCCAGCGCTCCATAGTGCCGGGCCTGAAGTTTTCGATCAGCACGTCGCAGCGCGCGGCCAGCCGTCGCACCAGGGCGCGACCCTGCTCTTGCCGCAAATCGACCGTGATGCATTTCTTGTTGCGGCCGAGGGTGCGCCACCACACCGAGGTGCCGTCGTCATCGATGACTCGCCAGCGGCGCACTGCATCGCCGGTTCCTGGCGGCTCGACTTTGATCACCTCGGCGCCAAAGTAACCCAGGATAGTGCCGGCAAACGGTCCGGCCATCAGCTGTCCTAATTCGAGCACGCGGACCCCGTCCAAGGGACGAGCGCCGCTAGCAGGTTGCGGTTCGGAGGCCATGACGTGTCTCCTCGAGGTGGCTGTCTAGCAGGCAAACCGAATGGCAGGCAAGCACCATCGACTTCAAAGGTAATAGGGTCAATACAATTGTACGGCCAAGACCACGAGACGTTCGACATCAAGGTCAATGATCAGGTGACGCAATGCGCCCGCCTGGGCTCGTTGATCGGTCGAGCTTCTGAGGCGACTGAGTTGGGTAGAATGGTCACTCAACTCCAAGGAGACTCGATCCCATGAAGCGACTTCTTTTGACGGCAACCCTCGCTGCCGCGATGTTTGGTGCGCTCCTCGGCGCACCACTCTATGCTGACAACCAAACCCCAGGTGTTTATGTCATCCTCGATGGCTCCGGGTCCATGTGGGGCCAGCTGGCCGACGGAACCCACAAGATCACCGCCGCCAAGGAGGTGGTCAAAGGATTCGCCGCTGATGACTACGCCGGCCGCGAGTTGGCCTTCCGGGTTTATGGCCACCGTCGAAAAGGTGATTGTGCGGACAGCGAATTGGTGGTCCCATTCTCGGCGCCTGACCGCGCGATTGCCGGGATGAATGCCTTTGCCGATGGCGTCAATCCCAAAGGCAAGACACCCATTTCGCGCAGCTTGAGGGCCGCGTTGGAAGATTTTGGCGACCGCCCGGGGGAGATCGTCTTGATCTCCGATGGCATCGAGACCTGCGATGAAGATCCGTGCGCCCTGGTGCGTGAGTGGCGTGCCCGCAACGTCGATATCCGGGTGCACGTCGTTGGCCTGGGTCTGCAAGACGAAGAGCGCCAGGCGATGCAATGCATCTCCGACGCCGCCGGCACCGAGTATCACGATGCCCAGTCAGCTGATGATCTGGCTGCGGGTCTCAAGGAGATCCAAGAAGCGGCTGGCGACCCCGCTGAGACCGCACTCCCCGAGTGGCGAGTCCTGGACATCGTGGCGACAAATGCTGCCGGCGAAAAGATGCGGGTCCAGGGAACCGCGCGCTGGGAGGGTGGCGAGCCGATCGCAGTTTCGAGCAATGGCCACAACAAGGTACCTCAAGGAGAGGTTGAGGTCACCGTCGGAGTGCGCACCTGGAACGGCAACCTCTATCAGCCGGTGACCCAAAAAGTCACCGTTGCTGCCGAAGGGGAAACGGATCTAGAAATAGTCGTGCCGGAGCCACCGTCTGTGCGGGCCCGTTTTGTAGAGCAAGGTGAAGAGCACGGCGGCAGCCACGTCAGCGGCTACCAGGACGGTCAAGAGGTCCTCGGGTTCAGGGCCAAGGACCGTGCCTATATTGATCCCGGCGCCTACGAGTTTCGTAGCAAGCCCAACGCTGACAATCATCTGGTCGTCAGCGAGAGTTTCGCCGACGGTGACCATAAAGAGATCGTCTTCGAACTGGTCCACACCGTACGCGTCAAATTCGCCATGGTCTCCACCGACAGCGGCATCGAATTTGTTTCCAACTTCGAGCTCTGGCAGGGTGGCGAGCTGAAGTACAAAGTGCATCGACGCAATGGTGTCCAGGCGTTGCCGGGCACCTACGATCTGCGGCTGCCACTCAGGCTGACCCCTTACGTCCATGAAGGGCTGGTCATCACCACCGAGGATCCGCAAGAGCATCGGATCGAAGTGCCGGTGGGTCATGTGACGGCCCATTATCGTAAAGCCGACGGCTCAGCCGCCGAGGATGCGCGCTGTTTCTTGAGTCGCAAGGACGAAGAGGGCCGCTGGGTGAGAGACAAGATTAGCGAGACTGGTAAGCGCATCCCGCTGGTTCCGGGCGAGTATCAGCTCGAAGGCTGGAGCAGCATCGGCAACTACGATCCGGTGCTCTTCGAGATGACAGTCGGCGAGGAGAAGGAAATCATCCTGCAGGACAAAGGTGACGGCTAGCCGGACTCCTCGTCTGAAATCGAAGCGAGGCTAATCACTGTGGCAAGCAATGTTGTAACCGAGATCCGAAAATCCTGTCGGGTACTCCTGTCTTCTTGGGAACTCGAGTTCCCATCCGGATTTTGTTCGAGCGGCGAGGGTGTGACCCGTTTTCAGCCTGGCCAGCGAGCCCTTAGACTTTGTCTTCCCTGCCGGGTTCGAAGAAGCCTCCTGCTGGGAGCGCCGGCGTCTCGCCGGCTTGGCCTGGGTCGCCGGTCTTCGCGCCCCCCTCTTCGGCTTTTGCATCAACCCACTTCTTGAAGTAGGTCCAACTCGTTTCATTGCGTCGGGTGTCGTCGACCGGTGGTGGGGAGTCGAAGCCGGGGTAGTTGGTGGCTACCTCGTGACGCAGGTTCTCGGGCAGATCGTCCCAGTTCCTCATCCGCTTGCCGGCGCCGTGGTAGATGACCTGGCCGGCACGGTTACCCATCTCCATCCAGGGGAGCCACTGTGAGACGCGACTCCAGCCGACGTGGGCGTCGTCGAGGCCACCGACGCTGTCGTCCATCAGGGTGTTGGCGTTGAAGTAGAAGCTGAACATCTCGATCGCCTGATAGGTGCCGCCGATGTACTTTTGGTAGTCGCCGCCGAGGGGGTTGGGATAGAACAGCGGTACTTCGAATCGCAGCCAACCGCGGCCATCGCGGATGGTGGCGCCGAACTCATAGGGGCCACGGGGACCGTTGGCGAACATTGGGGCTCGTGAGTTCACCGGGTCGTTGGCGATGTGGACGATCTCGACCTCTTCACCGGTCCACGGGTTCTGCCAAGTGCGCACGATCTCGCCAGTTTCGGGATCTAGGTAAATCAGCACCTCTTTTGAGACCATACGGTAGCCGTAGCCTTTTTCGGGATCGGTGACCGTCTGGCAAGCTCGGATGTTCATACCTTCGTAGTGGAACAGTAGACGGTCTTTCTCGCCGGGAACCCGACTGTAGATCGAGCCGCTCCACCAGAAAATGGCAGGTTTGCCGTCTTCGAGGTGACATTGCAGCTTGCGCATCGCCTTGACGTTGTCCTCGGGCTTGTCGAGATCGAGGGCGGTGGCGTTCGGCGCAAACATCGAAGTCAAGGCGAGGACGGTGGCGATCGCGGCGGCTGAGGCGATGAGCTGGTGTCGCATGCGGGTCTCCCTGATCGGGTGGGCGGCTGACGGCGCCGGGACGACGTTTGGCCGCGGGTCGGGATGCTTTGCCGAAGCTGGCGGCGACATCATCGGTGGCAATTAACGAAGATATTCCACGAGACGGAGTCCTTCTTGTCTAATTGGGAAGCCGGCAGTCTTGAAATCAGGTACGTAGTCGTCCCATAGGAGTGGATGATGAAGCCGGAGGCTACCGGAGCCACAGATAGAGCACGTATGCGACCAACATGATGCGGATTGCCGTGCTGAAGACTGAATACTTTAGACGGATCTTTTCTTCACGGGTTTCAATTGGGAGGTAGGCAACTGGGTTTGCCCAAGGGTTGAAACCAAACTGATAGGACCTTTCCGGAGTGACGAGTTTCAAAACCAAAACGGGAATGAACATTTGGTGTGCCCGGTAGGCAACTGAAACCTCAATTTGATCGAATGGAATGATCCAGTCACCACATTCGACACGGTCTGAATAGATACAGAACCAAGCGCGCCTGGCCGTCACCCAGTTGTGAGAATAGCGTGGCTCAGCACCCTCGTTCTTAGTTGCTTTGCAGAATGCTCGGTAGAGACGTGCTTCGGACATAGAATTTCGTACCTAAATGACCTGGGAGCGCTTGATCTGCAACCGGGCGGTTGCTCCCCCCGCAGGCGACGTATAGACCAGATCGCCGCTCGCGCCACCCGACATCTCGGCAGCGTTGGCTTCGTCGGTGTCGATGTGCATTTCGAGCTTGTAGCTGTCTTTGACCCGGATCAATACGTCGCCGAAGGTCAAGTCGCGGGTGCCACCCTCGAGGCGGATCTCGACTTCGTCGCCATCACGGACTCCATAGGCTTCGGCGTCGGCGGTCGTCATGTGGATATGACGGCGGGCACAGATCAGGCCTTCATCGAGATTCAGGGTACCCGCCGGACCTACCAGTGTGATCGGCGCCGAGCCGGCGAGCTCTCCGGAGCGCCGGATTGGGGCGTCGACTCCGAGGGTGAACTCGTCGGTGCGTGAAATCTCGACCTGCGTCGCTCGGCGCAGTGGCCCGAGTACCCGCACTCCTTCGATGCGGCCGCGGGGGCCAACCAGTGTGACTTCCTGCTCGGCCGCGAACTGGCCCGGTTGGGCCAACGGCTTGAGCTCCCGCAAGTCGCATTCCGCGCCGAACAAGGTGTCCATCGCCGCCCGATCGAGATGTACGTGGCGAGCGCTGATCGCGATGGGAATGGGCCCAGCCTGGCGAACTTCGGCGCCGCCGCCGGCAATCGCCGCGGTGGCGAGTGCGATATGGCGTTCTTCATCTGTACGCACGACCAGCGTCCGCACCCGCGAAGGCTCAGCACTGACATCGACCACCGGGTGAGAGCGTTCGACGCGCGCGTCGGTATTCTTGTCTTCGTCGAGAGTCAGGCCTAGGAACGACAGGCGCTGCAACACCCGGTGGCGTAGAGTGGCACTGTTCTGGCCGATGCCGCCGGTTAGAATCACGGCATCGAGACCGCCCATGACCGCGGCGTAGGCGCCGATGTATTTGCGCACGCGGTGGGCGAAGACGGCGATCGCCAGCCGTGCCGAGTCATCCCCTCCAGCCGCGGTCGCTTCGATGTCGCGCAGATCGTTACCTCGCCCCGAAAGGCCCGCCAGCCCACTCTCTCGGTTGAGTAGGCGATCGGCTTCGTCGACACCGCGGGCGCGGACCAAAGCCAGCACCGCGCCGGGATCCAGGTCGCCGCAGCGGGTCCCCATGACCAGACCTTCGAGGGGTGTCATGCCCATGCTGGTCTCCACCGAATGCCCGTGCTCGAGGGCGCAGGCACTGGCCCCGTTGCCTAGGTGCAGGCTCACCAGCCGCAGCTCGTTCAACGGACGCCCGAGATAGTCGGCCGCCAGGCCAGCAACATAGGCGTGGGAGGTGCCATGAAAACCGTAACGACGTATGCCGAGCTCCTCGGCCAATTCTCGGGCAATCGCATAGGTCTGGGCTCGTCTTGGCAGACGCGCGTGCAACGCTGTATCGAATACCGCCACCTGCGGTACCTGGGGCAGCGCTTGCCGAGCCGCCCGGATGCCGGCCAGGTTGGCCGGGTTGTGCAGCGGCGCCAGCACCGTACAGGCTTCGATTGCCTCCACCACGGCATCGTTGATCAGGCAGGCGTCGTGAAAGTGCGCTCCTCCATGCACGACGCGGTGGCCCACCGCGGCTATCGAGAATCGTTCCACCGCAGTCAGGACCTCGGTGAGCGCGGCAGCGCGATCCTCGTCTCGAGCGCCGACCCGTTCGATTATCCCCGCAGCCAGAGGCTCGGAGGTCTCCGGGTTGATGACTTGATACTTGATACTGGAAGAGCCACAGTTGATCACCAGGATGTTCATCGCCCGAGATTATCCCAATAGACTGCGATTCGGGCGGGGCCGGCTTCATACCCGGCGACCTGTTGGCCTGGAATCCGGCGAACCCCTGAAGGTGCGTCTCTCGATTCGCCATCCGGCGGCGCCATGCTATAAATCTATCGACGTCTCCGATAGATCTCGCCAGCACGTCGGCGAATGAGACAATGATGATCATCGATATCCCGACTTTGTTGATGCTCGTTGGCGCCTTTCACGGCGTCGTGCTGAGCATCCTGTTGGTGGGTTCGTCCCGCAACCGGAGATTGGGCAACCTTGAAAGGATCGCTCACCATGTACAGATCCCTCGAGCCCCCGGTCGGCTCTTTCCAGATCGCCCCCTGGGATAGCGCCAGTGGTGACTTCCACGAGGTCGTTGGCTACTCCTACTTCGGCGACTTCTTCCTGCGCGATCCAAAGACAGGGCAGTACGCTTTACTCTTTCCATTTACCCCCGAGATTGTGCCGTTGGAACTCTTTGACCCGGAAAGCTTCACCGCTTTCCTCGGCAAGCCCAACGTGGCTGATGGATTCCTTCGGCCGAAGGACCTGGAGGCTTTGAAGGAGCGACTGGGCCCGCTGGATGAGGATCAGATCTACATCCCAGAGCCTTACCCGTTCATCGGTGAGCAGAGTGAGCTCGAGAGTTACACCAAAGGTGACGTCTGGGTCTTCGCCAGGACCGTGGGGACCCTGCATGGTCTTGGCTCAGAAGAGGATGACGAGATTGCTCTGAGCGTATCCTGAGTGGGTCGTCAGGTCGAAGAACCGGTATGGGTCGGGCCACTAAGGTCACAATAGTAGGTTGGCGGCTCCGTCATTGGGCGGCGGCTCCGTCACCTCGATGTTGTCGGTATCCATGTGCTGATCGAAGGCTCCGTTCTGCCTCCTGGCCCCAGGAAGTGCTCGAAGTTCACGGTGAATATGTTGCGCCACATGTCGACCACCAATCGGCCGCCGTTGACGCCGGTAGCGTTTGCGTCGAGCGAAGTGTCGGGGGTGCGCGACAGCCATTTTCCCGAGGGTTCGTAGATGTCGAGCAAGTAGTCACTGAGCTTTGTGCCGTCTCCAGTGTATTGCAGTACGTAAACGTATCCCTGCATCTCGGCACCGATGTCGAGGTACGTCACAGTGTCGGATTTATCCGGCGAATGCAGGGCCATGAACGGTAGATACTGCACCGCGTTCAGCACCGTTGATTGACTCGCATCAGTCTCAATCTTGTACGACAAAGCCGTATCACCGTCCGTAAGAATCCACTTTCCGGAGGTTTTTTCGATCTTGATGGTGACGATATCGATGACCACGGCGCTGTCGGAGAGGGTGATTCCGCGTGAGGCGAGCGCCCGCTCGATCGGTTCCGAGATCACTTTCATGGCGAGGCTGTCTTCCTCGCTGAGCGCAATGGTGAGACCGTTGCCGGTTGCCTCAGCTTGCGGAGAAAGGATGAGGTTGTTCTGCTCGAAGGTCGCGACAATGGTGTCGGATACCGTGCTCCGTTCGAGGTAGCTTCTGGCCGTTTCGTCGAGATCGAAGGCGGGCGCCCCATCGACGTACACCACCAGCTTGTTGCCCTCCGTCTGCACCGGGTACGACGCACTTGTGTCTTTGATGGTCCACTGATCGGAAAGGGTCGCACCGCTCAAAGTGATGGAGAGGCTACCGCTGTCGTTCGGGGTGATGTCGTATGGCAGCGATCCGTCGAGGATGCGCCAATGATCGGTCAAGCGTGTTTCATTAATGGCGAATTGCTGCCGGAGCGCTGTGGAAACCAGACCCTTGTTGAGATCGGGCGCGAAGGTCGCGGCGTCCAGGGTCACGATGGTGGCACCATCGAAGCAAGGGGACGGGTTACCGTTGAGGTCGAACGACTGTACCCGTTTGTTCAGTTGCTCGAGGACCAGAATGCGGCCATTGGCGGTGATGGCAATCGCGATCGGTCCGTTCAGCAGACCTTGACGGACTCCGAACCCGGAAGCTGGAATGGCCGGCTCGGCCTTGCTGTCTTCAACTCCTTGGTCTGGGATCTTGATGATCTCCAATTTGCTATTCTTGAAACTGACACCGACGGCGTAACCGGCCGGATGTATCTTGACGGAATCCAAATGGGCCGATTGGAAGTAGCCGTAGCTCAAGGTGGGCGCCATGTCGAAAGGCGTC
>JAJCXQ010000501.1 GCA_029263355.1 Acidobacteriota bacterium | reverse complement strand
GCAGGAATCGGCTTCTCGCTTGGAGCCAACTTTAGAACCGCCTCAGCCGTCAGCCCAGCAACGTTTGGGAACACACCGAGGCCACCGAGTGGCTCGATCCGGGCATAGAGGGACACGGCCTTGGCAGCCGACTCGGCGTCGAGCTGCCTCAGTTGCTCGACCACCGCCTCGATCGCGTAGGAGGGTTGTTTGAAGTCGTATCCGGCGACGTAGATCGGTCGCCCGCCAGCCTTCATATAAGCGCGCATCCAGAGCAGAAGATCACGCAGTGCCTGATCGTAGAAAACCTTCGCAACCCACCACCGCTCGGCGAGGAGCGCATCGAGATCATCACGTCGACCATGGACAAAATCGTTCAGTCGCGTAGCGTGGGCCTGGCTGATCTCGAGCGCGATGACATCGAAGCCTTCCTCCCGCACTAGATGAGCGAATATCCGATGCATCAGGCGGTGGTAGTCGTCGGTGCCATGAAAATTCTCGCCGAGACCGACCAACGGCGCTCCATCGAGCCATCGAGCCAGGACTTGCAAATCTGACGATGATTCGGGCGATGCTGACGGGCCGACTTGCAACAGAGTCGTCGTCAGCTCAACCGGCGGCAAGGGTAGAGGCACAGCGGTCGGTGGCTCCTGAGCTGCATCGAGCTCGATGCTGGCGGCAAGGGCGAGAAGCAGCGTGAGCGCGAAGGGCAGTGTGGGAAACCGCAGCTTCATCGCCCAGCGCCTGTTTCAGTCGAGTCCGAACTCTCCGGGGAAGTACTTCATCGCGCTGGTCAAAGGCCAAGACGCCGCTTGACCAAGACCACAGATCGACGCCTCACCCATTCCCCAGGCGACCTCCTGAAGATCACGCAGGGTTTCTGGGTCCCTGGACTCCAAATACCGTTCGAGGGTTTGTCTGACGATCTGAGTGCCGATGCGGCAGGGTGCACACTGGCCGCAGCTCTCGTCTTCGAAAAAGACCGCCTGGTTGAGCGCCGCCTCCACCATGTCAACGGTGTCGTTGAGCACAACCACCCCCGAAGAACCGAGCATGCTGCCAGCGGCGCCGAGGGACTTGAAGTCCATAGGAATATCGATCTGGTCCGCGGGCAGGAAACCGCTCGAAGCCCCCCCTGGCGAGTACGCTTTGAGGGTGCCGCTGACACCGCCACCGAGTTCCAGGAGCTCACGTAGGGTGATCCCGAGAGGGGCTTCATAAACGCCGGGATTCTCGACATGCCCCGACAAACAATAGAGCTTGGAGCCGGGTGCAGTGCGTCCGGAAGCCTTAAACCATTCGCCGCCACGGATGAGGATGGCCGGCACACAGGCGATAGTCTCAACGTTTTGGATCAAGGTCGGCTTACCGCGAAAACCCTTCTCCACCGGAAACGGCGGCTTCATCCGCGGCATGCCACGCTTGCCTTCCAAGGCCTCGAGCAAGGCGGTTTCTTCGCCGCAGATGTAGGCTCCATGGCCGTCGACGAAATGCCAATTGACACTGTCATCGAGGTCGCCCCTACCGCGGGCCTCGTCGAGTGCGGCGATCAAAGCCGCCTTGACGCGGCCAAACTCACCGCGCACGTAGAGGTAGATGTCCCCCGCTTCCAGCACCTGGGCCGCGATCGCCAACCCTTCGATCACTAGATGCGGCCGCCGCAGGATCACCTCACGGTCTTTGAAGGTTCCGGGCTCACCTTCGTCGGCATTGAGTACCACGTAACGTTCCGTCTCCGCTTGACTACGGATCGCCTTCCATTTGAAAGCGGCCGGGAAGCCGGCACCGCCGCGGCCTTGAATCCCAGACGTCTCGAGAGCGTCACACACCCACTCCGACCCGTTCTCTGCCGCTAGCCTTAGGGCGTCGTACCGCGTCGCATCCGGTGCCCGCAGATCGATGGCGAAGTCCGGGTCGCTCGGCGACAGCGCGGTGATCGGTGGCGGCGGCTCGTTGTCTGCCTCCCAGCTAGCCGGCGCAAAGTCGCAACGACCGAGGCAGGATACGAAACTCGCCTTGACTCCTTGGCTCTGGAGATCAGCGAGCAGTGCGTCACAGCCCCCCAGCTTGCAGGACAACCCCTGGCAAACTCTGACCCCGGCGTCGGGCTGCGATAACAGATGGTAGAAGGTCCCGACACCATAGATGTCAGCTTCCGGCACACCGGTCTGGCGATGGACTTTCTCCGCCACGCCCGGTCGCAGTCCGCCCGCTTCGTCCAGGCGCTCCAGCACTTCCTCACGTCGAGCGTCTTTTGGCAGCATCTTGGTAAGCAGTATACCTCAGCGGATGTTGGTCTTGAGTCTCTGAATCTCCTGGCGACCCGCTGCAAGCGCAGGCAACGTCTGTTCTTCTAGTTGGCAGTCTTCGGTGGAAAGCTGTTGGAACCAAGCCTCAATGGCATCTCTGGCCGTCGCCGTTCCACTCATATCAGCCTTTCGAAAGCGGCCCTTGTAATCGCCCTCTTCATCAAGGTCGCGATGGCCACACAGCCAGAGCTTCCAGGTCTCGATATTTCGCGTCGGCACAAAGACAAGAATCTTGTCACTCGGATTTCGTTTGTCCAAACCCGCAGCATCCAACTGCTCATCCAGTTGCTGGATGCGCTTAGCCAGCCCCCAGCGATCGCCATCGACGACAACAATCAGTGCGTAGTTTTCGTGCCTCTTGCTGCGAGCGAGCTGGACTTCACCAGCGTATCTAGACCGGACAAAAGCGTCGCCAGCACCTTGTGCGTTGGGGATGCGCTGCGCCTTCAGCTGATTTCTTCGAAACCACTTCCTCTCGAGTAGCCTGCGAAAGAATCGCTCGTGCTCGACATCCTCACAAAGTAAGACGCCACGAAATAGGGGTGAGGCCACCTCAACCGCCTCGGGCCAAGATCTCGGAAGGCTTCATGATCTGGCTCGAATCCGGAACCCACGCTTCGACCCGGGCCAAGTCGCCATTAGGGCGATGGAACCGGAAGGCCGAATCGACAGCAAGATAATCGATCACCTCGGGATGGTGAGAGATCACCAACGCTTGCCCCGACCGTTCTTCGACGAGATCTCGAAGCTCTTGCAACCAAGGTTGAACCTCCGGGAGCGCCACAAAGTTTTCAGGCTCGTCAAAGCACATCACAGAAGCCGTACCGACCAGACCATAAAGTACAGAATAAAGTATCGCCAGGATCCGTTGACCTTCTGAAAGTTGACTCAAGGCGAGCTGGTACTCATGTCCCGCGTTGGAAAAATGAGCAAATACCCCTTTACGGTCGCCCAGGGTACGAAATGCAAATCGCTCAAATCCAGGAATGAGGTCGACAAGACGTTTTTCGCATTCCATTTTCTCCTTCGGGCGCTCCTGAGTCAGGTATCTGAGCCAAGACACGAAATTGGATCCATTGCTTGTCAGGAAGTGTTCATCATGCTGGGAGAAAGGATCCATCGCGAAGGGATTCAACTGAAAAACATTGATGCCGGCGATGAATTCCTTGAACCATCGTACCCGCTTGTTTTGCGATTCCAGGCTCGGTAGGAAACTCTGATCTGACCGGAAAGGGAATACCGCTCCGGCGCTATGGTCGTCTTTGAATAGATGCACTTGACCATCGCTATACCTGAACAATGGCCTGGCATCGAACATCAGTTTTTCTGACTTGATCTGCGGCTTGTTCGGCGTGTCTGGAGGCGGATGCTGAATCTCCAGGCTGTAGACGAAAATCCCGCCCAAACCCTCGATCTCGAGCTCGAAGCTCTGAACGTCTCGCTGGTCCCAGATCGTCTTGCTATAGGCGAAGATCGACGCGGTCGCACGCTCTCCATTTATCAGATCCCGCAACCGGACCAGAACATCGAACAGGCTGCTCTTGCCGGAGCCATTGTCGCCCAGGAGCAGGTTCAACCGTTTGGGCACGAACTCAAAGTGAACCAGACACTTGTAGTTGTCGACGTAGATTCTGGTGATCATGACTGCTTCCCGGTTTTTCGGTTGCTTCGCCCTCGTGATGAGGTGCTCAGATTATACAGAGATGCCCTGTGAAGCTGGGGTAGTATCCGCGGCCAGCGGACAAGAGACGCGCCGATAACCTGCCGCACACCTCACCCTCCTACAGCACCGAGACTTTTATTCTGTGGCCATCAAGCCCGATTTGCGCCCAAGCGATGGGGGCGCCGCGTCGAACGCACCCGTCTTACGGCAATGGGACATCTTCATCTTCTGGGCGCCGTTGTTCACCAGTTGGTTGATGATGACCCTCGAGGGGCCGCTGTTGAGTGCGGCGGTCAATCGGCTGCCCAACGAGGTGGTGATGCTGGCGGCGTTCGGTATCGTGATCACGTTGGCGATCACGATCGAGAGCCCGATCATCAATCTGCTGGCAACGGCTACAGCCCGGGTCAAGGATCGCGCCTCTTTCGAGTTGGTGCGTCGCTTCACGGTGCATTGGATTGTGCTGTTGACCGCGATCTCGATCCTGCTGGCGTTCACACCGCTGTTCGATCTGGTGGTGCGAAGCGTGTTGGGTGTGCCCGACGATGTCGCGCTGTGGGTGCGTCCCGGTCTCCAGATCCTAACCTTGTGGACTGCGGCCATTGCCTGGCGACGGTTTCTACAGGGTGTCTTGATCGCCTTCAACCGCACCCGCCTGATCGCTCGCGGCACGATCATTCGTCTGTTCGCGACCGTCGGCACAGCGTTCGCTATTTTGCGGCTGACGGATTGGCCCGGAGTCCACCTCGCCGCCAGCGCGCTGATGGCCGGGGTGCTGACCGAAGCGGTTTATGCCACCATTGTGGTACAGCCAGTGATTCGTCAACATCTTGCCCCAGGTTCCGGGAATCGCGACGCGACTGCCCTAACCTATCGCGAACTGTTCTGGTTCCATCTGCCGTTGGCCGGCACCGCGGTCCTGGCCCTGCTGGCGCAACCGATGGTGACCTTCGCCCTCGCTCGCCTGCCACAACCGACGTTAGCTTTGGCTGCCTGGCCGATGATCTTTCACGCCACCCTGCTGATGCGCACTGCCACCTTCTCATTACCCGAGGCGGTGATCGCGTTGACCGATGGCGAAGCGACGTATGCACCGATCCGTCGATTCAGTCTCACCCTCGCCGGCCTTGCACTGGTGGCGGTCGCAGTTTTCACCTGGACGCCACTGGTCGATTTTTATCTTGTCGGTCTTCAGGATGCTACCGCCGACGTCGCGGCACTGGCGGGACGAGGGCTCGCACTATTCCTGATCTTCCCTGCCCTCTCCACGGTTGTCGCGTGGATCAACGGCCTGCTGATCAAAAGCGGCGAAACACGGCTGGTCAACGAGGCGATGATGATCAATGTCGCTACGATTGCGGCGGTTCTGACTCCAGCCGTTTACTTTGGTTGGCCCGGCATCCCGTCAGCCGCGATAGCGCTCACTAGCAGCGTCTTGATCCAACTGTTCTATCTGCTGTGGCGTCGTCGCAGCTAGCTCTTTCCCGTCCAGAAACAGTTCTAAGGCGCGTTCAGTTCTGTAGGCTCCGCGCGGAGCCTAACTCGCGCGATCTCTTACGCTTTTCCAACAACTCTCGTGATGCCGTCCGCGGCGATACAGCATTTCGAATGCCAACACACAGATCACGACTCCGGTCAGGGCAGCGATCAAGTTGGCACCCCAGACCTGCTCGTGGAAACAGGTCCAAAAAAATTGGCCGACACAGAGCGCGGAGACGATCCACAAGGTCGGAGCTCGCGGCAGGCGTTGCACCATCAACGCTCCCAAAGGCGCCCCGAGCACCACCACCGGCGCGGCCGCCAACCAGTTGAGATAAACCTCGGGATGGACGCCGCCAAGCAACGCCCGAGTCACAACGCCAACCACGGATAGCGCCGCCATGGCGATCACCGAGGTCGGGATGGCGATCTTGGCATCGCTACGAAACAGCATCACCAACACCATGTAGAGCAACATGTTGATGCCAACTCCAGTGACCGCCGAAACCAGACCGCCGGCAAGGCCAACCGTCAGGCCGAGACGCAGGTCGCGTTCAGCGGTGTGGGCGCCGGCTCCTTCCAGGTCCTCGATCTCTCGCCAACGAAAAAAGTGGACCAAGCCAAAACCAGCCCAAACTACCGCAAACATCAACTTGACCACCAACGGTGGCAGCAGCGGAATCAGCCCGACGATCGCAACGGGCACCACGATGGCGCCAGATGCCAAAGCCCAGGCCAGGATCCGCCAGGCGACCTGACGACCCGTCACCCAGATGTAAATCGAAGCCGACACCATGCCGATCGCCTGAATCGCAAAGCTGAAGTCTCGGCCGACCGCCGCTGGCTCGCCGAGCAACAACACCAACACCGGGAATCCCACCGCCCCACCACCCATTGGTGTCGAGGCGCCAAAATAGGATCCCATCGCCATCGCCACCGCGATCGCCCAATGGCTAAACACCTCTGCCCAATGACCGCCAACGGTCACCAGGCCGAGCCATAGGGCAGTGAAAGCTGTCAGCCACGACCCGAAAACCCACCCTCGTCGGGAGATGCTCTCAGAGCTCATCTACACGATTCAGCCACCGATACCCGGCAGCGGTCTTGGATCACGACTTCCCGATCTGGACCAACTGCTCCTGTTGCACCTCCTGAGCTGCCAGCGCATCGCTGACGACATCGCTGTGGCATGCCGCCGGGGCTCCTTCATCGACACCTACCGCCTGTCGAGTTTTGGCCGCCAGGCGGTGAACCTCCTCCGGGCTCAGGACGCCACGTTGCTCGAGGATGGCCTTCTGCTCAGCGGTCAGCGCCGCACTCACCTTGGGTTTGTCCCATGCGAACGCGGCGGCTTTACCTGAGGCGAACTCGACGATCTCCTTCGAGATCCGCACGCTGCACCAATCGTGGCCACACATCGCGCAGAAGTCGGTGTCGACATCGAGATCCTCGTCATGGAAGGCGCGAGCGATATCGGTATCGAAGGCAAGATCAAAATGCTTTTCCCAATTGAGCGCCGCGCGGGCCTTGGTGAGCTCGTCATCCCAATCACGACTTCCGGGAATCCCCAGCGCCACATCAGCAGCGTGGGCGGCAATCTTGTAGGCCACGCACCCTTGTTTGACGTCGTCTTGCTTGGGCAGTCCGAGATGTTCCTTGGGGGTGACGTAACACAGCATGCTGGCGCCGTGGTAGGCAGCAGATGTCGCGCCGATCGAGCTCGTGATGTGATCATAGCCAGGGAAAACATCCGTCACCAACGGCCCCAGCACGTAGAACGGTGCGCCATGACACAGGCGACGCTGGAGCTTCATATTGAATTCGATCTGATCGAAAGGAACGTGACCGGGACCCTCGACCATCACTTGCACCCCCTTCGCCCACGCCCGCTCGGTCAGTTCGCCGATCGTTTCGAGCTCGGCGAGTTGCGCATCGTCGGTGGCGTCGGACAATCCACCCGGGCGCAAACCATCCCCGAGTGAGAAACTCACATCGTACTCGCGCATGATGTCGCAGATGTCGTCGAAGATCTCGTACATCGGGTTTTCCTTGCCATGCACCAGCATCCACTTGGCGAGCAAAGATCCGCCACGCGAAACAATACCGATGAGGCGCTTCTCGACGTACTTCAGGTGCCCACGCAGGACACCAGCATGGATGGTGAAATAGTCGACGCCCTGACGCGCCTGCTGCTCGACAACATCGAGAATCACCTCGTAGGAGAGTTCTTCGATGCGGCGGCCAAGGATCATCGAGTAAATCGGCACGGTGCCGATCGGTACCGTCGAGTCCCGGATGATCGCCTCCCTGCAGGCGTCGAGATCACCACCGGTCGACAAGTCCATCACCGTGTCGCCACCCCAGCGCACCGCCCAACGCA
>JAJCXQ010000500.1 GCA_029263355.1 Acidobacteriota bacterium | reverse complement strand
CTCGATTTGAGCACCTCGAAGTCGAACTCGTGCTGCAGTACCGGCGGCTCGCCGATCAGCGACGCGTCGCTCAGCACGTCGAGCTTGCCGAGCACCACCGCCAGATGGCCGTCGACTCGACGACCGGGTAGATTCTTCTCGTTGATGATCTGGCGGGTGACGGTTTGTATGATGTCGCTGGCGCGGCGCACCAGTGGCTTCGGATTGGCGATCCGGGGGCGGATCTTGGGGGCTTGCTCCGCGTCGACGAACAGCACCGTGCCTTGCGAGTGGAGCACATAACGGTTGAAGCGGCGTAAGGCGCGGCGATTGCCAAGTTCTTCGCCCGCGGCGTCGTGGAGGATAATCAGGCGTTGCGATTGGGCGTCTTCACCGGTTTCGCGGAGCTCGAAGATCAGCGGGTGTCGGATGTCAGAGTCGTAGGCTGGCGGGCGAGTGCTCGGCAGCATCTCCAGGTTCCGTAACGGCTGAACATAGACCTCATCGTAGCGATCCCGCACCTCTTCATTGTGCGGGTGCAGCGAATAGCGCGGCGCCATGACCGTATTGAAGTTCTCGCACAACATGCCAAGGTAGGTCGTTTTGCCGGAGTCCGGGCCACCGAGGATCGAGAGGATGATCTCGCCGGCACGATCTTCCGGATGGGGGAGGGCGTTGTGGCAATGCGGGCAGCATAACAAGTCGCTCGGCTCCTCGCACTGCGCACACGAGTACTGACGATCGAGCCGGCCGCTCATCCTTTTGAGCAGCCCTTTGTCGCCGATCGGGCTGAGCTTGGGCTGCGCCAGATCTTTCTGCTCGAGCCAGTATTTGTGGTGTGCTTTGTCCTCCTCGAACGCGCACTCCCCAGCGTCGCCGACCTGGCACCGCACCAGCATGTCTTTGCTGTTGAACGTCTTGAAACAGTAGAGACAGAGTTGATCGCTCAAGATATTGGCCCTCGAAAAGTCTCATTCATAGATGCCATCGGGCATGAATTGTTCAGTACAGTGGCGATTCAGAAGATTGGCACTTCAGAAGAGTGGCGCCGTGCCGGCAGGGCTGGTCGCCTGATCTTCGTTTTCGATCTTCCAGGTTTTGTAGCACTCGGGATCCCGGAACACTAGATTGTAGCGACGTGAGGCGCTGACGTGTTCGAGCGGGATCGACTGGCGGATCGGAAAGCGGGGTTTTGGGTTGGCCTCGAGCACCAGCACGGTCAGCGAGGGGTCGTCTACTTCGTTACGCAGCGGCTGGCGGCGGTCGGCGGACAACAGGACCATCTCCGGTAGGGGGCGGGCGGCGCCCTCGATCCCGATGATCAGATCGGCGCCCTCTGGCGCGCTGGCGCCGCTGTAACCTTGCCGAATGTCGACCTTGAAGCGCAGCACGGTGTGGCCGCCGCGGCGCCAGGTCAAACGTGCCGAGGGGCCGTAGCGAGGCACGAAGAAGACGTGCTGGGCGCCTTGGCTGCTGTACGGCACACCTGCAACCAGCAGCACGTAGATTTCCTCGGCGTCTTTCGGCACCGGCAGCGTCACTTGGCGCTGCTGCTTCATGAATTGGTAGGAGTTGATCTCGAGGCGTGCTGCATTTGCATCTTCCTCATCGGTGGGCGGTTTGTCGTGGCGCCACAGGATCATCACCCGATCGCTGCCACCTGGCCAATCCCAGGTCATCCGCAAGTGCTCGTCGCTGCCAGGCGAGTTCGCCTCGTCGTCTCTCACCACCGAGAGCTTACGAATGATCTCGCAGTCGAGGCCGAAGGCGTACTGGCCGGCGATGCGGTGGAGTCCGAGCTCGGTGAAAGGCACGAAGTAGGTGACACCGAAACGTTTGGCCTCGAAACGTACGCCCTGGCGTCCCCGCAAGCCTGGATCTGCTGTCGGTAGCGGCCCTTCGAGGGTGGCGAGATCCTCGAGGTCGACTGCCGTACCGGGCTCCCAGGTCGGCTCCTGGCGGGCGACATAAACCTGGATGCTGCCGCTCTGGGGTGCCGGGTAGTGGACCTTCGCGACCCGTGGCAGGTCTGCCGCCGGCAACTCCTCGTAGTCGATCCGGACGTCTTCCGGCGCTGCGGGGGCGGCGATCGGGCGTACCTGCCGGCGTGTTTGATCACAGCAGCAAAGCTCACCGTCGGCGTCGCGGTAGAACGCACGGAGCACGAAGGTGTAGCGCCGTCCGTTGACGAGATCGAAGGCATCCAGCGGCGAGGTGGCGTCCTCGTCGAGCTCAACTTCGTCGTCGCCCGCTCGGCGCTCGACCCCGACCCGCTCGGCGCCGGTCGCACCGCGCCATTGCAGGCGGATGCGGCGGTCGCCAGCCAGCGCCTCGACGTCGGCGAACGGCTCACACAGGATGACCGGTTCGCTGGCGAGCGCCTGGTGGGACACTTCGTGATCTTGGACCCGACGCAGCTCGTAACGCAGCACCGTCCCGAACGGCAGGTTCGGCCGATCGTAGAATTGTGAGGTGCCGGGGAGAATCCCGAGGTCACTCGCCGTCGCGAGATCGCCGTGCAGCACTGATCGGGTGATCTTCACCGACCCGTTGTCGCTCGACCAGCGGAGGCTGATGCGGTTGCCTTGGGCTTCGGTGTGGAGCTCGCCGATCGGTGGCTCGTCGAACGGTTCGGGTTCAACTTCGGGCTCGGGTTCAACATCACCATCGGCATCGGCTCGGGTGATGTCCGTGGTCGCTTCGCCGGCTGTTTCGTCGACAGGCCTATCACCCACGTCCTGGATCGCTGGTTGTTCGATCAGGGGTGGCGGGTCGGGCGGCGCCTCGGCGGGGACTGGTTCGAGCAGCGGAGGAGCCAGCGGCGTCGCCGGGGCGGAGGGTGTCGGAGTGTCGTCCGCGACCGGCGAGGGGGCGAGCGGGGTGGCCGCAGGCTTGTCGATGAGCAGGGGTTCCTCCGACTGCGTCAGCTCAGGTAACGGCTCCTCGATCGGCGTTACCTCGAAGGTCGGCGTCTGCGAGGACGGCTCGAACAGCTGCGATGCCGGCAGCAGAATCGCGTCGGCCTGAGGCGTGTCTGTGATGGTTTCGCCGGCTTCGGAATCGGCTCTGAGCTGCGCCCGCTGGACCGGATCGAGCAAACGCTCCTGGAAATCTTCGTGCTCGGTAATGAAGGTCTCGAAGATTTCTCCCAGGCCCGAATCCCGGCGATCGATCCAGAAACGCAACATCTCGTCGAGGTGGGCCTGGATCGTGGTCTCGTCGTCGACGTCGACCGCCAGGCGATAACGCTCGAAGGCCGGCGGCAAGGCCTGGCGTTCGAGATGCCAGGTGCGGCACATTTTGGAGTAGGCAAACGGGTCGAAGGACCAGGCGGTGGCGTCGTGCTCCGTCATCGTTTCACTCTTCCTGAGGGGCGGAAAGCAGGTCGTCAGCACCCTGGCTGACGTCTACGTTGTAACGTACGCGCAAGACGAGTCCTGCTTCCAGCACCTGGTCGTCGGCGATTTCCGCCAAGGAGGGGTTCTCGCCGCGGAGGCGGCTGGCGGTACCGACCCGCAACGTCTTGGCGAGCTCGACCAGCGTCTCGCCGCCGCGCGTGGTGTAGTCGAGCCACGAGTGTTCTTCGAGAAATGACTTCAATCTGGGGGAGGTCATCTTCTCCGAGGCGGCGACTCGATCGCTTGGCTCGACCGCGATACGTGGCCCGAGTAAGGCTCCTGCCGCCATCGCCAGGGTCACCAGTGCGAGCGATAACGGCCCGCGCAACAGCAGGGTGGCAGGGGCGGCCGAGTTCGATTTACGGCTCATTGCAGGGTCTCCTGTCGGTAGGTGACCAGGGTGGGTAGCAGGTCGTAAAACAACGTGTTGGCGGCATTTTGTTCAGTGTTGTGAACGTAGACGATGACCGCCAGGCCGTCGATCAACCGACTTCCTGGCGTATCGTTTTCGGGTATTCCGAGCACCACTGCCAGCACCGAGTCGGTGACAGTCTCACCGCGCTCTTTGTCGACATGGGTGCCGGTTTTGCCCATCGCTCGCCAGCCGGCGGCCTGCACAGCAGCGAAGGCGGCACGCTCGGTCTTGGTTTCGGGATGCGCCGTACCTCTCGGGGATTCGAACACCAGGCTCAAGCCCTGGGCGACTTGGGCGCGCGCTGCTTCGTCGAGCGGCAGGTCGGCGAATGTGCTAGTGGGCTGGCGGGCCGAGCCATCCGAGTCGCTTGCCGCTTGGTTGTCGTCGGTGGCGGGGTTGATGGGCGGATCATCCGTCGCGGGCTCGCCCGGCTCGTTGTTGCCCAGCAGCGGGGTGAACGGATACATCAATCGCGCCGTCACCATCTTGCCGGTAGCGAGGCGAGCAAACGCCTCGGCGATCCGCACGTTGTGTAGCCGCCCCTCGGCGCCACCGAGGGCGGTCGACAGGAAGTGACGTCGTAGGTCGGACATGCGGTCGAAGGCGATCAACGAGATGTCGGGTAGCGAAGCCTCGACGCTCATCCGCGCTTGCACGCTTTCGGTCTCGGCATCCCCGTTTTGCTTACGGCGCGCGCGCTGCTGCTGCTCGCCGACTTCGAGCCAGTCGATCATCGGCTGCCACAGCTGAAATTCGAAGTAGGTGGTGGCTTCGGAAGAATAGAAGATGTCGAAGAGCTCGTCGAAGCCGCGCGCCAGACGGCTCTCGTCGAGTTTGTCGACCAAGGTACGCTGGCCCTCCTGGCGCAGGAGCTGGCCGAAATTCGGCCGGGTCGTCAGCTGCCGATCGCCGATGAAGATTTGGTAGTCGTCGGTGAACGATTCGGCAGTCCCGTACAGGCCGCCGTCACCCTCGGCCAGCGCCAACAGCGAGATGTAGAATTGGTAGCTGTTGCTCGAGCGCTCGAGATAGATCGGCAGCGAAGTGGCGCCGCCGCCGCTGGCGATATCGGCGTCGAAGGAATAGCCGACCAGCTGCGAGGTCCGTTCGGGACCGCCCAGCACCCGTAGGTCAACGAGATCGGGATTGGCGTAGAGCGCCGCGCCGGCGAATAGTGGCTTGATCGCAGAGCCCATAGGATGGGTGCGGAGATTGTGATTCTCGTACAGGATTTGCTGGTAGTCGGGCAGCGATCCTTGAGACCAGTTCGGGTTCACCGACGGAGCGCTCGCCAGAGCCAGCAAGTCGCCAGAGCGTAGGTCCATCACCGTGACCGCTACCCGCCGCCGTTTGTTGGCGGGCAAGCCGCGGCGCGAGACCGGCTCGATGCGGTCGAACAGCTGGCGGTTCAGGCGCGTGTCGAGGGTCAGGCGGAGGGTGCCATCGTCCTCGTCGAGACCAACCTGGCGCGACAGGTCAGCGAGGCTGGTGGTGAGGTTTTGCGCGTAGTAGAAACTCTCGCCTTCGGGATAGGCCCGCTCCAGCCGGCCGTTTACCGTTTTGACCTTGGACAGTTTGCTCTCTTCGGTGTAGGTCATCAGATAGATGCCGTCGGGAGCCGACATGAAGTCGTCTTCGCGCAGCACCAGGAATTTCGGTGGCGGTAGGTTGGGGTGCCAGTTGGCGAAGTCGAAGCCATTGACCTTGTAACCCAGGGTCATGTTGCGGGTGTCGTCGACCCGTTCGAGCACCACTTGGCGTCCGAATTCGAGAAGCCTCAGCTCGCGACCGCGGCCCATTTGAGTTTCGCCGTTGATCGTTACCGAGGGTTGGTCGCCGAGCGATTCGAGGGTCAGGTAGTCGTCCTGATCCCGCGCCAGGATCTCGCCGCGCCAGGTCTGACCGCGAAACGGTGACACGATCCTCATGTAGCTCGAGTCGGTACGCAGCTCGTAGTCGTGTTGCGGGTTACCGGTCTCGCTGACCCGCCGCAGCTGAAAGATGCTACGGCCGCTGCCTTCGCGTTCGGTGCGGTTGAACTCGCGTGCGTGCCGTAGCAGCCAGGTATCCTCATGGTCTGGGAAGAAGTCTTCGACCACCTCGGAGATGATCTCGATCTGCACCCTGTCGTCCTGATTGTTGAAGAGCTTCAGCGGCGGCTGTTCCCCCGGTCGAGTGAGGCCGGTGCGATCGCGTCGACCGAAGTCGTTAGTCTCGCCCGCCAGGGTGCGCAGCATCTCGTTGTAGGCGGAGAAGCGGATCACTTCGGAGGGCTTGTTGAACCACTGGACTAGGGTCCAGGCCGAGGTCACCAGCGAGAAGCCGAACAACACCACGCCGAGGAGACGCAGCGGCCGTTGGCGCGAGCCGTCGGTGAAGGTCATCTGCACCGGAGCCACAGTGGCTGAAGCCGGCGTCACCAGACCGCGCAACAGCATCGAGACCATCAGCGCGAAGACCAGAAGGTGTTGGATCAGATCACTTTTGGAGTTGAGCCCGAGGAACGGCAGGTTTTTGCCGGTCAGCGGCGCCATGCCGGTATTGGCGGCGATCATATAGCTGGCGATGAAAACCACGCTCAGACAGAGCCCAAACAACATGGCCGCTTGCGCCAGGCTCGGACGTCCGGTCAGCAGAGTGTGCTTCTCTCTCTTCGAACGCAGCACGCGGTGCAGGACGACGCCGAGCAGCAGCGCATAAATCAGACCGAGGGCGGCGCCGACCGCGCTGCCCATCTCACTGACCACGAAGACGCTGAACACGTTGTCGTTGAGCGAAGTCTGTCTCAGCCCGCGGCCGACCTCGCCAGCGCCGTAGCCGAGGCCGCCGAGCCAGTTGTCGCCAGCGGTGGCGTAGAAGCGCATCTGCATCACCTGCTCGAGGGTGTTCTGGGCGGTACGCGAAGTTTCGGCTTCGAGACCGCTCGGCCCGCGCAGCACCGAGGTCACGCGGTACTTGAGATAGTCGCCGCCGAGTCCGTAGGCCAGCGGGACGCCGACGAGCACGAACAGGAAGAAGACGGGGAGCGCTTTCAGGGCGCGCCCCCGTAGCACCGCGAAAGCCAGCACGGCGAGGAGCGGCACGAACATCGCGATCGCACTGCCGTAGTCGTGGGCGATAGCGCTGTAGAGCATCAGCGGCACAAGGGTGATGCCGATCACCAGCAGGCTGGTGGTGTCCCGTTCGCGGCCCGCTTTCTTGCCGATGAACACCATGTTAGCGGTCGCCATGGCGAGGAATAGGAAGACGTAGATCAGCATCAGCGGAATGCGCGGCTCAGCGATAAATGTCTCGCGGCGACCGAACAGGATCATCAGGATGACGAGGGCGGTGGTCAGAGCGCTGAGTCGGCCAGCCGGGGCTAGCCACCAGTCCAACAGACCGCGGCCGACGGTGTCGGGTTGCCGCAGGCGGTCGCGCCAGGCGTTCCGCCAGCGACCGACGGCGCCGCGGTCGAGCCAGCTCATGTAGCCTGAGTCGCGCGCCCAGAGTACTCCGCCGAGTGCGCTCAAGAAGCTTCCCAGCACCGCCATTCCGAGCAGCGTCTTCTCCGGCAGGAGGCCCGGTCGGAACTTCCACAACACCAGCGTTGTGACTGTGAGGAGGCCGCCGCAGGCCAGGGTCCAGAGCCAGAACCGGATCTCGCGCGCGAGGTCTTCGGGGTCGTGGTGCAGTTGCGCGTCGCGGGTTACGGTGTCGACTTCTACCAGCTGCGCGAGCAATGTTGGCGAGGCGCTGAGGGCGCGCACATGATGATGGAAGAAGGGGAGCCGCAGGACGGTGCGCCGCAGGACGATACTGACCATCAGAAAGGCGAGCGGTAGGAAGGCCAGGCCGATCAGCATCGGATCACGTTGAGTGCCATCCGCGCCGCTCGGCAGAAATGCCATCAATGCCGCGGTCAGCCCGGTCATGACAAGGACTTCGCCAAGCCCCTTGGCCCCAGCCAAGTGTTTCAGCATCTGATGGCGACCGCCGGCATGGCCGAGTCGACCGGGAACACCGGCGATACCTGCAGCGACGGGCCCGATCTGGGTGATCGCGACGGTGTAGAGCGGCAGCAGTACCAGTCCGGCCAGGGACAGCGAGAAGGCCTCGTAGTGGTAGGGATAGAGGCTGGCAGCCCGCACGCCGATGACGAAGCGGAACGACAACAGGGCCAGGGCCACCAGATAGACGACGATCGCGGCAGGGCTGCGGCGTGCCGCGAACAGGCTCATCAGCAGCAGTAAGCTGGGCACGAAGATCAGCACCAGAGCGAGACGAATCCACTTGGCGTCAAGAATCGTCTGGTCGGTGAGCTGCAGCAGGACCCAACGCTGGCTGCCATAAGCTTCGACCTGCGCGGTGCTGCCGATCTCGAGCAGCAGCCGCTCACGCGGGGTGATCAGCAGCACCGCGTCGTGGCGCCCCTCGACCTTTTCGAGCTTGGCGATCACCGGACCTGCCGGTGGCGGTACCGGTAGCCGCAACTCGTCATGGGCCGAGCTCGACTGCCGATTGGTGAGCAGCAGCACGCCGGTCTCGCGCGGTACCAGAGCTTCGGGGTCGGGCGGCGGAAAGAAGATGGGTTCGGTGTAGGGGCGCTCGTAGCGCAGGCTGATGGTCACCCCGCGCTGCTCTTCGCTGCGCGAGAAGCCGGTCAGCCGTGCGACACGGTAGCGCAAGGTGCCGGAGTCGCTGGCGACCGACACGGTCACTGTCTCGCGGCCGGCGTCGGCCGCGGGGTCGCGGGCGGCAAATAGCTCTCGGGAATCGGTCACCGGCTCGCCGTCGACCGCGATTTCCAGATCGTCGGTGCGGGGTACCAGCTGCACGCTGCCGTTTTTGTTTTCGAGAGTGAAGATCTCGCCGCGGTCGCCGGCCAGACCGCTCAGGAAGTGGCCTTCGGCGAGATCACCGCCAACCACCAGGCGTTTACCGACCGGCAGCACGGTTTCGATGCCGAGGTAACGCAGTGAGAGGTCGTGAAAACCTTTGGGCGGTAGCAGTGTCAGCGCCAGGCAGGCGAGGCCGGCCACCGCCAACGGCAGCGCCCAGGGCAGACTGCTGGCGACGCGGCCCGGGTCGCGGCCATAAGCTTCGGGATCGCGGGTTGCCAGCCAGTAAAAGAGCGAGGTGGCGGCGAGGAAGAGCAACATAGGAAAGAGGATCGTCATCTCGCGTGCCTTTCTGGCCAGGAAAACATAAGACGGTTCAGTGACACCGGCGCCGGGCTAGGTCGTTTCGAGGGCGTAGCGCTCGATCAAGTCGATCTTGGTGATGCAGAGATACGTCGGGCTGTCTTCTTGCTTGAGCGCCGAGAGGCCCTCAGGATCGACCTCGAATCCCAGCTGACGCACTTCGATGACCACTTCGTTCGAGACAATCGTCTGCTCGCGATGAAGTCGCCCCAACTCGGCTCTGAATTCGGGCTCTTCAATGACGATTTTGCTATCAATAGGCTTGTAGGGAATCTTGAGATTCTTGGGATCGCCGAGCAACTCGAAAGTGTGCGGCTTGATGCCCAGCTGAATCAACAGGTTGCGCAGGTCGAGATCCGCCTGCAAAAACCCCTGCTGTGCATCAGTCGGCATCGCGTCCCAAATTCCAGTGTAGGCCCTAAGGGTCTGAATCCTTGCGAGAATTCGCAGAATCGACAAGAACTGCCCGGGGTGGTCATTCGTGCCGCTGAGTAGGTTGGCGGCGTCGATTGGTTTGAGTTGGTCGCTCCCCAGCAACTCGAGGGCGTAGAGATTGAGTTTGTTGAGCCCGGTCGCCAGGTAGTCGAGCATCAGGCGGTTGCCGTGGGTGCTGCGCCAGGACGAAATGCCTTGGTTGAGATGGACGTTGCCCTTCATCGCCAGATTGAGAACCACGCTGAAGAATTTTGATTGCCGATTCTTTTCGGCGTCACTCACCAGCTCGGCCAGCTCGCGGTTCAGATGATTCGCCAGGTCGAGCGCGCTGGTCGACTCTGGGGGCGGGCTGATATTCCTCGCCGTGATCTTCGCGTCATGGTATCGAGCCACCGCCTGGCTGGCCTGGTGGAGGGAAGCACGGACCTCAGCCTCTATCTCGCGTTTCTGGGTCGCCGTCTCCAGATCGACAACAGCGTTGGCCGTGGCTTCCTGGAGGAGCCGGATGGGGCCCGCCGCTTCCTCGAGCTGCGCGATGGCGAGTTGGCGCGTTTCGATATCTTCACCGGCGCCGAAGTAGTCCTTGACGGACTGGATCGAGGACTCGAAGGCGTCGAGATAGGTCTCGACGCGGGTGGTGAGCTCGGCATCTGCGGGCGCGCCGCGCTGGTCGAGCAAGGAACGCAATTGTTTGGTGTCGTCGCGCAGGGGGTCGAATACAGACCGGAAGAACTGGTCGAATCGGTCCTTCAATGGCGTCTGACCCGGATCCGCTTGTGCGGCGGTTTCAGCCGTCGTGACCGATCGCGAATCGAGCAGGTCGCTGAGCTCACTCTCGGTTTGCTCATAGGCTTCGAGGTATTCGTCCAACACCCGACGGTAACTGGCCAGGCGTGCCTGTAACGTGCCGGACTCATCAACGTCGGTACGCCCTTCGATCATCTGCTTGACGCTGGCGACGATCTGGAAGGGAATTCCGACGAGTTGATCAAAGGCGTTTTGATCTTTGGTGGGTGGCTCGAAAGTCGATGGAGATAGCTGGTGCTTTTGGTTGAGATCGTGGAGATGAGCGACTGCCTCTCTCCAAGCTTTGTCCTCGCCGGCTCGAGAAAGATCCTCGAGTCGATTCAAGAGCTCAGTGATTTTTGTGTTGAGCTCTTTACCTTCGGGAGCAACCAATTGACCTTGTTGCACCAGCTTCTCATCGTCACCCTCGCCCGCTGCCTTGTCGAGGGCTGTGGCCATCTCCACCAGCGTCTTGCTTTGCTCGGTCAGGATTCTCTCGACGTCTTCGCGGGTCTTGGCTTGATGGTCGCGAAAGGGGTTGATCTCGTTGATGAAGCCGGCGAGACGAGTGGCCTTGGCATGTTGGGAAAGTGTCCACAGCTCGATCAGGCGGCGAGAGGCAAAAGCAACCGCCAGGCCGAACAAGAGCCCAATCGTCACCAGCAGCCACTGTTCGGTTCGTTCGGTCAAGATCGCCGGCTCAGCCGAGTCTTCTGTCGTTGGGATGTTGGTCTTGGGTGTCTTGGGCGTATTGGTCTTTTCCTTCGGTGCGTTGGCGACAAAGCTGGCGAGGTGGAGACCCTCAATACCTCTCTTCTTCAGGTTGGCAATGACCGTCGCAGCAGTCAAATCTCTCTCTCTGGACCCTCGAGCCGGTTTGAAGTCATTGTTCTTGACCCGCACCACCTTCAGTTGACGCTCGTTACGCGGGATGCGCAGCAGGCGTGGCGACAGGCTGTTCCATTCTGGATCCCCAACCTGGTTGTAGGTTGTGAGTACCTCGCTCCAGGTTTTACCGAGCTTCAATGCTTGGATGAACGCGCTGAGCGGGCCACCGCCCTTTGGGTAGGGGACCGTATCGACAATCGGCAGTGTGTCTCCGTCCAGATATCGAAAATGTTGTGCGAAGTTGTTGGCCCAATCGGCGTTGGGCTGCGCACCAGGGCCTAGATAGTCGTTCTTACAAGCCTCGTGTGATTCCTTCAGCGTGCTGATCAACTCGAGGTTGGTCGAAGGCCCGGGATTGAGCTCTTCATCAACGCGAGCTTCCAAGAAGTTTTTACCTTCTTTGTCCAGCAGATAAACGAACGAGCGACCCGCCGCGGAATCCGGCAAGACCAGG
Source organism: Acidobacteriota bacterium (assembly GCA_029263355.1). Lineage (GTDB taxonomy): Bacteria > Acidobacteriota > Thermoanaerobaculia > Multivoradales > J023 > JAAELT01. The sequence continues at coordinate 15,836 of JAJCXQ010000500.1, read as the reverse complement.
AGCTCGCATTGGGGGGGATCTTGAGCGCTGAGGCCGGCAGCGCTGGACAGTGACAACAGGGTGAGAAGAAACGTGATCTTTCGCCAGCGCGCTCGGGGCATCGAAGGCCTCCATCGGGTGTGAAGGGAAGTGCTCATCCGTCGAACTTCGGGAAGGACATGTGCGGTCCGGGTTTCTTGGGGAGCGTGGTGGTGGGCGTTGAACCCTTGCCATTGTCTTCGGCAGTCAGGTTGCGATCGGGCTCCTCCTGGCTGGATTCTGGCTCGTCAGGCTCGGTCCCACCTGGCGCCACCTGTTCGGGCTCGGCCGTAGGTTCGGGCTCGGTCTGGGGAACTACAGGAGCCGGCGGGGCGACGGCTTGGGCTGTCGGCTTGGTGAGCGCGTCGGCCATGGGGTTAGCGTCCCCGGGCTGAGCCGAAGGAGATTTTGCGGCAGGCTGAGGCGTCTCGCTCGAGGTCTCAATGGGCAGCTTGCTCGGGGCGGCGGAGGTCGAAACAGCGCCGAAGCCGGCGCCCGCACGCGGCAGCGACGACGTGAAGTAGTCGGCAGCCTTGCCGGGGCTGCAAGGGCGCCCTGGCCACATGTTTTCGAGCACCCCTGGACCTTGTTCGAAGAGCTCGCTGTCATAACGATTCTCGCTGCCGCGAATGTCGCGGCCATCGACTCGCAGCTTGTAGTCTCGATTGCTGTCGACCTCGAAGTAGATATCAACCTCGTGGTTCAGGTTGCCCTGGCGGAATTGGCATAACGGCCGGATCGGCACCGTTGGATCGCTCGGTCGCGGCGGCGGCTTGCGGCTCGAGGTGGAAAGCACCATGACGGCGCCATCGTCGTCGAGAAACGGTACGCGGGTGCGAGCGAATCGGCTGACGAGCGGTCCGCTGGCGCCGAGACTTTGGGTTACCTTGGTCTCGTGCTGGTCACGTTCGAGGATAGTGTAGGGTGACTTGAAGCTCTGGCCGGGACCGGTGTAGAGGTAGTAGTCCTCGTAGAGGCCGCGGTCTCGTAATCGGTCGCGGTTGTCGGCGCCGGAGTCCGGACCGAATTTTTCGATGTAGTCGTTGCCGCCTTGGATGACCGCGAGCTTGAGGTCGTCCGGCGTGCCGCGGCGGCTGAACTCCGGCTGAAAGATCGGTTGCGTGGTGTCCAGGCGGTATCGCTCGAGGGTCTTCTCGAGGGCTTCCCGCAACCCGGGGGTGAGCGCTCCGCGGCCGGTGAGAATCAAGGTGTCCACGGGAAAACGGCCATCCCGAGTCCAGCCTGCTGGCGCGCCGTCCCAACTCGCCGGACAGCCGGCGAAGAAGTGCTCGAGCACCTCGGTGCTCATCTCGCCATGGACCAAACGGCTATAGGCAGGTGCGTTGAGGAGCTCGTGAGACTCGAAGCGGATTTCGTTCTCGAGCCCGCCTTCGCCAGCTTGAATCCCCAACCAGGGCGCGATCGTGGTGCCGGTCTTCTGTTCACGCAACAGCAGGTCGGCGTCGACGCTGAGTGCCAGCGGCTTACCGCGAAACGACGCCAGATTGGCCTTGAGGCGACGTAGCCCCTGGACGATCGGATAGAGCCGCGCTTCTTCGAGAACCTCTCCTGAGGCCGGGCCGTCGGCAAAGATCTGTTGATCGGAGCGGTAGTTGAAGCGGCTGTCGCTGGCTTGGTTGAGACTGGCCAACTTGTGATGCAGGATGCGGCCGAAACAGGTGTCGACGTTGTTGCCAGCGATGCGAAACCCGTCACGGTGCAAGATGGTGGCGCGCACCATCTCGTCCGATCCTCGGCGTTCGATGGCGACGTAGGTGAGGTCGGTGGTGCCGGCGCCGATGTCGACGACCAGCACGTATTCGAGGCTGCCGCGCAGGTGCTCCGGGAGTCGCTCCTCGTTCTTCTCGACCCGGGTCTGGTAGTGCCAACAGATGGCGTCGCTTTCGCTCAAGAATGCGACGCGTCGGGCGCCGAGCTCGTTCTTGAAGACCTCACGAATCACGTCAGCATGGGCCGGAGTGAAGGTGTTGGGAATCGTCAGCAGTACCTGTGGCGGTAGCTCACGCTCGGTCTCGTCCTTGGCTTGGCCAAGAGCGGATGCGACTTTCTCTTCAACCAGAGTCCTGATCGCCTCGCGCAATACATCGTCGATCTTGGGCCGTTCGTCGAGCCCGAGACGCTCGAGGTCGCGGTCGGTCAAAGGCAGGTGTTTGCTGCCGACCAACAGTTTGAAGGGCGGCAGCAACCGCCCGGCGTCGGCGACCGCCTCTTGAGTGGTGGTGTCTTTCTCGGCGGGGTCTTTGAATTCCAGGGTGTAGTCTCCGCTCCTAGTGTTATGACGCCGCATGAAGAGGGTCGATGCCAGGAAGTGACGTTCGTGGCCGTCCGATGAAACGGCGCTGGTCTTTTCGGCATCGACGAGGTTGAGCAGCTGGCGAGTGTTGCGATGGACATCCATCACCGAGGCAACAATGGTACTAGTGCCCATGTCCATCAGGAACCAGCGATCACCGTAGTTGGCCACCAGGGGTAGCGAGAACTTTTTGCTGAACATCGCTGCCGGCTGGCCGTCGAGCCAGCCCTCGAAATGGAGGGTGAAGTTGATCTGGGCGGTCTCAGTCTGCAATTGATCGAAGCCGCTGTGGTCGAGCTCGAGCTGATAGGTCACGGCAGCGTTGGGAGCGGGCATCAAGGCGCCGAAGGGTTGGTTGTCGAGATAGTTGGTGAGGGCGGCCGAGTTGTCCTCGCGCTGGGTGTGGTCAACCAGCCGGAGACAGGCGCGGAACGCCTCTTCACTCAGGCCGAGGGCCTCGAGGTCCGGCGTGATGTCGGCGATCTCGAGCTTGAAGCTAACCTCACCACCGCCGTCCGGTGAGCGCTCGGCGCGGTTGCCGAGCTCGAGGGTGGCGAGGCGGTGCCAAGGGTCGACGACCGCGGCGCTGGCCGGAATTCGTGGATAGGCGGCCTGGAGCTCGAAGGTCTCCGGTGCCGGCTCGGCCTCGTCCGGATAGTCGACGATCCGCACACGTTCTTTGTCTTTGAAGGTCTCCATGCGCAGGATCGGATGGGCGCCGCGGCACGCCAGACCAACCTTGAAGCTCACCGCCTCCGCCGCCGGTCGCGGCTTGTCACTGTCCAGACTGTAGAGCTGGAGGGCGATCTCGGCATCGCGGATGGTCGGTGAAGCGAGGTCGCGGGCGGTGTAGAGGACCGGGATCTCGACCGCACGGCGGCAGCCGAAGCGCTGGATGCTGGCGCTGGCCCCATCAACTTCGATCTCTTCGTCGCCCAGGGCGTCGATCGGTACCCGTAGCTCGAGTCCGCGGACCGAGCGCTGGTCCGGGTCGAGTACCGCCAGCTGGACCGGCTGCGGCCACAGCGCCTGGCGGTCGGAGTCGTGGATGACGCACACCCGCCGAACCTCCGCCGGCTGCTGTTGCAGCTCGGTGTAGAGGTGGACTTTGTCGGCGAGCTCGGGATCGTTCGCCCACTGTAACCGCGGTTCGACCCGCGGCGCGAGGTAGACGGTGGCAAGGGTCAGGACACAGGTCGGCTCGGTGATCTTCTTGTCGCTGCGGATCTCGATCGTGACCTCGAGCTGACCGCGGAAACTGCCGTCCGGTTTGGGCAAACCCGGTGAGTCCAGGTCCTCGATCTGGTTGGCGCGTAGAAACAGCGGGATGCTCTCGCCACGCTTGCCGATGAGCTCGTCGGAGGTGGGTTTGACCGCGCCGTCGGAATCGAACGTGACGAGATCGATCAGTAGCTGGCCGTCGGCGACCACCAAGCTGTAGTCGGACCGTACCTCGGTGACCACCAAGGTCGCAGTCCACTCTTTGTGCACCCCACCCCTCGAACGCTGATTCTCGATTTCGATCGAGCCCACCGGCACCGCGGCCAGGGTCTCTTCGGGCGCCCGCCAGTTGATGACCGGCCGGCCCGGGTCGGAAGTCTTGATGGCGAGCTGCGGTGGCCGCACGAAGCGGGCGCGATAGTAGATGGCTCCGACGACCAACGCGGTGAGCAGCGCGAGGATGATCCCGATGGCCTTTTCCCGGGTTCCGAGGAAGCCATCGATACGATCCTTGGCCGCTTTGGGAGTCTCGTCCGGCTGCATCTTGTCGGCGGTCAGCAAGCTGCCGTCATCGAGCTCGAGCAGGCCCTCGACTTCGACCAACCGCGGGCTCTCGTAGCGCAGCTCGGAACGGAATTGCGAGAGCTCTTCGACCTCTGGGAAGAGCAGGCGACCGGCAGCGTGGAGCTGGAGCTCGCGCGGCGTGGTGCCGGTGGCGCCGAGCTCCGCCGGCAGCTGGTTCCACACGGTCTGACGCTCTTCGTCCGACGCCACCAGCGTCGGCCCATGGATCCGGCCGTCGTCGGCATGATGCAACTCGATGCCCAGACCGTCGATCAGCGCCGGAGCCAACGGGCTGAGGTCGAGCTCGAGGGACACCTGACCATGGAACTGGCCGTCGGCCCGTAGGCTGAATTTCTCGACGTCGTAGTCGAAAACCCGATTGAGATTGATGCCGGCGGCTATCGGCGCGATGCGATAGGCGTGCAGCAGAGCCCTGCCGTCCTCGCCGACGCCAGTGATCGGATCGATGGCGACGTCGAGCGGCGTCAGCTCGAGCTCACGTGAGTAGAGGTCGAAGAAACGTTCGAAGCGTCTGGCGTCCCTCTTGCCGTAGGGCGTGATTGCACTGAAGGTGCGCGCACAAATGTTGCGCTCGCTGCGGCCCAGCGAATTCGGCACGTCGTCGGTGATCACGACCAACACGATCGACTCGAAGGTGACGCCGAGGTCGCGGGCTCGGCGGTTGATGTGATCAACCGCCATGGACCACACTACCGAGGGGAAACCCCATTGCGCGCCGCGCGTTCCGTTGCTCCGCCGGTGCATGTCCGGAATGACCCGGAAGGCGTTGGAGAAGGCTTGGGCCGTCGGCCGAGGTTGGTCGATGTCGATCTGGATCTGCAGGAAGTCGCGCAGCGGCTCGATTCCAGAGCGGTTGGTGACCAGGCCGAAGCGGGCCACCAGCAGCCGGTCGCGCTCGGGATCGAAGCCGAGCTCGCTGGGCTGATCGAAGAGCAGCGGTCTCAAACGGCTCCGCACGCCCTCGCGCAGCCGCTGGGCTTGACTCGAGTCACCGATGAAGTTGCCGGTCCAGTCCGTGAGCACGGCGAAGACACGGGACTCGGTGGGGGGCTCGACGACCTCTTGAGCGGTCGCATTCGCCGCCATCACCAACGCCAGTGCCGCCCACAGCTGGCAACCCACAGCCGGGCCTCTAACTGTCGTCCGCTGTTTCCTCCACATGCCAGTTGATCTCCTTGTCAAAAAGCCTTGCGTCCCGGGTTTGAACCCGGACCCTCAGGCGCAATGGATCTTGTCGCAGTAGGCGGAAGCTCAGCTGGAAGCCGTCGCCGTGGGTGGGGACCGGCAGGGAACGTCCGCCGAGGTAACGCGGACAGCCTCGGAGGTCCCGCAGGTCTGTGGTGGACGCCAGAAAACACTGGAGCTCGATCTGCGCCGCACCGTCGCGGTGGAGGTCCTCAGGAATCGGCTGACAGTCGATCTGACGCGGGTGAGCTTGGTCGTTGATGACGTCGAAAAGGGGTTGTAGCTCGCCGTCCATGCGCAGGCTCAAGCGTGCGACGCGTTCGCCGTCGACGATCTCGGGCGCTTCGTCGATGGTCTCGTCGACGACCGTTTTGGCGACGCTAGGTGCCTCCAGGGCCGGTCTCTCTAGCTCCGGCGGCTCGAGGGGGCCGGGCAGGGCGGTCGGCGCCCGACTCACCAGCAGCTTTCGGACGACATCAGCGGCCTGGCGTTGTAAGCCGAGGGCCCGGACAAAGCCTGGGTCGTCACCGGGCGGCGCCAGCCGTTCGAGCTCTTTGGGCAACTTGTCCGACAGGTACTTCTTCAGCAGCGGCAGCCGGCAGCTAGCGCCGGTGAAGAGCAGGCTACCGCCCTCTTGCGCCATCCGCTGACGCAGGGCCTCGACGACGAGACCCTGAGGATAGCTTTTCCAAGCCGTCGTCAGCAAATCCCGGCGGACCGTTCGGCCACGCACGGGAGCGCCAGCAATCGAGACGATCTCTTTGGTTGAAAGCTCGTGCTTGAGACGTACCGCCTCAGCGTAGTCCGGGCCATCGACATCGCGATAGGCGGCTGCGACGTTGTCGACTTGATTGTACTCCTTGAGGGTCCTGAGAAATCCTTGGTCGATCAGTTGGCCGTGATATTCGGAAACCTTCTTGAAGCTCTCGACCCTGGGGTCACCGTTCGCCTGTGTCACAGCCGCCAACCGGACCTCTCGCCAGCCGACGTCGAGGTTCCAAAGCGGTCCCTTCGGCGGTCTATCCAACGCATACCAGGCGACGGCTCGCGGATCGAGGTCGGCTTCGGCGAGCTCGATGTGCGGAAAGGTCTGCCGCAAGAGCTCACGGAAGCTCTTGGCAGCAGCAGGGTCTAAGGCAGTGGCGAGACCCAGGACGGGTATTCGGGCGAGTGCCGGCACTTGCTGACGGATCTCGGCGATAGCCGTCGTCAGCATTTCTTCGACGCTGCATCCGTGCGCCGCTACGACTAGCTGATGACGTTGGCCGTCGGCTGCGAGCAGCAGTTTTGTTTCGTATTCGCCGGCGTCGAAGCCAAGGCTGGCACAGCCTTCTATGTCATCTCCGTTGGCTGCAGGAGATGTCGCAGATTGTCGTCCCAACGTCATCGAAGTTGCTCGTGAAGTCATTTCAGATGACGGATTATATCCTATTTTTTAGACCTCCTGAATCAGGCTCAGGCCAGCTACTCGTCACCATCAGGGTTGGGCATTCGAAGCGGGTGATGCTAGAACCTCGGGGCTCTCGCAGTGTGCGGCGAACCCATGTTTGAGAGGATCCGGATAGACCTGACCGGAACGAAAAGGCTGCTCTGGATACGGTTTCGCTAGTGTATGAGGCCACCGTCATCGCTACATCGGGCGACGGCGTCCCGAGCTGCAGCGTAATCTTCGAGGTCACGTAGAGCATTGAAAGCGAGCTCGGAATCGAAAGCTGACAGGGTGCAGTAGCCGCGGGCGGCGGCATCCTCGAGCAGACCGAGGGCGAGGGCGGGGCGATTGCACGCGCTCATCAGCAAGGCGCCGAAATAGACCGCCTCAGGGTCGCGAGAGGCGCGGAACTTGTCGGCTGAGGAACGCAGGTTGATCGCCGTTCTCGGCGTGTGGGGTGTGGTCAGGCAGCTGGCGAGCATGCCGGCCCATGGAATGGTGATCCACGGTTCTTGGGACAGCTTGCGCCAGTTGGCGAGCGTCGCTTGGGGCTGACGCCGGTGGAGATCGAGCAGCCCCTGCTGGTGCAAGGTCCACTCCGAGCCAGCGTCGATACGGAGGATCTCTTCCGCGCGCTCGAATCGACCCAGGCGGTAGAAGACGATGGCGCACGAACGCAGGCGGTAGCTGACAGGATCGATGGCTAGCGCCGTCTCGCACTCCTGAGCTGCTTCCGTCAACAGTCCAGCATACCGGTAGACGTAAGCGAGAGCGAAGTGCGACATGGAACGGTCGGGATGCTCGCGGACCAGAGTCTTGGCAAGTTCATAGGCGGCGGCGAGCTCACCACGCTCGGTCAGCAGGGTCACTTGACGACCGAGAACGCCAGGCGACCTGGGATCGATCTCGCTGGCCCGACGCATGGCGGCGTCCGCTTCATCGATCGTGGCTTCGCCGCCGCCGCCATAGGAGCCGTGGAGGTAGAGGCGCTCGGACAAGGACTCCCACGCCGGGACGAAAGCCGGGTCGAGTTTCACCGCAGCACGCAAAAGCTCAATGGCCCGCTCGTTGGGCCCCGGGTCGCGGGAGGTGGCGAGGCTGTCGAGGAAGAGCTTGTAGGCACGAGGATCTCGCGACAACGCTGGATCCGTTGCAACAGCCTGGGGAGTCCGCGACGCCAAAATCCACGGGACGGCGATGGCCAGTATGCCAACCGCCAGGGTGCCAACGGTAATGAGCCAAGGGATGATTCGACGCGCCATCTGGGCGCTGCGGACCGCTTCGACGGTGTCTGGAACCGACTCGTGACGTGCACCTGGGGCAGACAGAGCCCCCTCGCTGGCTCCGACCGGTGCGATCAACCGGTACCCACGTTTTGGGATGGTTTCGATGAATCGGGGATGGCTAGCGGTGTCACCAAGAAGCTGACGCAAGGCCGAAACATGGCGGAAGACGACGCCATCCGCGACAACGGTGTCGTGCCAGACGGCTTCGAGGATCTCGTCTTTACTTTTGACTTGACCGGCGTGCTCCGCCAGGAAGACCAATAGGTCCATCGCCCGTGGTGTGACGTGGCGTTCACCCTCGGGTCCCAAGACGCGACCGAGCACGGGGTTGACCCACCAGTCACCGAGACTGAAACCGCCGGTCTGCGAGTCTTTCTGAAGCTCAGGTTCGACCACGGTCAAATCATAGCCTGCGTCGAGCTCGCACGGGACGAACACAGGGCGGAAAGAAAAAGGAGAGCTTCTTGTCAGCCTACGGAAAGGACTCCCGGTTACGGGATCCCTACTGTGGTCACACCTGATCGGGGGCGTGCTCCGGTCAGGCCAGCGATGCAGAGAACTCAAGGAGACAAGTCGATGAAGATCAAGACCAGCGTCAAAGCGTCCGGTATTCCATGGATCGATTGAGCCCACTGAGAACGAGGGGCGGATACGGGGGAAACCCCGTGTCCGTTGATCGAGTTAGTGACGTGTGTTGTGTATAGATGCATTGCTATGGTCTAATGCTGGTGTCTTCTGAGCAAAAGGTCCTTTGAGTAAACGTCTCGTTCGAGTGAACGGGTCGCAACAACCGTAGAGGAGATGTCCTGATGAACACACCGTCCAAGAAGCTATTCTTCGCCGCTGCTCTTTCCTCCCTAATCCTGGTCGTCGGCTTGATGGCCGGCTCGGCATCTCCGGTTGGCGCAGTCTCCGACATCACCATGCCTCCTGATACCGTCTCGCTAGAGAGTGTGACTTCGACCCAGATGTTTCCCTTTCCTCCAGCTTTTTCCAGTGCGTGGTACACCGGTACCTGGTGCTACATCACCTGCTCCAACGGTTCCTACGCCACCGTCAGGGCCTTCAGCACCAGCGGCTGCTGTAGCGCATGCGAAAACGCTTGTGGCAGCGGTTGTATCGCCGACGGTGGCGGCCCGTCCGTGCTTTGCGGCGGTGAGTGAAGGGTCTCACTGAGTTGTGAGAGCCGGCGAGCCTGATCAGAGGCTCGCGGCTCCTCCCGCAGTTGAGGTCCTTGGCCTCGATCTAGCCCAGAACGGGTGCTTTGACTGGGCAGAGAATTTGTGTTGCGCTGTGCGGATGACGGGAAAACCTCTTCCAGGTATCCTTTGGCTGCAATCATCAATCAGTGAGTGCGCCGCGACACCTGGCGATTCGGCGGTGACGCCGATTCGGCTCGGCGGTTCGAGGAGCCTGCGGCGACGCATCGACCCGCAACCGAGAGGCACCCTGCATGAGAACGACCGCTCCGCTCGCCGCGCCGCTGTCCCTCCTGATCTTGCTCGTCGGCTCCCCATCTCCGATGGCGGCCCAGGCCGGTATCGATCCGTTCGGTAAGTATCCATGCTGCAACACCCAGAGCGGTCAATGGATCGGTGAGCTGACGATGACCGAGTGCTTGATGAAACCGGGGCATGCGGCAGACGTTCCGGGGGTGCCGCAGCTCGCTCAGATGGCGGACGCCTGCCGCGACCAGGGCGGGGAAGAGGGAGGCGGCGCCAGTGGCGGGACGTACCAAGACGTGCCGGTTTGGGGCTCGTTTCAGGACAACATCCCGAACGGAGACTTCGAGAGCTGGCAGGGCGACAAACCGACGGACTTCGCCACTTACAGCAACGAGGCGATGCAGCAGGAGCGCCACCGACTGGCCGACTGGGAGACGGTCTTTCGCTCCGATGACGCCTTGACCGGCGAGACTTCGATCCTGCTGCGCAACTACAAACCCGATCCCCACCAACTCACCCAATCGGCAAACATCCCGGCCCTCGCTCTCGCCTACTTGAACAAGTTGGTGCTGTCGGCTGGCACCGTCAGCTGTCACGGCTGCGCCCTCGAGACGGGTGCGAGCATCGACTCGGCCGAGGGGGAGCTCGGGCGGATGAGCTTTCCGATCGAGAAGGCTGGCAACCACCTGTGCGGCGGCTTCAAGTCGCGCCTGTTGGGGGGAGACAAACTGATGGTGTCCCTCGTCATCATGGATGGGGACGAGGCGATCGGCGGCACCACCCTGGCCGACGTGCTGACAGCGCGCCTGTCACGGGAGTCGGATGGCTGGACGAAGTTCAAGATACCGGTGTTCAAGCGGCCTGGTATGGAGCGTCAGGTGGCGAACCGCGGCGTGCTCCAGGTCCACGTGCTGCCGCCGGCAGGCTTGGGCGCGGCCGGGGTTTTCCCCCATCCCGAGAGTGAAGTGTTGGTGGACAGCCTCCACTTCTGTGCTGGCACCGATCTGCAGATCGCCGACGCCGAATCCTCCGGCGGGAGGATCATTCTGGACTCCGAGGAAATGGTTGGCGCCGTCGTGTTCCCCAATCTCGACAACGACGACGAGGATCCGCACTTCGACCAGTGGGACCCGGACGGTGTGGAGGAGGACGACGATGACCTCGCCCAGCTGTACCTGCGGCTCGCCAGCGGATCCAAAGGTAAGGTGACGCTGAAGCAGGATGGCGGCGAAGGCAAGGTGAAAATCTGGACCACCAGAACAAAGAAGCCGTCCGAGGCCTACACGGATCTGGGCAAGACGCTCGAGTTACCCGCCGACTTTACCGACACGGGCGTTTATCTCCAGAAGGTGCTGTGGGTGGAAGGCGTCGAGCCGAGCGACAAGACCTCCGATGTCGTTTTCGAGCTGCTCTACGAGCCGGAGATGGAACACGAGGAGCCGGAGAAGGATCGCGTCGCCCTGACCGTGCTGGCGGTCGAGGATCTACGCTGGCTGGGAAAAAACGGCAACAGCGAGAAGGACGGCGACGACCTCGGTTGCGATCCCAACCATCCCCTCAACACGATCACCAGCAAGAGCCTCCCGGGCGGCAAAGTGGAGGTGAGCTGCACCTTCCCGAGCGACGACCAGGATCACCCGGTGCGGGTGTTTCCCGGCGCTCGTTATGAGAACGGTCAGCCGACCGGCCCTCGCCGCGACGAGGTCGAGCTCGAGGTGACACTCAATGTGAAGCCGCCGCACCAGGGGATTCCCATCTTCCTGAGATCGTTCGACGTCGACGACCCGACCGCCGAGTCTGATGAGGTGGACAACGAGTCGGCGGCGGAGGACAACCGCACCGGTGCCGAAGACGGCGAGGTCGCCAAAGCGGGAAGGTTGTTGGGGACCGAGGACGAGATCCTTCGTCTCGACCTTCCTCCCGAGACGACCGCCAAGGCTCGCTTCCAGGTGTCGATGCAGCCGGGCGACAACTTTCGCGTCGTGTCCTCGCCGGATCGCGACTTCATCGAGGGGCTCGCCAACGACGAGACCCAGATCGCCACGGCTGACGATCGAGGCCGCATCGTCGACCCGCGGATTCTCGACGAGACCGGCTCGCCCCGCGGCGCCGAGGTCCGGGACCCCCAACATTGGGTTTCGGACACCCTCACGGTGTGGCGGTTCCTGCACGTCGAGCGGGACTCGATGACCAATGTGGCGAAGAACACGCTGCAGGGGAAAATCACCTCGGTCACCCCCGTAGCGGGGAAGACGAACACCTTCGTCATCGGTACCAATATCAGTATCGTCGAGCAGCGCCCGCCTTCGCTCCTCGGGAGCTTCGGGCAATGGAACAGCTTCGATGGAGGCAAGCTCGAGGTTTTGCAAGTGCCGTTCAATGTCATCGGCAACACCGCCCGTTCGGGCGCCACGGATGACCTGACGATCGTCGATTCGAGCGGATGGCTGAACAAGCCCGAGGCTCAGGCCGCCCTGGTCGACAAACAATTCGAGCTGCAGGACGATGACCGCAATCCCAAGGACACTCCTCTGGTCGGCGATCACAATGAAGACGGCGTGTTCGAGGACGGCGATCCGATCCCGTTACCGCCCGCTGATCGGCTCGAGCAAGGCCACCAGGACGCCTACCGTCCAGCCTACGTTTATGCGCGCCTCGACACGATCCCCCCTGGCCCGGCGTCGCGGGTGTTCATGGGTAACATCGAGCAGGACTCTCAGGAATATGTGCGGTGGCTGTTCCGCCGCTTCGACCAGTCAGCCAACGAGGACAATCAAGATCTTTGGACGGTCTACCTCCTGGGGGCCTTCCAGGGGGTCCATTGGGAAGACGCGGACGGAAAATACTGCGCGCCCGGGGAGGCGAGCTGCGCAGGCAAGAACGGCAAAATACAGGAAAACAAGAGGATCGGCGGGGTTGCCGGCGAGGCGGACGGTCCCGGAGGGCACGGGGCGATGATCTACTGGGCCTCCGGCGCCGAGCTCGAGCGTACCCACCACAACGCCCGCGGTTGGCGGGTGATCGACGCCTGCGCCCATGAAATTGGACACCTCTTGGGCGGCGAGCACAGCGACGAAGGCCTGATGTCGGACGGGGTCGAGGGCCGGCCCGATCCCACCGAGAACTTCAGCCCCAAGACCTTGGCCAAGATCCGTAACGCGCGGCATCCCTGAGTTGCGCACAGCCCACAGGGCCGACCGAGCTCGAGTCTTGCGCAACGGGCCTAAAGGCCCGTGCTATGAAAGACGCTGGCTAAAGCCGGCTTTAGCCGGCGCGGCTTATAGCACGGTGATTTATCCCCGTGTGTCGAAGTCCGTTCCGCCTGTTCATTGGCGATGAAGCGTCAACAGTCGCCGCCGCTGGATGGGCTCTAGCTATCCCAGCCCAGCCAGAACTTCCAAGTAGTTCTCAGCCGCCATCGGCTGTGGGTTCGAGCTATTCGAACCGTTGCGGACGGCTTGCTCGGCGATCAGCGGATACTCGTCGGCCGGGATGCTGAAGGAGCTGAAGGGTGGCGTCTCGAGACGTCGGGTGAGGTCGCCGAGACGATCCAAGAAACGCTCTGCGCGCTCGCTGATCGGCTGCGCCTCGTCGGTCGACCGGTGGACGAGGAGCTCGAGCTCGGCCAGGCGCGGGTCGACGAAGGGCCGGTGGTAGCGCAGCAGGGGCTCGAGGAGGATGGCGTTGGCCAGGCCATGGGGCACGTCGAAGAGGCCGCCGATGGACTCGGAGAGACAGTGGACGCCGGCAACATCGGCGTTGCTGAAGGATAGGCCAGCGACGGTCGAGGCTCGCATCACGGCTTCCCGGGCTTGGGCGTCGTCGGAGGTGTCGGTGGCGGCGCGCTCCAGGAAACGGAAGAGCAGGGTGATGGCTCTTTCAGCCAGCGCGTCAGACACTGGATTGGCGAGGGTGCAGGTAGTGGCTTCGAGGGCGTGGGTCAAGGCGTCGAGGCCGGTCCAGGCGACGAGACTGGCGGGCAGGGTGCGGATCAGATCAGCGTCGACCAGGGCTTGATCGGGAAACATGGTTTCGCCTTTGACGCTGATCTTGCGTCGCGATTCTGGGTGACTGAGGACGGAGACCCAGGTGACTTCCGAGCCGGTGCCGCAGGTGGTTGGGATGGCGATCATCGGCTTCGGCCGATGCTCGTAGAGGTTTGGCCCTTCGTATTGTTCGGGAGTGCCCGGGTTGGTCGCCAGCATCGCTCCCGCCTTGGCGGCGTCGAGGACGCTCCCGCCGCCGAGGGCGATGACGGCTTGCAGGTCGGAGGCTCGCATCAACTCGCCGATGCGGGTTGCGGTTTGGGTGCGCGGGTTGGGGTCGACTTCGGAAAAACGCTCGACTCGGACTCTGCCACCTGTGAGGATGCCTTCGATCTCCTCCGGCCGACGAGTCGCCAGCAGCCCGGGGTCGACCACCAGCAGGGCGCGCTCGATGCCGAGGCTGGTCGTGACCTCTGGCAGTCGGGAACGGCAGCCGGGGGCGATGTGAGCTCGGGTGGGCATGCGGTAACCGATCATCGGGTGTTCTCCTGCGGTTGCTGGCTCGAGTGGCGGTTGCGGACGCAACATTACCTTCAAAACTTCAGCGGGGTGCTAATTCCCAATTCTCCGCCGACCCCGAGCGGGCGGATAGACTTCTGGCATGCTCGGTCTCGGTAGAATGCCGAAGACATCCTTCAGCCGTGGCGCCGCGAGACATGGAGCGAGCCGCACTCAACCGATTCGGAGACCAACACATGAAGTCAATTATCGCTCTGACCTGTGTCCTACTAGCCGTCAGTGTCGCGGCGCGCGCCGAAGAGGCTGCCACAAAACATCCGTTGACGGTCGAAGATCTGTGGGCCATGCACCGAGTGGGCTCACCGGTGGTCTCGCCGGACGGCCAGCAGGTGGTGTTAACGGTCACGGTGTTTTCCCACGAGGAAAACAAAGGCGAGAGCGACCTCTGGCTGGCGCCGGTCGACGGCAGCGCGGCACCGCGGCGTTTGACCTGGCAGAAGGGGGCCGACGGTGATCCGGCCTGGAGTCCCGATGGTCGCCATTTGGCCTTCGTCTCCAAGCGTGGTGAAGATCCCAAACAGCTCTATCTGCTGCCGATGGCGGGGGGCGAAGCCGAGCCGGTCACCGAGCTGCCGATGGCAGTGTCGAGCCCCAAGTGGTTTCCCGATGGCAAACGGATCGCGTTTGTCGCCTCGACCTTTCCGGACCGGAACGACGTCTTCGTGAATGTCGGCGAGCGACTCGAGGCCCAGAAGGAGGACAAGACTCAAGCCAAGATCAGCGATAGTCGAGTGCTGCGCTACTGGGACCATTACCTCACCGATGGCACGGTGGCGCACGTTTTTGCGGTGGATCTCGAGAGTCGCGAGGTGAAGGATCTGATGCCGGGGTTTGACGCCCTGATGAGTTTCGGTAGCTTGGAATGGGATTTGTCGCCGGACGGTCAGGAGATCGCTTTTGCGGCCAATCACACCGATCCGCCGTACCAGAAACTCAATTTTAACCTGTTCCTGCTCACCCTCGACAGCGGCGAGATCCGGTGCCTCACCGAGGATAACTCGGCGTCGGACGGCGACCCGGTCTATTCTCCGGATGGGCGTTATCTGCTGTACGGTCGTAACCATCGTCCCGAGATCGCCCCGGACTTCACCCGTTTGGTGCGCTACGACCGCAAGAGCGGCGCGAGGGTGGAGCTAACGTCGGACTGGGATCAGCAACCGGCGGGCTGGGTGGTGACCGAGGATGGTTCGACGGTGCTGTTCCACGCCCAGTCGAAGGGACGTCGTCACCTCTACCGCATGCCAATCGATGGCGGAGCTCCACAGCTGGTGATTGCCGGCGGCGCCACCGACGGTGTCCGCACCGCGGGAGCGGACCGGATCGTCTACCTTGCGGAGACGTTTCAGCGGCCGGACGATCTCTACAGTGTGGATCTCACGTCAGCTGTGGCTACGCCTACCAAGCTGACCTCATTCAACGACGAGCGTCTGGCGACGATCGACTTCGGCGAGGTGGAAGACGTCACCTTTGCAGGGGCGGACGGCGAGCCCGCTCAGATGTTCGTGTTGCGGCCGCCAGGCTTCGATCCGGCCAAAAAATGGCCGTTGCTAGTGCTGGTCCACGGTGGTCCTCACGGCGCGTGGCTCGACTCGTTTCACTTTCGCTGGAACGCGGCGTTGTTTGCAGCGCCGGGTTACGTGACAGCGGCGGTCAATTTCCATGGTTCAACGGGATTCGGTCAAGCTTATGCCGAGTCGATTCTCGGCAATCACGCCGACAAACCCTTCGCCGACGTCATGAAGGCGACGGACCTCATGCTCGAGCGCGACTACATCGATCCCGAGCGGC
>JAJCXQ010000499.1 GCA_029263355.1 Acidobacteriota bacterium | reverse complement strand
CCTGTTTTGAAGACCCCTGTTTTGAAGACCCCGGTTCTGAAGACCTTCGTCTCGATCTTTTTGGCCGCTTTTCTGCAAGGCTCGAGCTTTGCGATGTACGCCTCTGAGCTGTCTGTTGCCACGATCGCCGAGAACTACGAGCATCCTAGCGTGGGACCGGGTTCGCAAGTCCAGAATCTGGTATTCGCGACCGGGGGCCTGAGCCTCTTGATGGCCTCTGGTACCGCTGCACCGGTGCTCGTTGGAGACGAGGTCGCCGGCATCTTCTTCGAAGGCCAAGGCCAGCTGCTCTATGACTCCAGAGATCCGTTAGAGACCGCGGTCAGTCGTTTCAATATCGGCAAAGCGACCAAGCTGGGGGTCGAAGCGGACGGCGACCAACTGTCTGCCACTGGCTCCCTCGATCGGGTCCTGTTGTGGTGCACACCGGACGTCCTGCCGCCCTTACCACCGGGTGATTCCCCGGCTCCTCAGGAGAGTTTCGAGCGGCACCGTAAAACATTCGAGAACGACTGGCTTGCTCCCCCGAGCTTGCTCTTTGTTCAGCCCAAGATCGACCTGCCGGAAACGACCGTGGTGCGCGCCGAGATGGTCTCCGGTAAGGATCAGCTGGCCTATGTGATGGATCCGGTCTTTCGTCGATCCGAAACCCTCTACAGCCTACACAAACGCCAAGCGATCTCCCTGACGCTGCGGCCGGTCATCCTCTTCGATCAGCCGATTGGGCGAGCGAGCACCGATTTCGAAGATCCTACCGTCTTGATGTCGGACCTGACTTACGATCTGACCGCATCGAACAAGGAAGACCTCTCGGTCGCCGTCACCGAGACCCTCACTCCCCTAAGCCGCGATCAGAAGGTCTTTCGTTTCGATCTCTACAGTGATCTCCTGATCCGAAAACATCGGCATTATCGCGTCAAGAGCATCAAAGACGATGCCGGTAGGTCTGTAGGGCACTTCCATCGCTATAACGGCCTAGTGGTCGAGCTGCCCGAGCCCGCCCCCGCCGGCAAAAGTTTTCGGCTCCATTTTGAGCTCGAGGGCGACCTCCTCTTCCGGCCTGGCGGCGACAACTTCTGGCAACTGGGGTTTGGCCCTTGGTTCCCTCAGCCGAGCTTTACCGGCCGGTACTTCACCGTCAACTCCACGGTGCGAGTGCCCAAGCCGTTCACCGCATTTGCACCCGGAGAAACGGTGTTCCGCGGCGAAGAAGGCGACTACAACGTCGTCAAGAATCGGATCCAGAACCCGGTATGGGGAACCGTTCTCCACGCCGGTAAGTATTGGTACGAGGAAGCCACTCAGGGTGGCATCACGGTTCGAGTCGCGAGTTATGGGGCGAAGAACAAACGCGCAATCGAGAAGCTCTCGAATTTGGCCTTTAAGATGATTGGCTTCTACGAGCCTTGGCTCGGGCCGTTTCCGTTCAAAGAGCTCAACATCATCGAGGTCAACTCTTTTGGCTTCGGCCAGGCGCCGCCGGGGACGATGTACATCACTCAAGAAGCTTTTCAATCCCGGGTGGGGCAGCTGAATCGGATTTTTTCGCAAGGTATCAACCACCGCTTCGCCCACGAAATTGCCCATCAGTATTGGGGCCACGTGATCAAGGCGGCGAGCAGGCAAGACACTTGGATCCACGAGTCTTTCGCCGACTACGCGTCGTCCTTCGTCGTCAAGAAACTGAAAGGGGAATCTGGCTACAAGGCGATGCGTGCGGACTGGAGGGGTGATGCCAAGGAGGCTACCGAAATTGCTTCGGTCGCCATGGCCAACCGCCTCATGGATCCGTCGGATCCCGGCCTCAGCGGTCTGCGTCGAACCCAGCTGGTGTACGACAAGGGTTCTTATCTGCTGGCGAGTCTCCACGACGAGATTGGTGACGAAGCTTTCCTTTCGTTCCTGCGCTCCATCCAAGGGAACTTCGCATGGAAATTCGTCACCACCAAACACCTCGTCGGTCTGCTGGAGCATATGACTCAGCAGGATTTTGATCCCTTCTTCGACCGCTACTTCTGGGGTACGGAGATGCCGGAGTAGGTCACTTGGGAGCAAAGATCGGTTGCATAGGCGAGCAAAGATTTCTTACTCCGCCGTGTGAAGTTCACGCAGCCAGTCAGCAACGCCAACGGGGGTGTGTGAAGATCACACAGGCGTCAGCTTGTCAGCCAACGCTCTTTGGCCTCGGGGGTCGCGAAGCTTTCGGTGATCGAGTTCTTGGCAAAATCGAACAAGGCCGCTTCCCGCAGCTGGCCATATTCCCAAGCGATGCGATATTCGTTCAGGAGATCGGTATGGAATAGCGGTGGGTCGTCGCTACCGAGGGTGATCGTCAAGCCGGCTTCGACCATCCGTGGCAAGGGGTGAGACGCGAGATCATCAACCGCTTTGAGTGCGAAGTTGCTCGCCGGGCAGACGTCACACGGAATCTTCTTGGCAAGCAGGAGGCCGAGCACGTCTGGGGCGTCGATCGCGGCGATCCCGTGTTGGATTCGCTCGGCGCCGAAGTTTTCGATCGCATGTCGTATCTCTTTGGCCGGACCGTGCTCGCCAGCGTGGCAGACGGTCCGCAGGCCGGCGGCGCGGGCACGATCGAAGGCGGACTCAAAGTCCTCATCCCACCAACGGTCGGACGGGCCACCCATTCCCAGTGCCACCACCCGCGGGTGGAGCTGAGCCAAAACGGCATCCATGGTCGCCTGGGCGGACGCTGCCCCCAGGTGGGGTGAAAGATCCGGAATCAGCAGCGAGGAAATCCCGCACGCTTGTTCGGCCTGCTCACAACCCGCAACGGCGCCTTCCAACACCACCGACCAATCGAGACCAACTTCTTGGGTGTGATAGCTCGACGAGATGTGAAACTCGACGTGGACGGCGCCTTGATGATGGGCCGTCAGCAGGTAGTCGTAAGCGACGCGCTGGAAGTCTTCTCTGCGTTTCAGCAGCCGGCAAACGAAGAAGTAACGTTCCAGAAAATCGGGGAAGTCGCGAAAGCTGTACCAGTCTCGGATTCCCTCGACATCCCGTGCCGGGGGCTGTACTCCGTGGTCCTCGGCCAAGGCGAGCAAGGTCTCGGCTCCGACACTGCCTTCGAGATGGACATGAAGCTCGGCCTTCGGAGCTGAACGAATGAGCTCTGCGGGATAAGTCGCTTCGGTCATAGGGCCTCCGAGATGCTTGGGGTCGATTGCCGTTGTCGCGGTGTCTCGGTGTCGCGGTGTCGCAGTGCGGTGGCGTGAGTCTAGCGTTCCTCCTGGGAGCCGACCAACTCCAGGACCCGACTGACCATCGTCAAAAGCTCCTCTGCCGCGGGCTGCTCATTTGGCTCGTCGGAGAGCGCCTGAGCTCGACGCCGTAGGTCTTCGAGATCAGATCCGATGGCTCCTCGATCGCGTCGCGCCAGGACCTCGGCGAACTCTGAGACGAGGGTGGTGAGACGAAATGCCGGAGACGACCCAGCCCACTCGGGGGAGTCGATCGCTGGCCCGGCTTCGAATTCACGTTTGAAGCCATTGACGAACTCCTCCGGTCGAATGGCCTCCGGCGGTGGCAGCTGACCCTCGCGTAGCAACTTGCGCGTCAGCGTGTAGGACGCCGTACCGATTTCGAGACTGAAGGAGAGAGAACTCTGGTCCTCGGTGCCGGAGGGCTGACTGGCGCCCATCCCTTCGGAGGCCTGACCGAGCACACGTTTCTCGAACCTAGCCGATTCGGCTGCCGGAGGTACTACCGCGGCAGCCTGCGTTTCGCGAGCCGGTGCCTGCGTCGCACCCACGCCGAGCTGCGGGGTGAAGTCTGCCGCCGCGTCGCCCCTCCGTTGTCTGACGCTCGGCCCCGTCTGTCGCTCGCCGGGCGCTTCGAGGCTCTTCTCGGCGAGCCCTTGGGCACGACTCGAGACATCCGATCGAAATGACGACTCTGGACTAGATCTCGCCACCGGTTTCGAATCCTGGGGGGCGGGGCGCTGGCGCGCTGCGAGCCCGTCGGCTGAAGAGAGCTCTGGGGCTGAGGCACTCGGTTCGGCATCGCGACCTGCAGTTTCCGCCGGAGACCGAGTCGGCTCCGATTCCTGCTCTGCCACCGTCGACTCTGCTACCACGGTCTCTGCCACCGTCGACTCTGCCGCCGTCGACTCTGCCGCCATCGGCTCTGCCACCGACGCATCTGCGAGAGATCGGTCGCCAGAGGATTCTGGTGTCGGAAGATGATCCATTTGACGGCTGACGAACAAGCCGGCGCCAACCGCGACGATGATACTGGCGGCCATCAACCACAACCTGGACGGGCTGACGCGAGCAGGGGCGTCGAATTCGATCGGCTCGAAGATGTTTGCTGACAGGTCTGGCGGGATTTCGCTTTTGATGCGCGCCGCGAGTCCAGCCGGTGGCTCCGGAACCTCGCCGCCAGCGAGCAGACTTCTGAGCTCGCGATCTGTTGGCTGGCTCATAGCGCGTCCTCCCCAAGAACCTCTCGCAGACGGCTCATGGCGGTCTTCAGTCGTTTGCGGATCGCGGCGCCCGTCACCTGCTCCCCGCGAGCGATCTCCTCGACCGGCACTTCTCCCCAGAACCGGGCGGAAATCGTGAACCTTAGGGGCTCGGGCAAGCCGATGACGGCACGCCGTAATCGCTCAGAGACTTCTCGCAGCCGGAGCCTGTCTTCTTGGTCAGGCCGCGGATCCTCGACCGCGACGGCCTGTTGTTCGTCGATCGGCTGGAGCAGAACGGGACGCCTGATGGAGTTGAGGTAGGTGTTGTAGGCGATGCGATAGAGCCACGTCGTGAGCTGCGATCGCCGCCGGAAGCTCGGCAGCGACTTCCAAGCCTTGCGGTAAGTTTCCTGGGTGAGGTCAGCAGCGGTCTCGATATCGCCCCCGGTCAATCGAACGAGCGATGCGAAAACCTGGCGATAGGTTTCGTCAACCAGCTTCTCCGCCGCTCGCTGGTCACCCGACGCCAAGGCTTCGAGAAGACGCCGCTCCCTAGTCGGCTCCACGTTCGTTTCTCTCGCTTCGTGTAGTTGGGCGGGTTGCAGATGCATCACACCTATGAGACACATCAAACACCGGATTCGAAACCGCTAGCCGAGAAATTGGCCGCAAATGATGCGCAGCGTGGCCCGCTAGCTAGATCCGCTCGATAATAGTTGCGATACCCATTCCTCCACCGATGCATAGGGTCACCAAGCCGGTGCTGAGATCGCGCCGCTCGAGCTCGTCGACTAAGGTCCCCATCAGCACAGCGCCGGTCGCGCCGAGGGGATGCCCCAGGGCGATGGCGCCGCCGTTGACGTTGACCCGCTCGGGATCGATCCCCAAGTTGCGGATGGTCTGCAACGGGACCGCGGCAAACGCTTCATTGATCTCCCAAAGATCGATATCGGCCGCGTTCATTCCCGCCTTATCGAGGGCTCGCTGCGAGGCCGGGGTCGGGGCGGTCAACATGATCAAAGGCTCGGCGCCGGCGGTCGCCATCGCTCGGATGCGCGCCCGCGGCTCGAGGCCATGTGTCCTGGCATAGGTGTCCGAAGCCACCAAAACCGCGGCTGCACCATCAACAATGCCGGAAGAATTTCCGGCGGTGTGGACGTGCTCGATATGGTGTCCGGCTTCGGGATAACGCTCCAGGGCGATCTGGTCGAGAGTCATGCCGTTACCGTTGGGCACCATCGCGCCAACCTTGGCGAACACCGCGTCGAGCTGCCCCAGGGACTCGGCGGTGGTGCCGGGGCGCGGATGCTCATCCCGATCGAGGGCGATGTCTCCGGTTGCCGGATCCTTGACCGAAAACAGGCTCTTGGCAAAATAACCGTGCTCGATGGCTTCTCCGGCTCGTCGTTGAGACTCGGCGGCAAAACGATCGACATCATCCCGGGTAAATCCCTCGAGGGTCGCGATGAGGTCGGCGCTGATGCCCTGGGGCACCTGGTAGACCTTGTCCCGTAGGTGCAGATTGTTGCCGTCCATCCCACCGCGGTCCGTCCCCATCGGCACTCTCGACATGCTCTCGACGCCGCCGCCAATCGCCAGGTCCTGCTGACCACTCATCACCCCTGTGGCGGCGAAATTGATCGCCTGACAGCCCGAGCCACAGAAGCGATTGAGCGTGACGCCGGTCACTTCCTGTGGCCAGCCGGCAGCCAACACACTATTGCGAGCGATGTTGGCGCCTTGTTCTTCCGCCTGACTGACACAGCCGACCACAACATCTTCCACGTCACCTTTGACGATGCCAGTACGGTCGGCCAGTTGGTTCAAGGTCTGGGCGAGGAGCTCTTGTGGGTGGATACCCGAGAGGGCGCCTTTGTCTTTCTTGCCACGTCCGCGTGGGGTCCGGACAGCATCGATGATCCAGGCTTCGTGCATTATGTTGTCTCCGAAATGATTTGCTTTGGGGTTCTCGAGGCTTCAGCTAGCTTCACTGAGGAGCTCCTCGATGGTCGACTCGAGCTCAGCGACCAATGCGTCGAAATGTTGCCCGGTACCCGGCCCGCTGAATCCGCTGTGAATTCGACGAACTTTACCATCACGACCCAAGTAAACCGTAGTGGGGTATGACAGGACGGCGCTCAAATCCGGCAACGTTGCGCCTGCTGCGGCCTTGTCGCTGACGCCGGCCAGCAGCAACGGATACTCGATCCCATGGCGCTTGGCGAACTTTCGAACCATCACACGGTCCCGCTCGGGATCACCCGAGAACTCGTAGGCGAGGCCAACGATCTCGAGTCCTTGGTCACGGTAGCGGCGATGCCACTCCGCCAGCAGCGGTGCCTCGTCATTGCAGTTCGGACACCATGAGCCGAAGATGTTGACTATCACGACTTTGCCGGCGAACCGTGGGTCCGCGAGCGAAAGCGGGTTACCGTCCAGATCCGGAAACTCGAAAACGAACGTGCCTTCGTCGTTGGTGAGCTCAACCTCTTGCCACGCATCCGGCAGGATTTGCTCACCGTCCTCGGCCCGATGTGCGGTCCACGTCGCGTGGTACGAGTCGCGGGACCAAAAGTCGCCCTGTAAGGATCCGTCGTCCTGGGTCGTCGCTTGAAACAAAAAGGCGTGCGCACCATCGAAGGTCGAAAGGCGCAGGAGTCCGCCTTCGAAGGAGCCCTCGAGAAAACGATAGTCTCCGGTTGGGGTCAGGAACGTACCCGTCACCCGGTCGCCTTGCTGCTCAAACTCGGCCCGCGCCACCTCGCGGCTCTCGCCATCAACGAACTCTGCCGCCCAATGACCTGCGATCGAGGACCCAGTGGGGTTGTCCACTTCGGTGCGGTCACCGGGCAAGAAGCGGCGCTCGTCACCTCGCACAGCGTGGAACGGTAGGGTTGAATCACCGCCTGGAATCGTTTTCCGCCAGGTGCCCAGCATCGAATTGCCGTCCGGCGCCAAAACTGCGGTGATCTCCGAGTCGTACCATTCGAAGTGGAGCGTCACGCTCGAGGCGCGATGCTCTACCGAACTGAAGGGCACTTCCTCTGAGCCGTTGTGAGCCACCGCTTCGAGTTGGCCATTTTTGGTGTCTATGCGAAGTGTGAACGGCAACTCCCCACCCGGCGAAGCGAGAACCGCCCGCCAAACCCCTGCGAGAGAATGCTCTGGTGAGGCGCTCGACACGGTATCCTCTGTGTCGGCGCTGCAGGCCGCGAACAGAGAGACGGCTAGAATTAGGATTCCGGTGTTCCATGCGTTTCTACTCATCGCTCGATTCTATCGACATCTCCCTATTGGAGGGCTGCAAGACGCCCCTCTAGGATCTGGACGGCCCAGTACACGATGCCAGCAGAACAAGGTAACAACAAGGTTTCGGTAGCTCCTGGGCTGGGGATTGTGTTGACGGGAGGCGGCGCTCGCGGCGCCTATCAAGTCGGCGTCCTGCGGGGAATCGCGCGTCATTTTCCTGATCTGCGTTTCCCGATCATCACCGGTACCTCCGCCGGTGCAATCAACGCGATCTACTTGGCGGCGCATCCCGGCTCACCGGCAGAGGCTGCCGAAGATCTTTGTCGCCTGTGGGGAAAACTCGAGTTCAGCGATGTGTTCAGGGTCGACTCGTGGTCGTTGGCGCGGAACACTCTCCGCTGGGCCTCGGGACTGGGGTTGGGGGTAGGCTCGGGAAACAAGATGCTCGGTCTGTTGGACACCGAACCCCTACGGGGACTCTTGCGGCGCGAGCTCGGCACCAACAATGAGATCCCAAACATCGAGCGCAACATCGCCGCGGGCAGGCTCGATGCGGTCGCCTTGATGACGGTCAAGTACTCGACCGGGCAGACCCTGAGCTGGGTACAAGGGCGAGATATCGAGACTTGGGAGCGGCCGGCACGGCGTAGCCTCAAAACCGAGCTGACGGTTGAGCACGTCATGGCTTCCGCCGCTTTGCCCCTCATGTTCCCTGCGGTGCAGCTCGATGGCGAGTGGTTTGGCGATGGTGGCATCCGCATGGCGGCCCCTTTGTCTCCCGCGCTTCATCTCGGCGCAAAACGTATTCTCGCGATCTCGAATCAATATCCGCGGTCACAGAAAGAGGCGAACCAGCCGACCTCCAACGTCTACCCGCCACCGGCGCAGATCGCAGGCAACCTGCTGAACGCAATTTTTCTCGATGTCCTGGATCAGGATGTGGAGCGACTAGAACGCTTGAACCGCCTGCTCAGGAAGCTACCGCCAGAGGAACGGGAAGGCATGGAGCCGGTCGATATTCTGATGATGCGTCCATCCGAGGATCTCGGCCGGCTGTCGGCACAGTACGAGCCACGGCTACCGAAGAGCTTCCGGTTCCTCACCCGTAACCTTGGAACCCGTAAAACCGATAGCCCGGACTCACTGAGCCTGTTGATGTTTCAGGGCGACTACATGAAACGACTCATCGAGGTCGGCGAACGGGACGCCGAAAGCCGGATCGACGAGATCCGTGCTCTCGCCTATGAGCCACAGCCCGGGGCCTGACCCCCTCAAGGAATTGAATCTGCGGAAGTTTTCACTCACCTGATACACTGCCATAGCCTTGAGGCAGTCTCAGACGAGCCAACCGCGAAGGAGCTCACCATGCAGGTCAAACTCTCCAACAAGCAAACGTTTCTCCTTCTTTGTGTTGCGGTAGTTTTTCAGGGTATTGCTCCCGCGACAGAGGCCCGCGACCAAGGCGGCAAATCGCGATCCGTCAGCCACCGCGGCGCGTCGAACCCGCCCCAAGCTCGAGCCGTGAGCCAGCGGGCGGCCCCGTCTCGACCGACCCAGCAAAACAGACGCCTGCTGCGGCCAGGAGGTTTCGGCAGTGCTGCCAACGTACGGCCGGGCTTTTATCAAAAGCTCAATGCGCCGCAAGGGCATTCGAGGCGTGGCAACCCCGGCGTTGTGCAGGTGCCGGTACCGGTATATGTCTATTTAGAGTCACCTTCAGCCCCGGCTCCGAGCCCGGCCCCCTCACCGCAGCCCGTTTACATCGTCAGCCCAAGCGCACCGCCAGCGCCGCAGGCTGTAGCGCCAGCGCCTCCGGCTCCCGAAGTTGTCCCACCACCACCAGCGCCGCCAGCCCCCCGCTCGACAGAGCCTGGGGCGGTCGAATTTTCGGTTCATCCTGCCGACGCTCGCGTCTATCTGGACGACGACTACTTGGGCACCGGCGCTGAGATCGCCACGGTCGAGAGCGGACATGCGTTCGCTCCCGGAGTTCATGTACTTGAAGTCACCCATCCAGAGTACCGGCCACAGCGCCTAGTCTTCGGGGTCCATTCCAAGGAACAGACCCACGTGGTGATCGATCTCGAGACCGACCGGGTCGGCCGAAGGTCCCGCATCAAGTAGATCCTTCGAGCTCGGCAGGCTTCGAGTTGCGGTGGCCTCGAGGTTGGCCCGTTCGGAGCCAATTCGACGCGTTGCAAGGGTCCTGGTTTGCTACGATAGGGCGTCCGACTTCCGTCACTCGGATCGCACTCTCGCTAGAGAAACTGAAGCATGCAATTCTTCGACAATCTCTACTTTAGGCAAGTTCTTGCAGGTCGCCAGAACGGGAATGACATTCCGATGGCGGTGGAGGTGAGTCACGGGTCACACGTCCGATCATTGTCCGACGGCTGCAGGATCCTGGGATAGCAGCGATGGCTGCCATGCCTAGAGAGCAAGACGACAAACTCCTACCTTCACAGTCTCAAATCTGGCGGGGCGAGTAGCCGAGCTATGGATCAAAGAATCGGCCCATACAGGGTGGAGGAGAGACTCGGCATCGGCGGGATGGGCGAAGTCTACAAGGCCTATGACGAGCGTTTGGACCGCTGGGTTGCCATCAAGCGGATTCGGGGGGATCGAGACGAAGCCGTTGAGAATCGAGAACGCTTTCAACGCGAGGCCCGAGCTACCGCTCAGTTGAATCACTCCTCCATTGTCCATCTATACGACATCTTTCAGGACGGTGATAGCGACTGCATCGTCATGGAGTACGTCCAAGGGCTGACTCTCGACAAGCTGATCAAAAACGGTCCCCTGGAACCCCTACAAGTCGCCAGCCTCGGACTCGAGATCGCGACCGGCCTCAGCGAGGCCCATGCCGCCGGCATCATTCATCGCGATCTGAAGGTCGAGAATGTCATCGTCACTCCCAGGGGACATGCAAAGATTCTCGACTTTGGGCTGGCGCGTCCGCTACTGAAAAGCGAGATGGATACGTCCCTCACTGGCAAGGGACAACTCGTGGGCACGAGCCGAACGATGTCTCCAGAGTATGTCAGCGGCGAGGAAATCGACCATCGGTCAGACCTCTTCTCCCTCGGCGTCCTATTGTACGAAGCCGTCACCAGTCACTCGCCATTCAAGGCTCACAATACGCTCGCGACGTTGAAGCAGGTCATGCTTCACCGGCAGACGCCGGCACATCTGGTCAACTCCAATGTGCCGGAAGAGCTCTCCGATGTCATCGAAAGGCTACTCGAGAAAGACCCAGCGGACCGACCGCAGACCGCGCAAGACGTCGTTCAGGAATTTGCTCGGATCTCGGGCCAGATGTCCTCCGGAGACCACGATCGACCGCCGATCAGCTCATCGTTTACAACCAGCCCAACAGAAGTCTTCTCCCCTTCCGCGACAACCGTTGACCTTTGGGTAAGGCGTCGCTGGCTGCTGTCTCTGACCATCCTGCTGACCGTTGGAATCTTGGCAACCTATTTCTTGACTCGATGGTGGCTGGTCGATCCAGAAAACCTACCCATCCCTGAGTCACCCGGCGACAGCTCGTTCATCCGCATCGTCCTGGCGGATTTTCAGAACCAAACCGGTGACCCCCTGCTCGACGACTCCCTGGAGACTGCTTTTAGGCTAGGGCTCGAGCAATCCCGATATGCGTCTGTTTTGCCGAGGTCTCACATCGAAGGCTCGTTGGCACGCATGGAGAGGGAACCCGGCACCCCTATCGATCGCGAAGTCGGCATTGAGATCGGCCAAAGAGAGGGCGCTCAGGCACTCGTTATTGGGGCGATCGGAAAGATCGGGGAGACCTATTCTGTGACCGCCGAGATCGTCGATCCGGAACAAGGCATTACAACGTTCGCCACCAATGCAAACGCCAAAGACACCAGCAAGATTGTGACCGCGCTCGAAACCGTCACGAAAACGATCCGGTTGAATCTCGGTGAATCCCTAGCCGCTATTGAGCAAACACGACAACCTCTCGAGAGGGTAACGACGAAGAATCTCGAAGCGCTGAAGGCCTATTCCCTAGGAGCCTCACGCGCCGTCGAAGGTGACTATGATGCTGCAAGCCAGTTGTTAGAGCGCGCTTTGGAGATCGACCCAGAGTTTGCAATGGCACACGCCAAGCTTGCCACCGCCTACATAGCCATTGGAGGGGACCAAGCTAGAGTACTCAAGCACCTGAGTGAGGCTCTACGTCAGTCGAGTCGCCTCACCGAGATCGAAAAGCTTTATGTCGAAGGTTGGGTAGCAAGACTGCGAAGCGGACCAGAAGAGGTGATCCGCGCCTGGTCGTTAATGAGCACGTTGTACCCAAACGAATTTTCTGGTCAACACAACCTTGGCATGGCCTACTTGATCTATCTCGAACAATACGAGAAAGCAGCGATCGCTTTCGAAGCCGCCGCGCGCGTCGGAGGGCCCGAGGAGCGGTCTAAGGCTCTGATCCAGCTCAGCTATTGCAAAATCGCCCTCGGGCTTTACGACGAGGCACTCGCCAATATCGAGGTAGCCTCCGACCCGAATATGCGAGTAACTCTGGCTGAACTCTTCATCGTGACTGAACGTTATCAAGAAGCTCGAGTGCTGCTCGATCAAAGCGTCGCAACCGGTTCGTCGGGATTTCATCAACTTCAGGGACGATTACGGCTTGCGCAGTTCTTTTCAGCCAAGGGTCATCTAGACAACGCTCTAAAAGAGGCTAAAGATTCACAGAGACTGGCTGCCGAGGAACAGTTGAGTGATTATGGTCTTGCCAGCTTAGTAACTGAAACGGTTATTCGAGAGCGACTTTCCTCAGAGGATTCTTTCTTGCAGACTCTGTTGAAAACGACGCGCACCGCAAGGGAGCTTGTTGCGACCGACCAGGAAGCACTTGGCTCGTCACTGATCCCAATGTTGGCGCTTGTCGGTAAGCTCAATGCGAGACACGCTGTGTTCGCCGACGCCGAAAGTATCTACGCGTCCATACTTTTGCTCCAGGGCGAAACAGTGCCAGCGGCATGGCGGGCTCAGGCTTTGATGCTGGAAGGGGAATTGCTCGCTGCCAAGGGCGATCTCCAGGGGGCTCTGGTACGGCTCGAAGAGAGTTCTGCTGTCGTCGATTCGTTTCAGACCCACGAGAGCCTAGCGCGTATCTATGAATCCGCTGGCATGACCCAAGCTGCTATCGCTGAGTATCGATGGCTCATTGAACACCGTGGGCTTGGAGTCGTGGAGTGTTCAGATCGATGTCAAGCGCTAGGCACGATCGACTGGACTCTGGCTTTCTATAACCTTGGTCGCTTATATCAACAGCAAGGTGACACAAACGCCGCTGCCGAACATTACAGTAAATTTATAGGTCATTGGAACGAGGCAGCGGGTATCCCTGCATTCGAAGATGCAAACAGGCAACTTATGAGCCTTTTGAACCTCGCAGGCACTGGATAGTGTTCAAAGCGTCAGCTTTACAGTTCGTCTAGCTTCATGCGTTAGATTTTTGTCTTTCTAGGAATGAAAGGCCGAAATTCGAGCCCGAGATCCGGGCTTCCGCTCGCTTTGATTCCACATCCGCAGATTCCGATAGCCCCTTCTTCAGGCGCTCGGACTCCTATCTTTTTTTCGATCAGGGGTCCATTAATAGCCGCCGTATAGAACGCTCCAAGCCCAAGATTCGTGGCGACCAAATAGAAGGTTTGGCTGAGGTGCCCCGCGTCCATCAGCATGACACCATAGGTGCGGCTCCTGCGCCGATACTTCCACTGATTGCGAAAGAATCGAGCCGTCAGGATCACAAGAGCATGCGCCGTTTCGGCGTAAAGCTGACCGTTGCTGAAATCGACCGCCAGCCTCCTGGCGTGTTGATTCGACATCTCTTCGACAAGTTCGAGCGAGTGATCCTTGATGCTGTAATGATAGATACCCGGCGCTAGCGACTCAACGTTGAGGATAAGTGGATACGCTTCGATGGGATGCAGTGAGCCTCCGGAGGGGCTCGTCTTGTGAAGCAGAACAACATCTTCATCCAATTGGGCGTAGCCGTGGCAGCCGAAAGTGTACCTCAGCAGGATTGCGAGATCTCGCAGCTCTAGCACCCGCTCAGAGTCGAATGCGCGTACGGTCTTGCGATTCTGGAGAGTCTCGTAGAGTTCACTTTTTTTCTCAATCAGAGGAAGACTAATCGCAGCGTCGATGTTCTCGACTCGATAGAAAGCCTCCGGCGGTGGTCCGTGACGCCGAACAAAATTGGACGCGTCGGTTTCCGCCGCCTTGGCCAGGACCGACACATCGGTGGGAGCAGAGGCGAATTGCTCACCCTCTTTCTCGCGGCCCATGAAGTGGTAGAGCGCAGCCGACGAGTCCCACTGGTAGCGCCGAAGGAGTTGCTCACGTTCCTGCATCGGACCAGGCAACAAAGGGCCCTCGCCCTGGACTAGCAGCAGTCCTCGCCGTAGGAGACCTTCCAGGTCAAGGCTTTTGCCTTTGTCTGACGCATCAATAAGCTCAGAAACCGGAGTCCATGTCTGCGCTGATAGGGCGGACAAAAAACGGAAGTCGGCATGTGAGATCTCATACCTTTCGCCACTGGACAGAACTAACGCGGAGATATGAGAGGTTGTCAAAACCTCTAACGTGCCTCGAAGGAGGGCTGCAATATCCAGAGCGGGCGTATCTTCTATGCAGAAGAATAGATATAGCGACCGTGTAACCTGTTGCATAATGGCTTGTGCAGCAGGCTCAGAGAGACTCCGCGAGCCGGTTTGATCTCTTGAAGAATCAAGGGCAGTGCTTACAGACTAACACCGGCCTGAATCAAACGCCTAATTGCCGATAAAACCCACCCAGTACCTCGACAGCATGTCAAGTAGACTGTCGGCACGGTAGCTCAGATACCCCTCGATCGCTTCTTCGCTCGGGAGCGTCACTTCGGAAGGGATCTGGCTCGGATCGACATCAAGCCCATACTGAGCAAGAGCAGCTTGGGGATCCGCCTCTAACTCAGCTCGAAAGCGGTCGTCGTGGGCAACTCGGCTGAGGAAGGCGAGTTGGCCTTCGTTCGAGAAGCTATCGGACTGGGAACTCGAGAGTGTCGTCATAGCAGATCCCCCTAGGACCTTCGTTCCAGTTGCGGCATTACGAATTTCTGCGGTGCGAGCGTTCGCAGGGCTCAAACACATTCGTAGGTGAGTGCCTATTATGCCAGACAAATGGCGAGCGCGTCAACAACGAGAACCCAATTTGGGACTCCAAGGCCGGATTTGACACTCGATTGGCAAAAGAGGTCTGTCGCCGTCAACGGCCAAGGGTTGATGCGAACCAAGATCACCTATGGCAGAAGTACCAGATCTGGGGGCCTAAGCCGCCCTCCTAACAAGATGTCGTAGGCGAGAAGGCGCTATCGGCGGTTCATCTGCTCCTAGTCCATCCTTGTCAGGACGTGACTTCGACTTGCGCCCAGTCAGAGCAG
Organism: Acidobacteriota bacterium; assembly: GCA_029263355.1. Taxonomy (GTDB): domain Bacteria; phylum Acidobacteriota; class Thermoanaerobaculia; order Multivoradales; family J023; genus JAAELT01. Next base: position 43,954 of record JAJCXQ010000499.1, on the reverse strand, counting down.
ATTCTTCGCATCTCTCTGGGCTCCTCAGTCTGAAGCGCCTCCTCAGTGAACCGGTGGATCTCATGGGGATCAACATCAGAGCGGCGCAGCGCCAGACGCACGGCGCTCACAAGAGCGAACGGGTTGTTGCTCCGCAAACGGACTCGGATATCGGGGTAGCGAGGTGCCATCAAATACATCATCCTGGTCTCTCTACTGTATTAGACGCACGAGACCCTGATTTCGTTCACTCCGACAGCGAAGATTCTTTTTTTAACCCTCTTGACGGCTGCCGAGAGACTTTTTTGGCTCCCGCTCACCAGCGCCGATAACGCAGGAGAGCCCGCGATAGACCGCGGGCTCCCTACTAGGGCCGATCCAGATCGGGCCCCTGATCTAGCTCGCGGCCACGGCTCGTGGCCTATCAGCTCTACCAACCTGCTCAGGAGCAGAGGAAGATCCTTGCTCCATACCTTCAAACATTTCCTCGAGCCAGAGCTGCCGACCCGCCAACACTCCCACTCCGACCTTGTACTTGCGGACATCGTCGTTCGACCACAAATCGGCGAACAGACGCTTGATCTTTCGCCTCGCCAGGCGGCAGAACAAATCCGCGAGCTCCGAGGCTTCACGGGCCTTCGAATGCCCACTCCGGTGCATGGCATGCGCCCGGCTGACGGTCGCTGCCATCGCAAAGAGCTCGTTGGCTATATCGACAACTCGAAACAGGAATCCCTGCTTGTTCTGCATCCGTGCCTGATGGATCATCATGCCGTGGAAGATCTGCCGCGACAAACGGCGCGTAGAACGATCGACAAAGCGTAGATGGCCACCAAACGGGCCAAACTCCGAAAACGTCTTGGCGCCGCCGATCCAACGCGTGGGATACCACTTGGCATAGAAGGCAGCAATCTTGGGTAACTCCTGAAGTTTGTCGGCAGAGCTCTTCTCTGGGTCGATCATGGCGCCCGCGACCTGCAGATGTTTGTCGACCGCCTCACGAGCCATGAACAGGTGCATGATTTCGCTAGATCCTTCAAAGATCTTGTTGATTCGATAGTCGCGCATCAGGCGCTCTACCGACGTCGGCTTCTCGCCTCGCGCTCGCAACGAACCATAGGTCTCGTAGCCCCGGCCACCACGGATCTGCATCGTGTCATCGACGATTTCCCAAGTGCGGCATGAATTCCACTCTTTGGCCGCCGCGGCTTCGAGTCGAATGTCGAAATTGCCCCGGTTGGACATCTCAGTGGCCAACTTGACGACCGACTCCATAGCGAAGGTGACCGACGCCATGTCGGCAATCTTGTGGGCAATCGCCTCGTGTTTGCCAACCGGCTTCCCCCACTGGACCCGCTCCGCCGACCATTCTCGACAGATCTTGAGCGCCTGTTTGGCGGCGCCGATCGAGCCATTGGGGATGGACAGTCGGCCGTCATTAAGGGTGGTCAGGGCGATCTTCAAGCCCCTACCCTCGCGACCGATCAGGTTCTCCTTCGGGACCCTCACATTCTTGAAGCTGATCACGCCGTTCGCCAACGCCCGCAAGCCCATGAAGTGGCAGCGATGCTCGACTTGGACGCCCTCCCACTCGGTCTCGACCACGAAGGCGCTGATGGCCTTGGTTTCGATGTCCCGCGCCATGACAACCAGTAACTTCGCGAGGGTGCCGTTGGTACACCACAGTTTGACGCCATTCAGAACATACGTATCGCCGTCAGGGGTCAATTCGTAAGTCGTCGTCATACGTGCTGGATCCGAGCCGACCTGCGCCTCGGTCAATGCAAACGCAGAGATATCGCCCTTTGCACAGCGTGGCAAGTACTTGCTCTTCTGCTCCTCGGTTCCGAACAGCTTGAGCGGTTGAGGCACGCCGATGGACTGGTGGGCCGAAAGCAGTGCGGAGATATTGCCATCGAGGCCACCCAACAGCTCCATCACCTTGGCGTACTCCACCTGGCTGAAGCCGAGCCCGCCATATTTTTTTGGAATCTTCATCCCAAAGGCGCCGAGCTTGCGCAGGCCGTCAACGACATCTTCGGGGTACTCACCGGTGGTGTCGATCAATTCGGAGTCGACATGGTCACGCATGAACTCACGAATCGCGTTGAAGAAGGCAACGAACTCGGGCCGCTCTTCCTCTTCCAAGGGGAACGGGTGGATCAGATCCAGGCGGAAATTGCCAAGAAACATTTCCCGCATGAAACTCGGCTGAGTCCACTCTTGCTGACGCGATGCTTCGGCGACCTTCATCGCCTCCTCTTCGCTGACGTGAACCTCCTTGACAGTCATGTTTTCTCCTTTATTCCGATAGTTTTCTGAATTTATTGCACCTGCGCGAGGCCCATCGACTCTTTAGACCTCGGTACCAACATTCCAGCGAGAGCAATTTCTGTGACGTCTTGGACCACTTTCTCGCTGGCGAGGCGACCCTTCGAGTCGTACCACCGTGCGATCCACATCACCATGCCCAGTAGGCTGAATGCTGCGACCGTCGAATCCACTTCTCGTAGACGACCCTCGGCCTCCAGGGCTTCGAGAGTCCGTCGTAGGAACTCGAAGTAGGCACGTTTGCGCTTGGCGATGTCTTCTCTGTGCTCTGCCGACAGCCCACCATCCTCGTCAATCAGAATAGCGAGTGCGCCGGCCTCGTTGGTCAGAAGCCTAGCGTGCTCACGAATGATCACACGTAGCCGCTCCTCTGGATCCGCGATCAAAGCCGCCGGCTCCACAACATCGGAATCCAGCAGGTTCATAGCGCATCTCATGATCGAGTACAGCAGCTCTTTCTTGCCCTTGACGTAGTAGTAGAGGCCCGGCTTGGTCAGATCAAGAGCTTCGGCGATCTCGCTCATCGAGGTGGCATCGAAGCCTTTCTCATAGATGATGCGGGCCGCTGTACGGTAGATGATTCCCGTACGATCGTCGTCGAAGAGAGTTCTCGACGTGCTAGGGGATGATGGCATCGCGTATTGGGCTGATTGCAGGGCACACCCTGCGGCAAGGAGTCTGACGAATTCGATCTTCTATGGATCGAGAAGGGCTGCGAAAACCGGTTTACCTACCGGTCGGTAAATATTCTCTGCCAAACGCCTTCTGGCTGTCAACAGCCTGCTTACTGAGGGATCATGGCGCCTCTGTTCTACAGGGCACTGCGAGGCTTTCGAGCCCAGAACGGACTCCGACCACCTCTTTCCACACGCACTCGTGCTCCCTTACCGGGGCACGGTCCACAGCTAGTTCCGCTTAGGGTTGGCAGGAAGCCAAGAAGCAGGAAATGGTGCACCCAGGAAGATTCGAACTCCCAACCTCCTGATCCGTAGTCAGACGCTCTATCCAGTTGAGCTATGGGTGCGCAGAGCTGTGCGGAGGAGGGATCTTAGACCAACTGATCTCCTGTCGCAACCCCTGTTCGGGACGGTCGAAACAGTGACACGCCCGAGGCATCCCCCGACGAGCCGCCCCCGCCCTGTGATGTGAGCTAGAGAACCGTGTTGCCCCTTCGAGCGCGGCGCTTTAATTCGCGGTTTTTTTGGTCGAATCGGGTCTCAACTCCCCTGGATTCGGAACCTCCAAGGTTGGCCACTGAGACTCGCACAACTTAGACTTTCTGACCGACAGAGCCCTAAGTCGTGGATTTGTGGCCCATCTGACCGGGATCAGCCTCTTGAAAATTTCTCGCCAACCTGCCATTGAGCTTTTCGACCGCGGCGATCGCTCTTGGAGAAAAATCAAAGCCTCCGCAGCGGCCGTCAGCACGCTTGGTAAAAAATCAGAGCGACCGCGGAGATCGACACCCCTCTTGGGAAAACTTCAGAGCGGCCGCAGCGATATGCAACGCTGCTGGCAGAAAATCAAGGCCTCTCGACGGTCGACAACGCTGTTGGCAGATCGCCAATCCCGGGTGGGACCCTTTCACAGTCCTCGACTACTCGATCAGCCCGGCAACTGGGGATGACGCCGTGGCGTAAAGTTTTCTCGGAATACGCCCGGAATGTGCTGCGAGCCACCCAGCTTCGATAGCGAGCTTCATCGCACGAGCCATTCGTACGGGATCTTTAGCACTGGCAATACCCGTATTCATAAGGACGCCATCAGCCCCGAGCTCCATTGCAACCGCGGCATCGGATGCGGTGCCAACTCCGGCATCGACGATGACCGGGACGTTGGATTGTTCAATGATGATCTGTAGGTTCGCGGGGTTACGAATCCCCATACCAGAGCCGATTGGGGCTCCCAACGGCATGACCGCGGCAGCTCCGAGATCTTCGAGCTTTTTGCAGACAACCGGATCGTCGTTGGTGTAGGGCAGGACCACGAAACCTTCTGCCACCAAGGTCTTCGTCGCCTCGAGAAGCTCTGTGTTGTCAGGAAAGAGCGTCTTCTGATCGCCGATTACTTCGAGCTTCACCCAGGTCCAGCCACCTAACTCACGAGCTAACCTGGCGGTTCGTACCGCTTCATTCGCCGTATAGCAGCCAGCCGTATTGGGCAGCAGCAAATACTTGTCGCGATCAATATGGTGAATGAAAGCATCGCTGTCTGGATCCGCCAAATTCACTCGACGCAGGGCGACGGTCACCATGTCAGCCCCGGCCGCTTCAAATGAACGAACCATCGTTTCGTTGTCGGTATATTTGCCACTTCCCAGGATTAGACGCGACTTCAGGGAGCGTCCCGCAATTTCGAGAGGCTCGATGACGATGTCTGCTGAGGTTGTAGCTCCGGCGCTGGCTGTGGTCATAGTCTCGGGGTTCCAAGCGGTTGGTAATAGTGGGTGCCCTTGATCGGCTCGCGGAGCTGGTTGAGCAGCTCTTCGAAGTCCTCTGGACGCCCTGGAAAATTGAGATGACGGGTATCCACTACCAGCAAAGGCGAGCGCTGATAGTGATGGTAGTAGTGGTTGTATGCGTCGATCAGCTCAGCGAGATAATCACCGGACATCTTCTTCTCGTAGTCGCGCTGGCGTTTGTTGACTCGGCTCATGCAGGTATCAACATCCGCCACAAGGTAGAGAACAAGATCGGGGGGAGGTACTTGGGGTTCTAACATAGCGTAGAGCTTGTCGTAGATTAGAAGCTCGTCATCACTGAGATTCAGATAGGCGAAAATCCGGTCTTTCTCGAATGGATAGTCCGCGACTACCAAGCGCTGGAAAAGCTCACGCTGCACAATTTCTTGCTGCTGCTTGAAGCGTGACAACAGGTAATAGAGCTGAGTCTGGAATGCGGCTCCGGGGCGATCCTTGTAAAACTTGTCGAGGAACGGGTTCTCGGCGTCCTCGAGCACCTTCACTCCTTCGAACCGCTTGGTCAACATCTCGACCAGCGTTGTTTTCCCGACTCCGATCGGGCCGTCGATCGCCAGGTAATCGATAGGTAGAGAATCGGTGCTCAAAGCAACACTCCGGGGCTGATAGATTTCGTTAGACGGTGGGGGAAGAGTGTCTCTTTTGACCACGGGAGGGATCGTCAACCAGCGAGACGAGCACTATATCAAGGGCTGGGCTATGAGAGGGGACGCTCTCTGTAGCGTAACTTAGCGGTATGTATCTGGGGGCCAAAACGTTCACCAGAGGTGATCTGCGACTAAGGCGGCCCGCGAGCTTGTTTCCAGCTAGCCAGACGGATGTTAGGATCGCGGCTCGACTCACCTCGGCCGATCTGCGGCAGGCTACCTTGCGATCACTTGGATTGGCTGTCACGGATTGAGTCGGTAATTCACTTTGGCAGTCGCTTAGGCTGCATTCAGCTCACAAGGAGACTGCATTTGGCACCTTGGTGGTTACGGGCAGGCAACGACGACATCCCAGAGGACGAAGCGCCTCGCGACTCTTTAGTGAGTGAGGATAACCCTGAAACGCTCAGAGCTACACCCAGTGTGGCCGATGTGTCTTTAGACGGCTCACCTGCGGCTCTAGACGAGCCGCCGAAGGTCGACAAGGCCACGGACGACCAAGAACCAGCGCCGGAGCCCAAATCGGTCAGCGAGCACGATGTGTCTGCCGAAGACTCCGAGGCCACTGGGCCGCCAAAGAGGAAACGTCGACGCCGGCGACGCAGGCCAGCACGACACCTCCCGGGAAGCGAGCCCGAACCGAAGTCATCCAAAGCTGAGACACCAGATGAACACGTCTTGCCGGTCGCGTTGGACACGTCCAGTGAGATCGAGTCGACTCTGGGCGTCGGTGTGGAGCCGAGAGGATTGGTTTACTCGCTCGCGGAACGCGGCCAATCGATCAATGACGAGCGCAAGATCGCCATGTTCTGCGACTTTGAGAACATCGCGTTGGGCGTCAGAGATTCCGAAATCGCCAAGCTCGAGATCTCCCTGATTCTGGCGCGCCTGCTAGAGAAGGGCAAAATCATCGTCAAGAAGGCCTACGCCGACTGGGAACGGTACAGCGAGTACAAGAAGCCCTTCCACGAAGCAGCGATCGAGCTCATCGACATCCCTCAGAAGTACTACTCGGGCAAGAACAGCGCCGATATCAAGATGGTCGTCGACGCCATGGACTTGTGTTACTCGAAAGAGCATCTGGACACGTTCGTGCTGGTGTCGGGCGATAGCGACTTCTCGCCTCTGGTCTCGAAACTCAAGGAAAACAACAAGTATGTCATCGGCGTAGGCGTGAAGAATTCTTCGTCGAGCCTGCTGATCGACAACTGTGACGAATTCATCTACTACGAGGATATTTGGCGCGATATTCAGCGAGCTGCGCGGCTCGACAACCTGTCGCCTAAGGACGCCGAAGTCTTTGGACTCCTGTTGGACGCAATGTTCGCTCTGATCCGCGAGAACAAAGGGGTCCTCTGGGGATCTATGCTCAAGCAGACCATGCAGCGAAAGCGACCTTCCTTCAACGAAGGCTACTATGGATACAACACCTTCTCCGAACTCTTGGAAGACGGTGAGCGAAAGAACATCATCCGGCTCAAGCGCGATCAGAGATCGGGAAACTACATCGTGACGGGCTTTGCTAGTCGCCGCTAGGAGGCTGAGTCGATCATCGTCTGTAGTCGATCGAGACCGCGTGACACTTCGTCGATCCCAGGGCCGAACGACAGCCGAACCCGCTGGTGAAAGCGAGAGAGGCGGCTGGCCCTGCGACGTCCGGGATTGACATCGAAGAAGACACCGGGCACGCAGATCACCTGTTGCCGTAAAGCGGCCCGGAAGAATGTCATGCCATCGGATATCGATTCAGGAAGCCCGGCCAATGAAACGAAGGCATAGAAGGTTCCATCCGGCTCGCGGTCGATGGTCATCCCCATCTCTCGGACACGCCGTAGCATTAAATCCCTCTTGGGTTCGAAGGCGCGGCGGATCGCCTCCGTCTCGGCAGTCACCAGTTCGGGCGCCTGATGGGTATTGGGGGCGCGTTGTATTGGCTTCGAGCCCCCGCCATCGAGAAACGACCCTGCACTTTCGACTGCTTCGATGACTTGTCGAGGCGCAACGGTCCAGGTAATTCGCCACCCCGGGTACCGCCAGTTCTTCGTCAAACCGTCGAAGATCACCACTGGATCGCGATCGACATCCTCGACGTAACGAGCGGCACTCACCAGAGAACCCTCTTCCTCAGGTGCCGATTTCCAGATGTAGTGAGAGTAGAACTCATCCAGCATCAACGTGCTGTCGAGCTGTCGGCAAACAGCGACCCATTCTTCTAACTCGTCTCCAGAGATCAACTTGCCCATGGGGTTGCATGGATTCGACAACAGAATCGTCGATAATCCCCGTCCCAGAATCTCTCGTTTCAGGTCGTCTGGTGAGAAATCGTAATTCTGTTCGCGGCTGAGCAGAATCGGTATGGGGGAAACCAATCGAAAGATGTCGAGCAGTTCCTCGTATGCAGTGTAGTCTGGAAGGAAATGTCCGAGGTTGACCCGGCCGAGAGAAGCGACCGCCCGGGTCAATGCCGCCCGGCCGCCAGAAGAGATCGAGATGTTTTCCGCCGTATACTGAGAGGGCATCCCACGCCGATAGAGTCGGTTGTAGAACGAGGCGACGACTTCCCGCAGCTCATAAAGGCCCGACACGGGTGCATATTCATGGTCGGCGGGATCGATACTCAACTCAGTGAGGCGTGGTGGCGCGCCAGGTAGGGGACCCGACTCTGGTTGCCCTTGACCCAGGTTGCACCAGTCGCGGTGATCGGATGTGTAGCCCAACGCAGCGGCTTCACTGGTGGCGTAAATTACTCCCGTCCGCGGGACCGATCGGAAAGCCTGGCGAGTGCCGAGTCTCGTGTTTTCAGAGCTCATGGTTTCGGGGGTCTACTGTGAATTTCTAGAAAAGGGTATTCTGCTTGCCACCACAACATCGCGAGGATCCGGGGAGACGCCTCGCCTTTGGCGCTCCACCGCGGCGAAAGCAATCATGGCAGCATTGTCCCCTGAGAAAGTGAGAGGGACAAGCCTCAGGTCGATCCCACGACGGCCTGCCCAACGGTCGAGCTCGCGGCGCAACAATCGATTGGCTGCGACGCCGCCAGAAACCGCTAGAGTTTGAAATGGACGGACATTATGGCGACGCTCGAGTCGATCTAAGATCTGACCGACGGCGGCACGTCTGAAACCGGCCAGTAGGTCGAGAGCCGCCTGAGGCACCTCATCTTGATCGCGACGAATCCTAGAAACGTCTAGTTTGGTTTCTTGCTCGAGTCGCTCGATCGCCCGCAATGCCTGAGTCTTGAGCCCCGAATACGAGAAAAACAGATCTTTCTTGAGTTTGGGTTTGGTTGGGCAAAAGCCATCTGGATCACCTCGCTCTGCCAACAGGTCAACACGCGGACCCTGAGGATACGCTAGGCCGAGGCGTTTCCCGACCTTGTCGAATGTTTCCCCCATGGCGTCATCGCGGGTTTCGATCAAACTGCTGATCTCGCCGCGACTTACCTCGAGCAACGATGTATGTCCTCCCGAGACCACCAACCCTTCGAAGCTCTCGGGCACCGGGACGGCATGCTGTCCATCACTTCTGAGGAAGGGAGAGAATAGATGCCCTTCGAGGTGGTGTACGCCGTGAAACGGAAGACCGAGCCCCCAGGCGATCGACCGCCCTAAAGACAGTCCGACCAGCAAACTCCCAACCAGACCTGGACCTCGGGTCGCGGCAACCGCGGCGATCTCCTGCAATTCGATCCCTGCAGCACCGAGTGCTTCGTGACTCACCGCCGGCCAGTTTCTCAGATGCTCCCGAGACGCGATTTCCGGAACCACGCCACCATAGGGTCGATGCTGGTTGAGTTGGCTCGAGACCACTGACGCCAGGACTCTGCCTGCCTTGTCGACCACGGCACAGGCTGTATCGTCACAAGAGGTTTCGATACCAAGAGTCAATGGGTGATCGAGAGACATATCGAGAAATTCCAGGGTGAACTTGATTTGGGCTCAGAGCAGCCGTTGGCTGTAGTATTTCGGTCCCGAGATTCAGCGTCAAAGCCTTTATCGTGAAGAAGCATCGCAACTCGACCCTCCTCGAATTATTGTCGGAGATCCAAGCACTGGATCGTGTCCCGCGCAGCGGTTTTGCCTTGCGTGGTATCACCGACCCGGAGAGCGTCAGCGAGCACGTTTTCCATACGACTTTTATGGCTTGGACGATGGCCTGCAGAGAACCATCCCTCGACCGACTTCGGATCCTCGAGCTGGCGTTGGTTCACGATCTTGCTGAGGTGCGAACCGGGGACCTACCGCGAACCGTCGCAATGTACTTCCCAAAGGGGGCGAAAGCCGAGGCTGAGCTGGCTGTGGCGAACGATCTTCTTGCTCCTCTCGGCCGTCGCGCGGTGGATCTCGTCGCCGAATACCAGGCCGGTGCTACCCGCGAAGCAAAGTTCGTCAGCATCTGCGACAAACTCCAACTACTCGTCAAAGCGTCCGTTTACGATCGCTGGGGAGCCAAGGGGATGGAGGAATTCCATGCTGGCTTGGACGGTTTCTCCGATGGCGGCTTCGAGACCATCGCCGAGCTCCTCGACGACTTGAAGCGCCAGGGACAGCAGGCAGCAGAAACCGGTAGCGATTAACCACTCGGCGGCAACTCGTTCAGTTCGATACCTCTTTTCTCCATGAGGCGCTGCAATCGGTCGTAGAGACTGTTCCCAAGCAGGCCGTTGGCAGTCACCAGAGCATCGCTCAACACCGTACGAAACGACTGTGGACCGCTCCAGTGCTTCTCGGCGAACATCTCGAGATCCTTGCCGAAGGCTTGCGAAAGCGCCATCAAGGCGAGAGCCAGATCGTCGAGATAGCCCACCGGACCGACCAATCCCTCGGGCATCAGGTCGAAGGGTAAGACGAAATAGGCTAGCGTGCTCGCCAAAACGGCGCGTGATGCCTTAGGGACGTTCTTATCGATCGACAGTCGAACCAACAGCATGAAGACATCGGGAACGAGTAACAAAGTTGATGCCGCTCGCTGCCCGAGTTTGCCGCCACGGCGCCCGACTGTCTGAGCGATGTTGTGTCGCAACCGATCGTAGAAACTCAACAACCCGGTACTGGGCAAAGCGTCGGCCTCGTGATCCGGCATACCGGTCGCGATGACTTCGACGGGCTGAGCTGATGTTTGTTGATCTGTCATGATTTTCGGATCCGCGCCTTTCGTGAAATACCGGTTCAGCTGTACGGCACCGAGACCTCCGAGTCAGCCCTGAGCTACCACTTCTTCCCAAAGGTCCCTAAGAGCCTCTTCGACAGTATGAGTTGGCGCCCAGCCCAACGTGCGCAGTCGCCGTGTGTCGCCTTTGAGCAAACTGATGGCAGGCTTGTTGCCCCCAGCGTTGACTGTGGCGTGCACTCCTGCCACATCCATAAGCAGATCCAGCATCTCCTGCATCAATCGGTCTACGCCGCTGGCCAGGTTGTAGATTTCTCCGGGCTGACCATGCTCGAGGACTGTACGGTAACCCTCCACCGCATCGCTGACATGGAGAAAATCGAGCCTCGATTCTAGGTTGCCACAGTTCAGGATCTCGCGACGCCCCGACTTGATCTCGGCGAGTTGATAGGCGAAATCTGGGAGGGCAAAACCCTGTGGCTGGCCGCAGCCGATGCTGTTGAACGACCGAACAACGATACCGGCTGGGTGGCTGAGCACGATATCTTCGGCTGCTGCCTTGCTCTCAGCGTAGACACCACGCGGAGCGCGAACCTGAGTCTCATCGATCGGTTGGAGAGATGGCTCGACTTGACCGTATACCTGCCCACTCGACGCCAACACGATCCGACGAATCTTTTGCAGGCCAAGGGCCTCCACAACATTTCTGGTCCCTTCGACATTGACTTGCACGAACTCATCAGCCGGTCTGTCGGCCCGTGGCCTAGCCAGCCCGGCCAAATGGACCACGGCGTCGGGCTCGCTAGCGGCGATGGCTGCAGCAACCTCGTCCCGATCACATATATCCACCGCATAGATGGTGACAGCATCGACATCATGCGCCACCTTCAGTGACAGACCGTAGACATCGTACCCGACCTCGGTCAGTCGGCGGGCAAGGTGGCGACCGACAAAGCCACAAATGCCGGTGATGAGGACACGCATCGTCTAGTTGCCGGCAGCAACCCGCTCCCGCCAATAGTCGACGATGTCACTCAAAGTTTTGTCGAAAGGAATCTGCGGCTCCCAACCCGTATCAGCCCGGAACTTGGAGCTATCTCCAATCAGTATCTCGACGTCTGACGGGCGCATGCGCTCGGGATCCTCTTTAATCTGTACATCGACATCGGTCAATTCGATGAGCCGGTTGAGCAGGTCTTGAATAACAATGCCATTGCCCGTCGCGATGTTGTAGACCTCGCCTGGTTTGGCGCGGGTCACGGCCAGCCAGTAAGCGCGAACCATGTCCCGAACGTCGGTGAAGTCGCGGATCGCTTCGAGATTACCTACTCGAATGATCGGCTCGTTTAGGCCGGCCTTGATTCGAGCCAGCTGCTTGGCGAAGTTTGAAGTGACGAAGACCTCACCGCGTCGTGGTCCCGTGTGGTTGAACCCACGAGTGCGTATGGCCTTGATGCCATAACTCTGGAAGTATTGATATCCGAGATAGTCTTGAGCGATCTTGGAAACAGCATAGGTCGACAACGGTCTCAGCGGATTGGTCTCCTTGATCGGCGTTTCATCAGGCAGAACTAGCCCGTACTCCTCGCTGGAGCATGCGATCTGAATGGACGGGTCCAGAGACAACGCGCGAACCGCTTCGAAAAGGTGTGTCTGTCCCAGAACATTGGTGTCGAGGGTTGCGGCCGGAGCGTTCCAGCTGGTCGGTACAAAGCTTTGCGCCGCCAGATGAAAAATGTAGTCGGGCCTGGTCTGTTCGAGCATTCGATAGACCGAGTTGTAGTCTGTGAGGTCCGCCTCCACTAACTCCAACTTGCCTTCGAGGTGAGAGATGTTCTCCATCGGGCTGCGCCAACGCCGGTTGCCGACGATGTCGACTTGCGGTTGGTGCTCGAGCAGATATTCGGCCAGATGAGAGCCGGCAAAACCGGTGATACCGGTAATCAAAGCTTTCATGAGTCTTCTCCTATTGCAGATATGTCGCCAAGCCGGCATTCCAGGGCTCTACCCGGCGACCAACGGTGGCTTCAAAATGACTTGTCGAGAGTACCGAGTATGCCGGCCGTGGGGCAGGTCTCGGGAATTCGGTTGTGGGAACCGGAATCACCTTGGTCTCCGGAGCCACAAAGAGACCGATCTCAGTAGCGAATCCATGCCAGGAGATAGCCTCCCGGTTGCAATAATGGACGACGCCATTGAGACCAATGTGGGCAAGGTCCCAAAGTGCTCTTGCCAGAAACGGAGTGTAAGTCGGGCAGCCCACTTGATCGTCCACGACCCGCAATGGTCCGTTACCCTGAGTCATCAGGCGGCGCATCGTGGTCACGAAATTGGCTCCTCCCGGACCAAACAGCCAGCTCGCACGCACCACGAGTGACCGCGGATACTTCAGGGCCTCCACCTCTCCGAGCAGCTTGCTCTCACCATAGACCGACGTCGGGCCCGTCGAAGTGCCTTCGACATAGGGGCTCGTCGCGGTGCCATCGAAGACGTAATCACTCGAAATGTGGATCAGACGAGCCCCGACCTGCTGCGCGGCTGCTACCACGTTGGCGACGGCGGATCCATTGATCTCGAGGGCGACCTGGCGCTCTGTCTCGCAGCGATCAACCTGCGTAAACGCCGCGCAGTTGATGATGACCTCGGGGTTGAAGTTCGAAGCCCATTCACTCAGCTGGTGTCGATTGCAAATATCAGCCTGCGCATGCCCGAGCGCGAGGACAGCCCGTTGTCGCCGTCGCCAATGCGCGGTGACGGCGGCCCCCAGCATGCCGGTACCTCCAAGAACAAGAGCTCTCATGATTTAGTTCGAAATGTCCGTTGGAAATTCAAGTGATCCCGACTTCGGAATTGTCACCGAGCATGAACCGATAGGCTTTGGGTTTGAAGTCGGTCTTCACAATCCGAACATTGCGCCCCACGAGTGAGCCGTCGATCCGAAGCCCAATGTCACGGATCTCGCTGCCCGACAGGACGATCGAATTCTCAATCTCACAACGCACCAGCTCGCAGTTTTCACCGATTGATGAGTACGGACCGACGAATGCGTTCTCCAGGCGAGTCCCCGCACCGATGACCGCTGGACCTCGCACCAACGAATCGACGAGCTCGACCCCCTCGCCCAGCGACACTCTGCCTTCGACGCTGCTACCCTTGCCGATCTTGCCCGGGCCGCGCTGGACGTCAAACGATTCGAGCACGATCCTATTGGCCTCTAGCATGTCAGCGAGCTTGCCAGTGTCTTTCCACCAACCACGTACCTTGTGCGGATGGACTTCGTACCCCCGGTCGATGAGATCTTGAATCGCGTCGGTGATCTCGAGCTCGTTTCGCTTCGACGGCTTGATACGACGCACGGACTCGAAGATGTTGGCGTCAAACATGTAAACGCCGACCAAGGCGAGATTGCTGCGTGGCTCCGGGGGCTTTTCTACCAATCGTCGGACGGTGCCGTCTTCATTGAGCTCAGCGACGCCAAATTGTTGTGGATTGGGTACTTCAGCGAGCAAGATCTCAGCGTTACACCCAAGCTCTTCGAACTCCCTAACTAGGCTAGTGATGCCACCGGCAATCAAGTTGTCCCCTAGATACATGACAAATGAATCGTCACCGATGAACTCTTCGGCAATCATCACCGCATGGGCCAAACCGCGAGGAGCGTCCTGCTCTATGTAGGTGACCTGGGCGCCAAACTGAGAACCATCCCCGACCGCCGCCCGAATCTCGTCCTTGGTCTCACCGACGATAATGCCTATTTCAGTGATACCCGAAGCAACGATCGATTCGATACCGAAGAAGAGCACCGGCTTGTTGGCAACCGGCACCAATTGCTTGGCTGATGTGTAGGTCAGCGGTCGCAGGCGTGTGCCTTTGCCGCCGGAGAGAATCAATCCCTTCATATGGTCAAGTCCTTTGAATCTAAAGCAAGGGGAGGGCCTCGCCTCGTAGAAGAGGCGGAGAATATCTGGCTCAGAAGGAGTCGTTCAGATCCAGGAACGTCCCCACATTTTTGAGCGTTAATGAGAATCGAATATCTCTATCCGGAATTTCTTGGAAGTTTGACTCGCGATACTCGAGCTGCCAGGCGTAACACTGGGAAGTCCAGTTGAGAAAGTATCTCTGTTGCAAGATTTCCCATGGGCTGCGACCGCCGACAACATCTTCTCGCCCCTCCACATCGAAACTGATCTCTGCCTCGAGACTCAATCTCTCAGGCAAAAGCGCCAGCTTGGTGAAGACTCGGAGCTGCTCGCTTCGCTTCTCGCTCACCACGACGCGTTCATCGATAGGAGGCAGAGGCAGAAGCGCCCCTGTCACAGAATCCAGCTCGCGTTCAAAATCGACCTTCCAATCAGTAAACAATGAGAGGCCAAAATTGTGCCGTCCCAGCATGGTCGAGCCACTCAGTCTCAGCGATTGAATCTCGACCGAATCGAATAACGTGCTGAAGCCTGCATCGAGCCGAATACTCGTCACAGCACTTGGGTTGATTCGCAGGGCGACGCCCAAGGGCCCCTCATCCGTCTGCACGGTTGCATCTTCCGTAGACCTCTGCCCCGGTTGCGTCTTGTCGAGGCTCAAGCCCTGGCTAACCACCAATGAAGCGATTTCGACCGCACCGCCTTGAATCTCTTCCTCGTCGTCTTTCGGCGCCGGTTTGGCGACAATGCGATTGGTGACCGAGAACAGCAAGCCGTTGGCCGGTGTCAGATTGTCGATCTCGTCAAACCTGAAGATGGAGTCCTGTTCGTCAAAATCGCCGACAAAACTATAAACGGTACGCGGCTCGACGATGTGCTTGAACTTGCTGAACGCTCCGATCTTCTTGTCGAAGATACGAGAGATGCTCGGGCCGATGATGTTGAAACCGGCACGGGGAAACGTGCGAGTCAAAGATTTGCCCGCAAACTCTGAACCGCCTGTGGCGTTCGCCTGTAACGAGTCGGTGTAGTGTGTCGCCCGCCCACCGAGCTCGACTTCCGCTCCGAGCCACGGCAAGCTGCTGAGCGGAATCGATAGGTTCGGTGCAATGTCCACGCGCCCGTATTCTTCGGGCTCTCCTAACACCGCGGTGTCGGAGTTCGGGTCTGGCACGCCGATGTCGACCGAGAAGTAATTCAACGCTGTTGCAAGGTCCAGATAGATCTGTGACCGCCCCAGTCTGAACTTCCGCAGTTGGTATTCGATCTCAGGAAGTTGTCGCCGGACATCCTTCGATCTGGGAGCCAACAAACGCTCGCGCTGATCGATCATGAAGTTCAAAGAGTGTGGGCCGAAGTTCTTCGTCAAGAAGGCGTTTGAATAGATGAACGACCGGCTCTGGACATTGGCATCCCGCTCGTAGTCTTGAAGGTAATCCAAGTCGGAGTATTCCTGTAGGGAGACCACCCCACGAAAGCCGCCCCATATGTCCTTGGTTTCATGCAGGAACTCTACTTTCCAGCGTTCGTCCCCCGGTACTGTGGTGTCGAACTGATTGCTGAAGAATCTGGGGTCCGCATCTGTCGCCTCTTTCAAGATGTACGCCTTGAACAAGCCTGAAGTGACCGCGGAGGGACGGTAACGAACTTCGTTGCCGAAACCGACGTAGCCATCCGTCGACAGGTCGAGCACGAACGTCGTGTCCGCGCTTCGCCCCAG
The DNA here is from genome assembly GCA_029263355.1 of Acidobacteriota bacterium. GTDB lineage: Bacteria > Acidobacteriota > Thermoanaerobaculia > Multivoradales > J023 > JAAELT01. The sequence goes on along the minus strand of JAJCXQ010000499.1, from coordinate 27,769 downwards.
GGTCTTGTAGTAAGCCAGGCCAAGCTCCCCGCCGCGCCGCTGAGAGTAGCCCGGCTTGGGAACCAAGAATCCCGACGCACGCTCGGTATTCGCCGGCCAGAGAAGATACGGCGAATAGAAAACTGGCAGTTTTTTGAACTTCAGCCGCGCGTTCTTGATGCGAGCATACTCTTCGAGAGTGACTCGCGCCTCCGACATGTGGATGCTCCAGCTAGGCACGTCCTGCTCGCAGGACGTCAGAACTCCATCGTCGATCGTGAAGGTGAGATCGCCCGTCTTGGCAATCTGCGATCCTGTGATGTAGTAGTCGCCATCGAGGTAAGCCTGCGCTTCAGTCACTCGGCCGGTGCGAGTATCCAGGTCGTATTCGATGGTGCTACCCACCAAGCGCTGAGCTCCTTCGTCGAGGATCACGTCGCCTTCGGCAGTCAGAAAATTGGTCGGAATATCGACCCGTACACGCTCCGCTTGTAGCCTCAAGCTCTGATACTTGAAGTCCACGCCGCCGGTCGCGATCAGATAAACGTCACGTTCGTATTCGATATTGCCAGCAGTTCCGGTGGCGCGGCCTCCGCCCTCGCCGCCGAGCGCATAGTCGAACTTGATCTGATCTTGTTCCTCGACCTTGTTGGTCGCCGCGGCAGAATCAACGTCGATCGACGGCTCGACCTGTGCGCGGACTGGGCTGACCAGCAGGACGAACACTAGCGACAAGAGGGGCAGCAGGTATCGTTTCATCAAGATCTCGTCAGGTTGGGAAACACGCATTCGCTCAGCGCTCGACAATGATGGCGGTAGCCTCGCCACCCCCTAAGCAGATCGCCGCACAACCGCGGCGTGCCGAGTGTTGTTCCATCGCGTGCAGTAGCGTAACCACGATCCGAGCTCCGGAAGCGCCGATCGGATGCCCCAAGGCTATCGCGCCGCCATTGACATTGACACGCGACGGGTCGAGCTCGAGCTCACGGATCGCAGCCATCGCTACCACCGCGAACGCCTCGTTGATCTCGAACAGGTCGATATCCTCGACGGTCAGACCGGCGCGACCCAAAACCTGTTCGATGGCGGTCACCGGCGCGGTCGTGAACCACTCTGGATCATGAGCGAATGTCGAATGCGCCACGATCCGGGCCAGCGGCTTTCGCCCGAGCTGGCGAGCGTGATCTGCTGTCGTCAACACCAAGGCAGCGGCCCCGTCGTTGATCGTACTGGCGTTGGCGGCGGTGATCGTACCCGCCTTGTCGAAGGCTGGACGCAACTTCGACATTTTGGCGAAATTCGCTCGTCCTGGCTCTTCGTCGATCGATACCACGAGCGGCTCGCCTCGACGCTGTGGGACCTCGACCGGAACAACCTCCGAGGCCAGACGACCCTTGGCGATCGCGTCCTGAGCTCGACGATAACTCTCCTGAGCATAGGCATCTTGCTCTTCACGGCCGAAGGAATACCGTGCTGCGCACATCTCAGCGCAGCTACCCATATGGATGTCTTTGTAAGCATCCCAGAGACCATCGTGGACCATGGAATCAACCAGCTTACCGTGCCCCAACCGCAGACCGTCACGGATACCCGGCGCCAAGTATGGGGCCTGGCTCATATTCTCCATGCCCCCTGCCGCCACGACCTGGAAGTCACCACACCGCAGATCGTTGGCGGCCGTCATGATGGCCCGCATACCGGATCCGCACACCTTGTTGAGGGTCAACGCGCCCGTCGATGTCGGGCAACCGGCGCCGATCGCCGCTTGGCGAGCGGGGGCTTGCCCCAAACCGGCGGGCAGAACACAGCCCATATAAACCTGATTGATCTCGTCGGCCGTGACTTCTGCCTTGGAAAAGGCTGCTGTCAAGGCCTTAGCACCGAGATCTGGAGCGCGCAGCGACGCCAACGAGCCTTGAAAAGACCCGACAGGCGTACGAATAGCACTCAAGATGGCAATCTCCTGCATAAAATCTCCTGAGAACCGGACTTCCGGGAAGTTGGATGCTGGGGATCGAGCACTCGGGCTGCGGAGCTTCGAGGTCTATTAGAATCATCGTGGAACTGCGTGCTCGACCGCGAATTCGAGCCCTTGGCTAATGGAGCCGCCGATGTCGCGGGGGCCATTTCGGAGAGTCCGATGTTAGCTAAAAAACGGCTGACGGGCTAGCATGTGTCCGTCGGACACGGTCGCTCTTAGCCTAGCCCAACCCAACTGTTCAAATGGACGATTCTTGCGAGCTCTCGGAATCGATTTTGGAGAAGAACGAATCGGCCTCGCGGTTTCGGACGACGTCGGCCGCTGGGCCTTGCCTTTGACGACGATTCGGCGGCAGACCGATCGGCGAGCCGCTTATCAGATCGTCGAGTTGGCGCGGCAAAATGATGTCGAAGTGCTGGTGCTGGGCGAACCCCTCGGGCTCGACGGCAGCGCTGGCGAGGCTGCGCAAAGGGTGCGACGTTTCGGCCAACGTTTAGCCAAGGCTAGCGGCTTGCCGATCTATTGGATCAATGAGTCTTTGACGACCGTCGAAGCGAGCCAACGCCTGCGCGAGAGTCACACCAGATCAGCACGTCAGCAGATCGACGCGGTGGCGGCTCAGATTATCCTGCAGGAAGCCTTGGACGCGGGGGTGGCTCAACCATGACGTGGCGACGTTGGCTGGTTCTCTTGATCTTGATCGTCGCGGTGGCGATGACCGCTGTCGGCAGTTGGTTCTGGCAGATCCTGAACCAACCCTTCCGCGACTACGCAAACGAACTGTTGGTCACCGTCGAATCCGGATCGAGCGCTGGGGCGATTCTCCGCGAGCTCGAGACCCGAGGCGTCTTGCTGGACGCTCGGCTAGCTCGCGCCTTTCTGGTCTACCGTCTCGGAGATCCGTCGCTGAAAGCTGGAGAGTACCGTTTCGACGAGGCGCTGAGTACACCTCAGGTACTCGACAAACTGATCCAAGGACAGGTTCTGACGTATCCCGTAACAGTGATCGAGGGGCTGACTCTCGACGAGATCGCTGACGTTTTGGCCGGCAAGGGTTTCGGTGATTTCGAAACGCTGCGGCGGGAGATGGGACGCAGCGACTTGATCGCCGATTTGGATCCCATGGCAACCGATCTCGAGGGTTACCTCTACCCCGACACATACCATTTTTCTCGCGGCACTTCTCCGGCAGAGATCGTCGCCACCATGCTTCGCACCTTTCGTCAACGCTTCAGTGAGGTCGAGCCCTTGTTGCGGGGCCCGAAGCGACGGACAGTCCGTGAGATCGTCACCTTGGCCAGTATTGTCGAGAAGGAAGCGCAGGTCGGCGACGAACGGGCACGGATCGCGGGCGTCTACGCCAACCGGCTACGCATCGGCATGGGTCTCTATGCCGATCCGACGGTGATCTACGCGTTCAAACGCATGGGCGACTGGGACGGCAACCTCAGGAAGTCGGACCTCAAGATTGACTCACCCTACAACACCTATGTCTATCCCGGCTTGCCGCCGGGGCCGATCTGCTCACCTGGCGTTGCGAGCCTGATCGCCGCCGCGGATCCCGCCGAGAGCAAAGAACTCTACTTCGTGAGTCGCAACGACGGAACTCATGTCTTTGCCGAGAACCTTCGCGATCACAATCGCAATGTCAACCGGTGGCAGAAGCAATACTGGAGACAACGCTGGGCCCGAGAAGGCCGCGGCAAGTAGAAAGGCCAGTGAAATCCTCCGAAGGAGCTGGCGTTTCAAGAGTTTCGGAGTACAATCGAGGGTCCAAAATTTGCGCGACTCAGTCGCCTTCGAACTGGTGAGGAGTGCCAGTTCCAGGGAAAGATCAACCCGCTGCACATGTGAGATTCGGAGCCGCCATGAATACGCGAGAACAATTCGGCAAGTATCTGCTGCTGAAGAAGCTCACCGAGGATCCGTTAGGTGAGACCTTCCGCTCGGGCATGTTGGGCAACAATGGCATGGAGCGGGTTGCTCTGCTGCGGGTGATGAACGGCCAGGGGATCGATGGCCAGCGCCTATGGAATTCGGTTGGTGGCCGTGTCGAGATCCAATCTCTGCTGCGCAGCCCCAATCTCGGTGAAGGCATCGAGATGGGAGAAGTCCAGGGCATCCCCTACGTCGCTTACGACTACATCTCGGGTAAAAATCTAGCCACACTGCTCGAGCAGGCTGCGGCCAAGAGAAACTTCATCCCAGCAGAACACGCTCTGTTGATCACCGAGCGGATAGCTTTGGGACTGGCATCTGCGAGCGAGAATCGGCTCGGCAACGAGCGCATCCTGCATGGATTCTTGATACCGCACCTGGTAATGATCTCGAACGAGGGAGAGACGCGCCTGCTGGGTTTCGAGATGGCGCCAGGCCTACGGTCATTCGCAGCCAATCCGGTCATACGGCAACATTTCGGTCGTTATCTTGCCCCCGAAGCGCTGAGTGGAGCCCCGCCCCATCGCTCCGACGACATTTACTCCTTGGGGGTTCTGCTTCTCGAGCTGTTGACCGGCAAGCCACTTCCCCCTCCAGCGCCGGATGGCTTCGGAACGGTCATCGACCAGAGCACCGTCGCGACCGAGGGTACGCCGATACCGCCCGAACTCGGAGACTTGCTCAAGCGTAGTCTCGTTGCCCGAGAGCATCGCATCGAAGACATCGTGACGTGGCACAAGACGTTGAACAAATGGATGTTCGATGGCCAGTACAACCCGACAACGTTCAACCTCGCGTTCTTCATGCACAATCTCTTCCGGCAAGAGATCGAGCGGGAGAGCCAAGAACTCGAGGTCGAGAAGACGTTGCCTTTGCCGGTCGTGCAGCCACAGGCTCCAGCCGAGCCCGAAGTTGCAGCACCTGCAGTTGTTGCTCCACCGGTTGTCGAGGCCACCGGCGTGCACGAGGGCACAGACGTCCTAGAGCCTTCTGCCACGGTATCGGCTCCCAAGAAATCGAAGGCGGGGCTCTTTGCAGCCCTCGCCGCGCTGCTCGTCTTACTGCTGGGTGGTGGCTACTATCTGTGGCAAACTCAGCAAGCCAAGCCCGCTTCGCAACCACCGACACAGGTGGCAGCACAACCCGTGGTGCCGACACCCATCGAGCTCGAAGAGCCTGAGGAAGAGATTCCGGCCGGGCCAACTCCCGAAGAGATCAACGACCAGATTCGCGACTTGATCGGCCAGCGAGCCAGCGAGATGGAGGAGCAGCTCCGCAAGCAGTATGACCAGCAGTTAGGCGACCTCCAGAAACAGCTGGAATCCGCTAAACAGGATTCCGAAACGAGGCGGCGCGAGCGCGAGGAGGCTGAGGCGCAAGCGCTCGCCGACAAAGTCGCCCGTGAGGCCGAAGCGGCAGCAGCCCAACTCGCCGAGGAAGAAGCCGCAGCGGCGGCGGCCGAAGAAAAGCTAGCCGAAGAGACTCCTAAAGTGGCCGAAGTGTCACCACCCCCCGCCGCTGAAGCCGTCGTGCCGCCACCGAAGCCGGCGGCCGTGACTCAGGTCCGGCGCGGCGACTTGGTTCAGATGGGACCCGGCGTCACGCCGCCGCAGTTGGTACGGCGCCCGGTGCCGCGCTTTCCGATCATGGCCAAGCGCCTCAACAAGAAAGAGGCCAAAGTCACGATCCGAGTGCTGATCGACGAGAACGGCAGAGTGATCAAAGCCGAGCTTGCCGGTAAAGAGCAAGGCTACGGCTTCGACGACGAGGCGATGACAGCGGCCCGCAAATCGACCTATGAGCCGGCGAAGAAGGACGGTGTACCGGTCAAATTCTGGCACACGCTTGCCGTCGAGTTCCGCGACCGTTAGCAGTCGCTGTTGGCGCGAGCTGAGAACAGAAAAGCCCGGCAGTGAGCCGGGCTTTTTGCTGTCTGGAATCAACCTCCGCTGGTCAGGGGAGCTGTACCCCATGGCCTTTGCGGACCGCACCGACGCTACCCGAAGTCACCGAGCAGATCGAGAGCTTCTCTTTGACTGTGTCCACTTGCAACCGAGCCACCTCGCTGACGCTCTCGTCGAGCACCTCACCGGTGTCCGGGTCGCGGATCACTTCTTTGGTGCCAACCACGAACTGCTGCCCCGAAGTGACGCCCTCGCGGGTGCCGCGATTGACGTAGACCTTACCGCTCTTGACCATTATGACGCTGCCGCTCCACGGCACGTTCTCGAGCTGGCCAATCATGAAATCAACCGCTTGCTGACTGGCGTCGGCAACGGCCAAACCCAGGTTGTCGTTCTTCTGTCCACCGAAAGAAGCTCCCCAATCGTAGCTGCTGTAGCCGACGAGGGCGCCCTTCTGCTTTGCGGTGCCGACAACACTCTTGGAGGCTAATACTTGGCCAGTGGTCGAATCGACCATGTAGATCGTGACGTTGATTTCCGACTTGCCTTTCTTTCCACCGAGCTTGATGCCCTTGACGCGAATGCCACCGCCGCCGCCACTGGTGTTGTGCTGCACATGGGTAATTGCACCTTTGACCAAGATCTGCGCTGGCGTCAATTGACCGACGACCGGCGTCTTGCCGCCTCCGGCTGTGCGTCCCGACTGCCCCAGGTCTTGCTCAGAGAGCGCTGCGCCACGCATATCGCTCTCGGCTAGGACGATGAACTTACCGCTGTTGTTGAGGAGGTCGGTAAGAACCGTTCCCCAAGCATCGCCGATATCCCATTGTCCGCGCCAACCTGCACGGTTCTCGAACTTCGTTACACCGATGGTGTATCGCAAGCCGCCGGTTTCCGCCGCCGCCTGGAACGGCAAGACCAGAGTCAGCAGAAGGGCTAGTACGAGCGTTTTCACTATGATCCGCATATTTGAGCTCCTCTTTAGAGTGAAATCAGACATTGTGGCGACCCCTAAAGGGCAACCGCGCTCCCTTGGCGTATCGACTGGTGGCCAACCAAATCTTGGTGTAGTCGCGTCCGGCGACATCGCGTTCTTTGCGAGATCACAGTCTTGGCAAAATCAGTGACTTCTGAAGGGCACCAAGTCGATCCGAACAAGAATCTACCTCTATTGTAGCCATGCTTGGCATCGGGCGGCAAAGCCCTATGCCCCAAGCATGGCAATTTGCCCAGGAGGTTAGCTCATCGCACCGTCATGGACGCACCGTTTTACCTGCGTCGTGCTCTTGCTCCAATGCATCGACGACACAGATCGCAGACATGTTGACGATGTCGGTAACCTCGACGCCACGCTGCAACACGTGGACCGGCTTTTTCATACCCAACAAAACCGGACCGATCGCTTCCACGTCCGCCAGCCGCCAAAGCAGCTTGTAGGCAATGTTGGCGGATTGCAGTTCGGGGAAGATCAAAACGTTGGCGGACTCCTGGAGTCGGCTCCAGGGGTAGGACTCTTCGAGAATCGACCCTAGAACTGCGGTGTCTGCCTGCATCTCGCCATCAATGATCAACTCCGGCTCGCGCTCGCTCGCAATCTCGACGGCCCGGCGCATCTTGCGCGCGGCTGGGTGATGGTTCGAGCCGAAATTCGAAAACGACAACATCGCCACTCGCGGCTTGATGCCGAATCGTCGCGCAAAGTTGGCGGTCAGAATTGCGATCTCAGCGAGCTCCTCCGCTGAAGGATCAATGTTTACGGTGGTGTCCGCCAGGAAGAGGATTCTCTCTTTGAAGACCAGAATGTAGGCACCAGAGACTTGCTGAACCTCGCGACGCAAACCCAGCACCTGCAACGCTGGCCGAATCGTTTCGGCGTACTCCTGTGTCAAACCCGAGATCAAACCGTCGGCGTCACCGAGCTCGACCATCATGGTGCCGAAGTAGTTTCGCGACCGCATCAGCTTGCGGGCATCCTCCAAGGTCACCCCGTCACGGCGACGACGACGATGCATCTCCGCGGCGTAACGTTCGAAGTCTTCCGCGCTCTCAGGACTGTCGTTGTGAATGATCGTGACCTGGTCTTCCGGCAGATCGAGCTCCCGCAGCTTGTCGATGATCATTGCCCGCCTCGCCAGCAAAACCGGGTGAGCGATGTTGCGATCAACCAGGATCTTGGCGGCACGCAGGATCTTGTCGTGCTCACCCTCGGGGAACACCACCCGTTTGGAATGGTTCCTGGCTCGATCGATAATGCCGCGCATGAGCTCGAACCGCCGTGAGATCAACGTCTCCAACCGGCGACGGTAAGCTTCGAAATCGTCGATCGGCACTCGTGCGACGCCGCTTTCGATGGCGGCGCCAGCGACCGCGGGCGCCACTCGCAGCAGTACTCGGTGATCGAACGGTTTCGGAATCAGGTACTCGGCACCAAACTTCAGCGACTCGATGCCATAGGCTTTGAGTACCGAATCTGGGACATCCTCTCGCGCCAAATCCGCCAGGGCTTTGACCGCAGCGAGTTTCATACTCAGATTGATGTCGGTCGCCCGGACATCGAGGGCGCCACGGAAGATGAACGGAAACCCCAGAACATTGTTGACCTGATTGGGATAGTCGCTGCGGCCAGTCGCCATAATGACGTCCGACCGCGCTTGTTTCGCTTCGTCATAGCCGATCTCGGGATTTGGGTTGGCCAACGCGAAGACGATCGGATTGGGCGCCATGGAGTGCAGCATCTCGGCTTTCACCACGCCCCCTATCGAGAGCCCGATCAAGACATCCGCACCCACCATCGCATCAGCCAGGGTACGCGCCTCGGTCGCCGCGGCGAAGCGCTCCTTCAACGGATCCATGCGCTCTGTTCGCCCTTTGAAGATGACACCTTTGCTGTCACAGAGAATGATGTTCTCCGCCAGAACACCGAGCTCGACATAAAGCTGAAGGCTCGCGATGGCGGCGGCGCCAGCGCCCGAAATGACAACCTTGATCTCCGCGATCTTCTTGTCCGCAACGTCTAGCGCGTTGAGCAAAGCTGCCGCAGAGATGATCGCGGTTCCATGCTGATCGTCGTGGAAGACCGGAATCTTCATCATCTTCTTGAGCCGGGTTTCGATCTCGAAGCACTCCGGTCCCTTGATGTCTTCCAAGTTGATGCCACCGAAGCTTGGCTCGAGACGTGCAACTGTGCGGATGAACTCATCGGGATCTTTGGCGTCGATCTCCAGATCGAAAACGTCGATATCGGCAAAGCGTTTGAACAAAACAGCCTTGCCTTCCATCACTGGCTTACTGGCGAGCGGTCCGATGTCGCCTAGCCCTAGCACCGCAGTGCCGTTGGAGATGACCGCAACCAGGTTGCCTCGCGCGGTATATTCGTAGGCGAGGAGTGGGTCTCTCTCGATTTCGAGGCAAGGCGCCGCCACCCCGGGCGAGTATGCTAGCGATAGATCACGCTGGGTCGAGGTCGGCTTGGTCGGCACGACCTCGAGTTTTCCCTTACGCCCTTCGGAGTGATACTCGAGAGCTTCTTTGTCGAATTTGTTGTCCATTGTCATAGTGTACCCGACCCGTCACCGCATCTTTCTACTGGCACCATAGGCATCATCACATGATCATCGCCCCCGACCAGGACCATCTATTTTTCGTCACCCAGCACGACCATGCCCATTTTGCCCGGGAAATGCTCTCGCTCTGGCGCACCGAGGGGCTTCCGAAGCATCCGCGCCGACGTGAGCTGCTAGTAGCTGCGTTGGAGCACGACAACGGTTGGCGCGAAATCGATTCTGCACCGATGGTCCGGGCTAAAGACGGTCAACCTCATGATTTCATGACGGTGCCGACAGCGACTCGGTGGGAAATCTGGCGCCGGGGCACGACCCGTTACCGAAAGACCGAGCCGTACGCAACGACGTTGATCGTCCGCCATGCACTCCACCTTCATCGTTCCCACCTCGTCGATGCAGCCTGGGCCAACATCCTCGAAGAATGGCGCCAGCTCGAAGCAGACATGATCGAAGAGCACGGTTTCGACACCGAGATGATCGCTCTCGACTACCGCTGGATTCAACTCACCGATAGCTTGTCACTGACCGCGTGCAACCGTTGGACTGACGAGTTCGAGACCGAGGGTTATCGCGCCCAGCTGCGGACCGATGACGGTTCAACGGGCGCCACGCTCCTCATTGACCCGTTTCCCTTGGCTGGAACCACGACGTTGAACGTCGCCTGTCGACGTATTCCGCAGCGAGTTTATGCAAGCGATACTGACCTCGCTGTTGAGCTGGCATCCACCCGCTGGCAACAGCTCAGCGTTCGTATCGCGCCCTTCTAGTCAGTGATTCACACGAAGCCTATGAGGGACCGCGTATAATCGAAGCGACCGGACTCTTCGAAAAGAGCTCCGCCGCGAATCGACGAAGCCTCAAACGGACAGAATTGCGAGCGAGCCATGGTAGACACAAGCTGGTCAGAACGCCGGCAACGGATGGTGAAATGCAAGATTCACGGACTCCATTACGATCCGGAGATGAGCACAGGCTGTACCCGCTGTCTGCGGGAGGCTGCCAAGGCGATACCTAAACGATCACCCCAGCTCGTCCTGATCCTGTTGTGCCTCTTGGGAATGGCTTTCATCCTCCTGTACATCTTCGGGCCGAGCAGCACCCCTCGAAACTCAGTTGACCTCGGCGTGGCTTCCTTGCCGGAGGCTCGCATCGAGAAGCTCGACCCCGAACCCTTTAGGCGTCCGATCGAGAACCTCGAGACCGCTCTCTTCGAGACTCCCATCGATGCGCGGGAAGAGCTTTTAGTTGTCAGCTCGGACATCTCGGCGGCAGCGAGTGATCTCAGTGCTCGGATCCTGGATGCTGAACCGACACGCGGCTTGGAGACCGCGGATCTGATCGCACGGATGGGGCAAGGGGTGCCTCTCGACCAAGTCGCCGAAACCGATATCGAGCGCGTCCGTGGCCAGTGGTTGCGCCTTCGCAAGCAGCGTTTGGAGTCGGCCGACTGGTTTTTCGACCCGTCCCAAGCGCCTCAGACTGAGTCGGCCTCGGCTGCCGACTATAGCGAGATCGCTTCCAGCCTGCGGTCTGTAATCGACACCGGATTGATCGAAGCGCAGACCCTGAACGATCCAAACTTGGCAAGCGCCGAGGAGGGCAGTGCTGACGAACGCTGGAAGACCTTCACAGCGGACTGGAGTCAACAACTCGCCAGCCTCGAAAGCCGATTGCCGACACGTCCGGGCGCTAGGGCCGATGGTCGGCTGCTGTTGGCGATCCAGGATCTCGAGCGAGCTCTCAGCCAGACACGAGCTCTGGTGTCGGACCCCAACTTGCCTAGCGTCTCAGATAGTCGCTTCGAAGAGGCTATCGCCGCATCGCTTCGCGCTCAACAAGCGTTCGACGACCTGCTCCCCTGACGTGTTGCTCTGAACGTGTTGCACTAAAACTGCTGCATTAAACCAGTCACCGGGCCGCGCGTCGAGACCTGATCTCGGACGCGGCCCGCCAATGCTCTGGTTGCTGCCAATGCTCTGGTTGCTGCCCTGCTGGCAACTTCGGGCTGGCCTACTGCTGACTCAGATCCAGCCGTAGGTCGATCCGTTCGCCGACCGGAATCGAGACCGGCACACGCTGGGTCTCATAACCCGGCCGGACCAACTCGATGACGTGATCTCCCGGCTCGACGATCAGCCCGGCGGCGAGACTCGAGATCTCAGCAGCGGTGCCTACAAAATGTCCATCGAGGTAAACGACGGCGTCCGCTGGCGAACCCTGGATGGCCACGCGGCCGACCTGGCTCTGGTTCGACGGACTCTGGTTCGAAGGCCCGGTCTGCGGCACCGTCTCTTGGGGCAAGGTCTGCTGTGAGTAGGTCTCAGGAGAAGGGTAGGCGTCTTGCGGATAGGTCTCTTCTGGATAGGCTCCGTAGCCGGAGGAAGGCTCAGGGGCGTCCGGACGGATCGCCGATCCTTCACGCATACGATCATCGACATCGATGATCACTCCAGGATAAATCGTGTACTGCCGGAAGATGGTCTCGTGTCCCGGCAGATACAGAGCTACTTCGTAGGTTCCTTCTTCGAGCCACAAGTAGGTCGGATAACCATCGTATTGGTCAACGGTCCCAATGAACTGGCCATCGAGGTAGACCTCTGCTTGCCGGGGCTTGATGTCGAGGTCGAGGGCGCCCATTTCGGCCTCTTGCCGCGACACACTACCGCCGCCACCTGAAATATAGATATCGGGTGCATATCGATTGTAGCCGAGGCCGCCAAAGAAGAAGGCGCTGAAGGGCGAGTAATGCCCATAGTAGCTATGGTGATGGTCGTAATAATACGGATCGTAGTGCCCGTAACCATAGTGGCCGCAACCATAATAATGGTGGTGACGCCGGTAGCTCCCATAACCATAGCCCCGGGGCCGGTGGCGACGGTTGTGGTCTCTCCCGGGAGTCACAGTGTTGTGCGGGCCAGGGCCATAACTTGTCGAGTCAGGCGTCTTGATATCTCGGCGATTTCGAAGATCCGCCGACCACCGCTCGTCGGACCGGACTCCAGGGGCCTTGTGGCTGACCGGCCGATCGGTCCGGGGACCGGTGCGCACGCCGGGGGCTGCATTCATGGTTGGGCGGTCCGTACGCGCTGGGGTGCGCAGTTGCGGCGCTGGCAGACCTGGCGCTGGCTGCCGAGTCCGCGGTTTCGGCTGGACCCGTCGATTCTGGGTTCGCAGGCCCGGTGCGGAATGGCTCTGGGGTCCCTCACTACGTGAGCGGGTGCGAAGACCCGGGGCGGAGCGACTGACCGGTCTCGCGTCTGAGCGGTTGGCCCGCGGCTGAGATTTCGACCCTGAGCCTGAGCTGGCCCGCGGTCGGCTCGATCCAGAGCCGGAACGACTGCTTGTTCGCGGCCGACTCGACCCGGTCGCCTTGGAGGAGGACCGTGAACCGCTGGAAGACCGAGCCCCGCTGGACCGAGATCCACTCGACCGTGATCCACTAGAAGACCGAGCCGAAGACGACTTCGAGCTACTCGATGAGCTCGACGCCTTCGAATCTTTTGTTTGTTTGTCTCTGGGAGCGGCCTCGGCGGTCACCGGCAGCAACAACAGCGCCGTGAGGACTGCCATCGACCCCCAGCTCATCCAGCCGCTCGAAGTTACTTGCCTCGAGGCCTTTCGCATTGCAGCACCCTGGCGCATTGCAGCACCCTGGTCCAATGTCCTATTGTCCCTCTTGCGGGCTCTGTACATGACGTGTCTCCTCCACGGGCCTCATCCGGTCTCGCCAGCCCCGGTGTAACCCCCTGATGTAGTGGTCACGTAGGACATTCTCCCAGAGGCGAGGCCTCCTGACCGGAAAAGGCTGCAAAATTCGAGCCAACCACTCATCTCGCCATTGTCGCCAGCGTGAAGGCAGCGGCGGCGGCCCCTCGGGAGCGAGGCCGAGAAAGGAACCCAGCTCTTCGTGCAGCTGATAAAAAACCACCGCCGAATAACCCGCTTTCTCTTGGCGCTGAGTGAATCGTTTGACGGTCGTCGGATGATCGTGGGCGACTGTCGCCTCGGCCTCGTAGACCAGTCGCATCCCGCCTTTGCAGAGCCGGTAGCTGACTTCGGTATCTTCCCATGCCGCATAGGGAAACTGCAGATCGAAAGGCTCCCGCAGCAACAGGTCCCGGGGCAGAGTAATGTTCGACGTGTAGAAGAAGTTGAAGGGGACCGAGTTGGGATCTTCGATCAGCGCGTAGCCAAACTGCAGACCGTATTCGTTGATGTAGCTCAGGAACGGGTTGAGGCGTAGCCGCGGATGCCAAGCTGTATAACCCAGGACCGCAACGTGGTCGCGGTCCTCCAGCGCGCGACTGGCACGATCGTGAGTCGCGAGCCATCCCCTGGACGGGACGGTGTCGTCACCGAGGAAGGCCACTCTGCCCCCGCTCGCGACCTGCACACCCCTATTGCGGGCTGCGCCAGGTCCGAGGTTTTGCTGTCGAATCACTTTGATTGCCATCCCGAAGCTCTGCTCCGCGAGCCACTCAGAGGTGCCATCGGACGAGCCGTCGTCGACCACGATGACCTCGAAGCTCGGTGGCGACTGCTGAGCTTCCAGAGCGGCCAGCACCTCCGGCAGGACGTCCATGCGGTTGTAGGTTGGAATGACTACAGAAAAATCTGGCAAATTCTGTCTCCCGGTCGAATAGATGACGATTCCGTCCGTACCAGTCTAGTGTGGAAACGCAAATGATCCTTGCCGAGCCTACCGCTCCCCCCGCTTCGCGTGAAAGCGAATTCGAGCTGGTGACCCGCGCACGCCTAGGAGATGGCGATGCGCAAACGGAACTGGCCGAGCGACACCGCCAGGCGCTTTTTTTTCTGGCGTTGCAGCTGATGGGTAACCGTGACGACGCGATGGACGTCGCCCAGGAAGCCCTTCTGCGATTTTTCAATACTCTGAATAGATTCGATTGCCGTCGACCGGTACGTCCGTGGCTTTTTCAGATCGTGCGCAACCGGGTGGTTGATCTCTACCGTCGACGCCGAGTCCGACGGCACGACTCCCTGGATGCAACAGACCACGAGGGCAATCCGCAGCTTGTGTTGATCGACGACTCGGTCGACCCGGAACGCGATGCGTCCCAGGCCGAGCTCCGGGTTCGTCTGCTGGCGGCTCTCGACGAGCTGTCACAGATCCAGCGCGAGATTCTAGTGCTGCGTGACTATCAGGATCTTTCGTATTCCGAAATCGCAGAAGCGTTGAACATTCCTTTGGGCACCGTCATGTCACGCTTGCATGGCGCTCGAAAACGCCTGAGACAGACGCTGCAGACCGATCTGCACGCCCTGGCTCACTAGAGAAGAAAGAACGGAGCCATGGCCCAGAATTGCACACGCGCCTTTGACGAGGAGCTGATTTCAGGATATCTCGACGGCGCTCTACCCCAGATGCAAGCGCAGAAAGTGCGGTTGCATGTCGAAGACTGCGGCTCTTGCCGCAACTTGCTGACCGAGCTACGGACGCTGCGGGAAGCTGCCCAGTCGACCCGCTTCACGCCACCTGGTGACGACGAGTGGCCCGAGTTACCCAGAACCCGCCCCAGCCGCTTCACCCGCTCAATGGGTTGGGTTGTGATGATTGCCTGGCTGGTGGTGGTGACCGCGTTCGCCCTGTGGCGATTCCTCACCTCGAGTGGTGACCCCTTGGAGATCTTCCTGATGCTCGGCCTTCCCGGCAGCTTGTTGTTACTCTTCCTCTCGGTGCTATCGGATCGCCTCCGAGAGCTCAAGACCGACCGTTACCGAGGAGTACACCGATGATTGTCGTCACCACGGAATCGATCACCAATATGCGAATCGTACGCACCCTCGGGTTGGTGCGCGGCGCCTCGGTCCGAGGTCGTCATCTCGGCAAGGATCTGATCGCGGCGCTCCGCAACACGGTGGGCGGCGAGATCACCGAGTACACCAAAATCCTCTCGGAGACCCGCGAGCAGGCCCTCGACCGCATGGTCGAAGAAGCGCAGGAGTTGGGCGCCAACGCTATCGTGACGGCACGGTTCATGAGCTCCGAGATCGCCACCACCGCTGCCGAGATGTTGGCGTACGGCACGGCGGTCATCGTCGAGCCGATCGACCCTCCGTCCGCATGATCTCGTCGAGGGTGGCGCGCTCCAAAGGCACATCGTTGGGTAGCCAGGATTCGAACGCCGGGCTGGCGAACAACGTTGCGTCTCCCGGGTAGGTCGGAACCACGAACAACGGGAAACGTTCGAAGATCTCACGATCCGATCGACGCCGACGAACCTGGACCTGCTGGCGGCGGGCGGTCGAGGTGGCGAGGCAACCCATGATGTTCGTCAGAGCGCGCAGTTGAGCTACCGTCCGCGGATCACTCAGCTGCGGCGCCGTTGATGCGTCGTCCCACAGCCAGCCAGGGAGCAGTGAATGCGCCGCCTTGCGGACGCCGCGGCGCATGAACTCCCGCGGTCCATAGCCGCGCCATTTCTGAGACAGAGTGGTGACCACCGGCGGCGGCGCGACCGGCGCCGCGGTCGCCGATGTCGCGGTCGCTGGCGCCTCGGGTGTCGCTGGGCCATGGCCAGTATTGGCGATTTGCCCAGCGTAGGGATTGATGGTCAGCAGATCACCGCCAGGGTTGTTTTGGACCATCAAAGTCTGGGTGCGGTGCTGCAGGGTCAGCAGAATCGCCGGCGCCAACCGCTGCCACAGCTCCGGCTCGTAGTTCTTGTAGGCGGTCAGAAAAGCGTTGCGCTCGAAGAGAAAACCACGATTCTCGTTGCCCAGATGCTGGCTGGTCGCCATCGAACGATGATGCACCACGGCGCCGGGTTCGAACAGGACGCGCTCGCCTCCGGACCACAACCGCCAGCCGAGGTCAACGTCTTCCAGATAGGCGAAATAGTCTTCGTCGAACGCCCCTGCGGCGAGGAACGACTCACGACGCACGATCATGTTGCCGCCACAGGCGAAGAGCAGCTCGGAGCCTGCCGCCGGCACCGTGACCTCGTCGAGCGGGCGGCCGAAGTCACGCTGAAAGGCATGGCCGTCGAAGGTCAGCACACCGTGCGCAAAATCCAGTCGCTCCCCCGGCCAATCGATGATCTGGCCGGAGATTGCCGCCACATCGTCCGGCGCCTGCGCCAAAGCATTCACCAGGGCCCCCAACCATTCCGGCTGCGGACGCGTATCGTTGTTGAGGAAGATGACCGCGTCACCTTCGGACTCGGCGACCAGTCGATTGTTGCCGGCGCAAAAGCCCAGGTTGACCGGGCTCGAGATCAAGCGGACTTGGGGATGGTGACGCCGGACCCACTCCACGGTACCGTCGGTGGAGCCGTTGTCGAGCACCACCACTTCATAGTCGATCCCGGGGGGCAGCTGCTGGTCGAGGGCCGGCAGACAGGCTTCGAGATGCACTCGGCCGTTCCAACTCAGGATCAGGACCGAGACGCTGCGCAGTTTCTTTTTGACGGTCTGGCTCATGACGGTCTGGCTCATGACGTTCTCACACCTACCCCAGCCATCGCCGGAGCCGACGCCGGAGTCGGAAGGTGAAGGTGTCCGCTGGCGCCTGGGTCGCCGGCCGGAAGGCGAACTCGGCTTTGGTTGGATCGAGCCGCGGTGCGTTGCAAAACCGTACCAGCGGCTCGAGCACCCGATCCCAACTGAACTGTCGCAGCAAACCTTCCGCGGCGCGGCGCCGGACCGCGGTCTCTTCGCTGTCCGTCAACACTTCACGAAACGCGGACGCCAACGCCGCGGCGTCAGCCGGCGGCACCACCCAGCCGGCGCCATGCTGACGCAACAGGCGGCTCATCGCTCCGCCATCACTGGTCACCACCGGACATCCCGCCGCCAGAGCGTCGAGAAATCGCGTACGCAGCGACAGTCGCGTCTCGAGGTTGATGCGGTGGGTGGAAACCAACAGATCAACTTCCCGCAACAAATCGTAGCGACGCTCGGCATTCACCCAATCGAGCATCTGCACCCGCTCCCCCCACCAGCCGCGCCGTGTGCACCAATCCTCGACCTCCCGCGCCAAGGTTTGAGGAGTGCTGTCGGGATTGGGGTTACGAATGAAGTAGACGATCCAATCGGGCTCGTCGAGGATCTCGAGGGCCTGTAACACCGGCCACGGATCGTACCAATCGTAAAGTCCGCCAAACAGCAGCCGTTTCTCGGCGCCAGACCGCTCGGGTAGCAGCCTTCTAGGTGCCGGCAACTGCTTCGGCACACCGAAGGGTACCAGCGCGATCAGCTCCGCGAGGTCGGGGTCCTCTTTCAATCGGATCGGGTTGAGCCGTCCGACCGCGCTGAGAAATCCGAGATAGAATTGTCTCTGCTCGTCCGAGGAACACAGAAAGAAATCACCTTCGGCCATCTGCAAGACCCAGGTCGCATGGTCGTTGCGATAAGGATCGAGCCCCAAAGTGTCCACGTAGTGCAGATTCTCGACCAGGAACGGATCATAGAGATCGATTGCGGTCGGCAGCTCCGGGACCTCGACCAACAGGTCGTTGGCGAGATGCCCCTGGGCGACGGCGCCCTGGCAGTCAGCGACGAGCTCACGTAACCGGCCACGCTCGAAGCCACGGATGTCGACGTCCACGAGGCCTTCGAGCTCCGCGGCCTCGGCAACGTCACCCGCGGTCAGCAGCACGACTTCGAGCCCGTGCTGTGGCAGACGCCGCGCCAGCTCGAAGTAACGAATGCCGATACCCGCCATCCGCCGACGGATCGGCTCGGAGGGACACAGCGCGATCCGCGTCACGCCTTATGCCTCACGCCTTACGCCTCTGAATCCACTGGTGCATCCGCCACGCCTTGCTCGACTCCATAGTACGGATCAGCTCGTTGAGCCGTTCGATCTCATCATAGGTCTGGCGTAGGGTCTTGGATTGGCCGTCGATCTGCGCCTGTAAGGAGTGGATGTCCTGAGTCTGACGAAGGATGTCGGCCTCACGTTGGCGAAACTCTTCGCGGGTACGGCGCTCGGATTCTTCAATCACCTGCTGATGGATCTGAACCCCTTGAAGCTCACCGTTGAGCTGGTGATAACGCGCTTCGGCCTGTTGCACCTCGCCGCGTCGATCCGCCAACTCGCGACGCAAACGATTGACGTCTTCGTTCTCGACCACCTGATCGGCCCGCAGCGTATCGATCACCTGGGCCAGGGTCTCCGCCACTCGCTGGATGTCCACCTCCGGGTTCAGCGCGTGTTTGCGGAGAACCCGTGCCTTCATGTCCAGAAAGTCGGTGCGGCTGCGAGGCTTGTCCCCCAAGATGTGGTGGCCGCCGCCACGGAAGTGCCGGTACTCGCAGGTGACCCGCGCCAAATGATGGAACGGTGTCTGGCGAGCGAGGCGAATCAGAAAATCCCAGTCTTCGAAGAATGGCAGCTCGGCGTCCAACGCTCCGACCTGCTCGCAGAGCGCACGCTCGATCAGCAGGGTGTGGAATGGGATGTAGTTGTCGAACAGCAACAGCTCGGGATCAAAATCGCGGCTGTAGGGCAAACGACGTTCGACGCAGCACCAACCGTCATCTGAGAGTTCGTAAACGCCAACCGCTGCGTCGGTGTAAGCGACCCGCACACCGGCCGCGCCCACCATTCCGGCGAGGGTGGCGAGATGCTCTGGCTCCACCAGGTCATCGTCGTCCAGAAACGTGATGTAGTCGCCACGGGCAGCGGCGATGCCGGCGTTGGCGGCTATCGCGCGTCCCCGGTTGTGCTCGAGATCAACCACCTTCACCGGCAGCGGGAACTCATCGGGCAACGACGGCGACGCGCCACCGTCATTGACAACGACCACGTCGGCTTGTGTGTAGGTACTCGCCGCCAAACTCGCCAGAGCCTCGGCGAGCAACTCCGGTCGATCTTTGGTGCGGACGATGACCGAGATTTTTGGCCCCTCGTCAACGGGCGCAAGGGCCGGCGACACGCCTCCCAGTTCAGCGATCAGCCGCGATGGACCGTAGGTTCTGAAATCGTCGACGGTGAGCCGCCGATAGGCTTCGACGGCCTCGATCTCGGGAGCCAACGACAAGGTGCGAAACCTCGCCAAACCGAGGCTCGCTTCCAGGTAGTTGTGCTGCTCTTGCTGGCTGGCATAACAAGCCATTGCCCGGCGCAGGGTCTCGACCTCCTGGCTGATGTCGACCAGCAGATCGGGGTAAAGGGGATGGTTGATCTCGTAGGCCAGGATCTCGAGGTCCCGAGTCACCGGCCATAACGCATCGCCTGGGCGGATGCCGATCAGCGTCTCGTGGAGGGCACGAAACGCCGCCCGATGGTCAGCGCTGATCTCGAGCGGCGAGGGCGCCAACAACAACTCGGGACGCTGTGAGAGCAGAGCCCGTCGAATGCCCGCGGCCATGGCATCCCGATGCTGGTCGAGACCTCCATCGGGCAAGTCGAGGTGGTCGAGCCCGGCGATGCCGAGCACCTCGGCCGCCGCCAACGCTTCTTGACGACGGCGTTGGCTCAGGGCGGCCCGCTCCGCCGGATCGGTTGCGACCCCGCCGCTGTCGGACAGGAAGAGCACACGGACCACCGCCCCGGAAGCAGTGAGCTGCGTCACCAACCCGCCAGGACCGAGCACCTCGTCGTCATAGTGCGGGGCCAAGACCAGCGCACTGGTCGCCCGTACCTGCTCTGTTTTGCCCGGTGGTGAGGTCATCGATTTGCCCGCCGCTAGGTGCGCGTTGTGTCTGTGGAATCTCAGCGGCGGAGAGTATAACGTTTGAACCGTGACGCTCCTTCCCTACCTCGACTCACACCTTGGTAACCCCACTCGACTCCTGACCCTGGGTTGGGACGAGGCCACCCATGAGCATCTACGAGTGCGTCACGACGTTCATCCATGGCAGGCCGGGAGCCAAGACGTAGGCGCAGGCAGCTTTGATGCCGCTTTGTGGAACCACAGCGACGACTCGATCGCACCACAGGACCTTGGCGAGACGGTGGAACGCTTTCGCCGCGCTCTGCGAGATCGGGGTCAGTTGATCGTCGTCACCCCCCTCGAGGACCCCGAACCAGAAATCACCCGACAGCGGGGCGCCCTGCCTTCGCGCCATCAGGTGAGGCTACGACAGGTGGTCCAATCGCTGTCGGAGGCGGGCTTCGCGATCACCCGGGATCATTCGTTGACCGTCGACGCCGGGACCGAGGACGAGACCGCACCTGACTGGAAGATCTTGACGGCGCGTAAGGACCCGTTCCTCATCCGCCCCTACCAAGCCGGTGACGAGGACGCCATTCTGCGCCTCTTTCAAACCTGCTTCCATATCGAGCGCGGACTCGACCACTGGCGCTGGAAGTATGCCGACAATCCCTACGGCGGTCCCAGCGGTAGATGCCGGATCAGTCTCGCTGTCGCCCCGGGTGGCGAGTTGGCGTCGCATTACGGCGGCTACCCGATCCCAGTGTGGCGCGACGGGTCGTTTGTCGCTCTGCAGATGGGCGACACGATGACCGACACCAGCTTCCGCAACACCGGTCGTGGCAAGAGCAGCCTGCTGGCGCGCACCGTCCGCCACTTCTTCTCTATCCATCGCGACGGTAGCTGCGGGTTCTACTTCGGCTTCAACACCGGCCCGATCCAACGTTTCTGCCGCTGGTTCATCGGCGGTAGCCAGACCTTGCCGGTCCATTTCAGGTCACGCCCACTCGCCGCCGCGCCCTCCTGGTCCGCCGGTCGTGGCTATCGCGTCGAGCGAGTCGATCAGGTTGACATCGCCTGGGATCGCTTCTTTCAGCGGGTGGCGCCGCACTACCGTTTCCTCGTCCAGCGTGACGCGAAGTACCTCAACTGGCGTTATCTGCGCTGCCCCGATGTCAACTATGTCCTGCTCGCCGTCCGTCGCTGGGGTCGGCTTGTCGGCTGGGGTGTCTTCCGCCGTCGGGGAGACCATCTCGCCTGGGGTGACGCCCTTTTCCATCCGCGCCACGCCCGCGCCGCCGAGTCCCTCCTCGCCGCCGCCGTCACCCAGCCCGAGCTGGCCGGAGCCAGCGATATCGATGCCTGGTTCCCGCGTCAGCCCGCTTGGTGGGATCGTCAACTCAATGACCTCGGTTTCCGTGATCAGCCCGAGCCCCAAGGCCTAGGCATGGTCGCCCTCGCCGACACCGCGCCCGAAGCTTTCGCCGAGCTTGACACGATGTACACCACGATGGGTGATGGCGACCTTTTTTGATGTGGCGCGGTGTGACAACATTCCGAGTCTCGATCCTCATGAGCCTCCGACCCGTCGGCCCAAGAGCTCACCAAAACCCGTCAAGGTATCGCCTGGTCTGTGACGGTGTGACGGTGTGACGCAGATTCCAACCCATATGAAATACGTTATTTGGCTTCGGAAGAGAAAACGAAAAGTTCTGTCGGTATGAAACCGCGTCACACCGTCACACCGTCACACCGTCACACATTTTGCCCCGCTCCAACATTCCGCCTGAGCGTCGATTCCGCAGTCCTTCAGGCTCAGAGACCCGGATCGAGCGTCGATCCGGGTCTCTGGACGTTGGGGAGACCGCAATTAACGCTCGATCCGGGTCTCCGAACGGTGGGGAGAGCAGGATCGACGATAAATCGGGGTGTCGGGACGTTGAGGAGAGCAGGATCGAGGCTCAAACGGGGTCTCTGCGGGCGACGGAGACCTTTTTTGATGTGGCGCGCTACTCTCGTAAGTTGCGCCAGTAGAGGTGTGACATCAACATCGTCTGATTGACTTCACAGGAGATGTCGTCATAAATCGCTGTGACCGGCCGACCCTTGAATCTCAAGGCGCGCAGTCGCTGCACGATGACAGAGCGAAGCACATAGGTTTCGGGCAGATTGCCGCAGCCTCCGTAGCGGTTGGCGATGGCGACCCAGCGCACCCCCAGCGGTCGGCAGAACATCTCTTCGATCGCGTGCAGGATCTCCGCCCGCAGCTGTTCATGCTTGCGATGCAGGTAGATGCCGTTGAGCAGCACCGCCGGAGTTGCCTGGCACAACGCGTAGCTGCCGAAAACAAAACCGCACGGCCGCCACTGCCTTTCGTCGACCAAACGCTCGACATGAAAGCAGAAGGACAACGGATCCTTCCACAACGCCAGCACCCACTGCCTGAGCCCCCATTGCTTGAAGTAGCGGTTGGCTCGGTTGAAGCAACAGGGTACGCAGTCTGCAAAATGGAGATAGGTGAACAGATCTTGACGTTTGTCGAGGAACCGAACCCGGTACCGCGCCAACCCTGCCAGCTCCGGAAGCTCAACCGCAGAAGACCGATCGGGCCAAGGATATGCCCCCGCGAGCCAACGACGGGTGATTTGCTGTTGACCCGCTTCCAGCGACAGGCTGCGGGCCAGCTTTCGTATCGGCAGCGGGTCGATATCGCCGCGGGTTCCGCGCAAAACCTCGAGGTCTGCGCGGCGATCCTGGTCGGTCCGGCCAGCGGTGTTGCTCAACAGCCAGCCGGGTCGCAGCCAATCGAAACGCGCCAACGCATTGGGGTCGTCGAGCAACGCGGTGGGAAGTTTGGACGTCGGCGTCCCCGTCAGGTCGACGAGGCGCCGCTCCGCCCGAGCAATCAACCGATCACCGGTCACCGTCAAGTTGTCGACAGTATCCGCCAAACAACATCGCACCGCCGCCAGCGTCGGAATCCGTGAAGCGGCCGGCCATGCATCCATCAGCTCACATAACCATTCACGACCGCGCTCGACACCAAATCGAGCCCGGACCCGGCGCATCAACATCAACCAGAGCTCAGTGAATCCCGACTCCAGGACGCGATGGTCCTCCAACTCGAGCAGCAGCTCTCTCGCCTTGTTGATCTCCTCGAAGAACAGCGTCAGATGGTCTCCAAAGACCAGCTCCGCGGCCCGTCGTGGAGCCAGCGAGACCAGAGTGAAGAATATCGTGACGTAGCCGGAGGACGGCGCACGAACGGGTCGTAATGCCCGCTCCAAAACACCGATCGCAAGACCACCCTCCAGGTTGGTGAGGACCCTCAGGCGCGACCTCACCGTTTCGGCTGGCACCGGCTCACCGCCCTGTAACCACGTCTTGAGACACCACTTGGTCGCTTGCAAAAGAACCCGACGACGACGTAGCGCTCGCGGAGAGAGCGACACCCCTTCATCCCACGCACACCTATCCCGGGAATCCGCCGCTGTCGACAGATTGGCCCCTTCCGAGTGGCCACGTAATCCTCGGACCAGGATCTGCGATGTCTTTAGATCGCGACCCGTTGAGCGCCGGGGTTGATCGAGAGTTGCCGCTAAGAGCTCCGCTCGGCAACAGAGGTGCTCGCTCCAGATCGGCTGATCAACGTCCCCGGCGATCCGTCGCATGGAACGCAGAACGTGCCGCAGGTCGACTTGGTGATCGTCGACATGCGCTAACAACGAGCGCAGGCCACGACGATCCGTCGTCAACTGCTGCAGGTCGCGCCAACGGACCCAATCAGGAATCTCCACTGAGCCACCGTTGGATCCACGCCAGCCAGTGCGCAGAGCCAACAAGATCCAGCGGCTAGCGAGCGTCGGCAACAAGCGATCAAACGCTGACAGATCCTCACATTGTTGCGGCCGCGCTGCCAGCCATCGACCATAGCTTCTCTTCAGACGATCCACATTGCCGGTGACGGATCCGAGCTCAGACGCCCGAAACAACAAGGTCCTCTCAGCCTGCAAAGGTTTGTGGACTACGCGTGCTAGCAATCGCCGAGCACGACACCCGTCGCCGCGTCGGATCAACGCGTCGGCAAGGTGCAGGCACCCACGCTCACGGTAAACTCCAGCCATCGGCTCGAGAAGCCTCCAAGCGTCCTCCAAGGAACCTGCGTCGAGGGCCTGTTGCAACACCAGGAACCGAGCCTGCTGGAGCCGGCTTTGATAACGGATGGCGCGCACCACCTGTTCAGCCTGCCGACGTCCGCAGGCGCGATACATGATCGGCGCCCAATAGGCCAACGCCTGCTGGCGCTCCGCACCTTTGAGGCCCGCCAACAGTCGCTCCGCGGTCACGAGATGGACACCGTTGACCGAAGGCGCGGAGCCCAGCGTCTCCGTCATCGCGAAAAAACGTTCCAGGCTAGGCAGGAAGTCCTTCGAGAAGGCCGGGCCGACGAAGCACCGCCCACCTCCGGCCCGCCACAGACCGGAAGCGGTCAGCCGCAAGGCGTGATGACGCACCTTCACCTCTTGTAGGTTGTCCGCAAACGCCCGCGCCTCTGTTACCCGACCGGCCTCGAGCAGCGTTCGCACATAACGCAGGGTCGGCTGACCATGAGGCTGAGACAACATCACCGCCAAGGCCTGCAGGTGACCTGGCGCCACCGAATCCTCTGAGGTCCAAGTCAAGAGATCCGATTGGATCCGTCGCGCCAGGACCATGCCACAGCCCACCCGTTGACGCGCCAGGATCGTCTCCAGACAAACGCGGACCTCGCGCTCCATGGCCAGAGTCGAAGCCCCGAGTCTTCGGGCGACAGGAAAGAAAGCCAGCAAAGAATGAAGTCGCCAACGCGGCGAGCACAGGCGAGATCGCGCCTGGTTGAGCTCGCCGAGCTCAACAGCTCCCCGAGCAATTTCAAAATCCGATTGATCAGAGCCCGGGCAAGCCGGTGCTCCCACGTACACATCCATCGTGCTCGACTCCAGTTGCGAAGCACGAGGCAACCGCGCGGAGACCGGCCGGTCTCACGCCGCGGACAGGGTTCGCCGCGGATGCGTCAGAAGAGACGGATCACAGGTTGAAAACGGACGACTGCCCCAAGCAGCGGACAACAGTCCGGAAAGGCGAACCTATTCCTCGCGCCTCGGGTAGGTAGGGGTGATCGACTTCGATCAGACACAGATCGGCCGAGGTGGCGAAGGTTGTGGGGTGGGGCTATACGAACTGGAACAAGAACACCGGAGGATCCTCCGAATAGATGGATTCGAAAGAGAGGTTACCTTGGACGGGCGATCGGATCAAATTTTGGCGCCAGACTGTGGAGCCAGCTTTTCAAGCCCTTGGGGTTTCGGATTTAGTCTTCAGCCGGTGCCAGCCGATCGATCGTTTGCCAGAGCTGATCGAGATCGACGACGAGATCGTCGCATCCAGGAACCGGATCGATGATCCCGGACGCGGCCCCAACCGCGTGGACATAGCGGCCATCGTCCCCGAGCTCGAGAATCTCCACCGTGCGAAGCTCTGGATCGACCAGCCAGTAAAAGCGGATGCCGAAGGCCGAGTATTCGGCGAGCTTGTCTACGCGGTCCCGGCGTGTGTCGCGCGGTTTGGGGGAGATGATCTCGACCGCGATGTCGGGCGGAACGCGGACAAGGCCGCGCCGCGGCGGCAGCACGCTGCCTGAGAAGTATACGGTCAGATCGGGCTTCCGGCCCCGCTTCTCGCTCACCGCAACTTTGGCGTCCGAGCCACCGACCACGCCACCGCGAGGGATCACCCAATTGGCGAAGATCTGAGCCATCAAGGCGACGAGAAATTCATGGACAAAATCCGGCACCTCTTCCTCCTCCAGGCGGCCGTCAACCAACTCACCGGATTCTTCCTCGGGTAGCTCGTACCACTCGGCGAGGGTGAGCTCAGCCGAGCCTGAGGAGTCGATCAGTGCCTCACGTCCCATAAACCGACTCTAGCATGATCGATTCGAAACGAATCAAACGTAAAGATCCTCCAACGTATGCCAGCGAGTGTTCGACGAACGATCGTCGTCACCCGGTCTTGGCTGACGGGTGAACACCCGTTGACCGAGGGTCGCGTTGCGACGATTCGGGTACTTCTCGATCTTTGCCGCCAGCTCACGCTCCAGCTCGGTTGCCGACTTCACAACGCCCCACTTACATTCGCCAAGATCTGTCCATCCATCGGCGCGCCACCCCACGACATCGATCTGGACTTGTTTGGACCAATACTCGCCAACTTCGTACGAGGCGTGGACCCCTTCTCTCTCATACAGCCATGGTAAAGCTTCGCGGCACAGGCGCTCGAAGCAATAACCCAGGTAGGCATCGAGCCGAGGCTCGACGCGCTCTAGGAATGCACGCTCGGGGCCCAAACGCCGGAGCTGGCTCTGTTGCGGAAAAACGAACCGGAACCAGAACCGCAGTAACGGATCGTCGAAGTCGTAACGGACGCTGCGGGGGTTTCGACGGCCGTCGATCAACGGATACCGCCGCGCCACGTAGCCGAGCTCAGTGAGCTGTTTTAGATAGTAGGGCAGGCTGCCGGCCGGTATTCCGCTGACACGGGCAATATCGTGCGCCCGCTGGTGGCCACCGGCGATCGCCAGCAACACGGCGTAGTAGCTCTCGGTTTCGCGCAGCTCTTCACGCAGTAAGAAATCCGGCTCACGATGGAGAGCCGCATGTTCGTCGAGAAGCTGATTGGTGAGGTTCATCTCGAACGACTGGCGCTGCGAGAACATTCGAAGGTAAAACGGCACCCCGCCGCAAACAAAGTACGTTCGCGCCCGATCGACTAGCGAGTAGTCGGGATGAAACTCACCCGCTTCCCGATAGTCGAAAGGTCGCAAGAGGATCTGGGCCGTTCGCCGACCGAATAGAGGGCTTTTGCGCCCAAGCACCTCTCGCTCCATAAATCCGATATACGAGCCGCAAAGAATGAGCAGGACATCTTCAGACCTCTGCCAGTCTCGATCCCATCTCTCTTGCAGAATCGACGGCAGCTCGGGGCTGGCCTCGACGATCCACTGAAACTCGTCGAACGCCAAGACCAGCTTTTCGCCATTGGGCCTTCGAGCCAACACGGCATCGATCGCATCCGCCCAACTGCTAGCCGGGTAGGTCGCCAATAGAGGTTCGTCGACGACTGTTGCAGCCACCTGCAGAAACTCTCGGATCTGAAGCCCTTCGGGAGCTCGCTTGCCCACAAAGTAGAGCGCAGTCTTGCTTCGGAGAAAGCTCAGAATGAGCTCACTTTTGCCCACCCGTCGGCGCCCGTAGATCGGTATGAAGCCGCTACCCGGCGACTCCCATGCCTCCGTAAGGGTCTGTAGCTCTTTCTTGCGGCCGATGAAATCGTCCATGACTCAGCCTCCTTGGCGATATCTATCTTACTGAGTCACGACTCACTGAGTCTAGACTCACTGAGTGGCGACTCACTGAGTGGCGACTCAGCGACCGAGCAAGACATCTGAGACCGTTACATCCTGTGACAAGTCCGTCAAACCGAGACGACATCTCCTCGCTATCGTCGTGGGTGTGGCCAGAGGGTCAACCCGAGTTGAACGACGGTGTTGAGGACAGGATGAACAAAACACAGATTGGATTCGGCGCGGCGGTGCTGATCACGGTTGCAGCAACGTTCCTATGGCAAAAGGATGCCACCCCCGCCGAAGCAGCCTATGAGACGACACGGGTCGGCCGCGGCACGCTCGACCGCACGGTGACGGCGACGGGGGTGATCCGGCCGGTGGTGGGTGCCGAAATTGTG